>PLTC01000135.1 GCA_003165295.1 Rhodospirillales bacterium | reverse complement strand
CCGGCTCTGGCGCCCGCCGGCCGGTTCCGGGCCGACCTGCTTGACCGGCTGGCCTTCGAGGTGATCACCCTGCCCCCGCTCCGCGCCCGCCCCGAGGATATTCCGGTGCTGGCCCAGCATTTTGCGGTCGGCATGAGCCGACAGTTGGGCCGGTCCTTCTTTCCCGGCTTCACCGATCAGGCCCTGGCCCGACTCCAGTCCCACCCCTGGCCAGGCAATGTCCGGGAACTCAGGAATGTGGTGGAACGCTCGGTCTACCGCAGCGTCGATCCGAACGCGCCGGTGGTCACCATCATCCTCGACCCGTTCGCCTCGCCGTTCCGGCCGGCGCCGACCACGCCCGCACCGGCCGCGCAGGCAACGCCGGAGGCCATCACCGACCCCCACCCGCCCCGGTCGCCGGGCAATTTCGACGCGCAGGTCCGACACCTGGAGCGCCAATTGCTGGAGGCGGCCTTGGCCGACCACCGCTTTAACCGGAAACAGGCGGCGGCCGGCCTCGGCCTCGGCTACCACCAGTTCCGCCGCCTGTTGAGCAGGCACGGGCTGGCGACGGCCGGCGACGATCAATAATCGCTGTCGATGTCAAGACCGCCGCCGTCATCGTCGTCATCGTCGTCATCGACCGGCGAATAGGCCGGAGCCGGAGCCGCCGCCGCCGGCTCGGAGGTCAGCGCCGACGTCACCGCGGCGCCAAGCAGGGCGCCACCCAGCACCCCCACCGCCAGCCCGCCGGCTCCCCCCAGAAAGCCGCCGCGCGAGGGGCTGAACAGGCCGGGAGCGGCCCCCGGGGCCTGGACCGGACGCGGCGGCGGCGCCGCCCGCGAACCGAACAGCGAGCCGAACAGGCCCCCTTGCTTCTGCTCCAACTGATATTCCAGGTCCTGAATGCGGTTTTGCGCCGCGGCCAGGGCATGCTCCTGAAAGAAAGCCAGTTGGGTCAGGGTATAACGCAGCTTCGGGTCCTTTTCGATCAGCCCGGCAATCAACGCCTCGGCCCCCGGGTCGCGCGGCACATCGGCCGCACGCAACCGGTCAAAGAAATCGGTAATGGCACGCCGATCTTCTTCGTTGGGCTGCGGCACCGGCGGAACCGAAACCTGCTCTCTCGGAGTCTGGGGGGCGGCTGCGGGTACGTCGCTCATCAATGGCTCCATCAAATAATTGGCGAGTCGGCCCGACTCTACCTATCGACCGGATGTTATTCCATGGCAGAAAAGAGGCTTTTTTTTGACCTTCGCTTCGGCGGCGGTGGATCCAACGTTGAGCCGGGTCTGGCAAAGCATCTCCCCGGTCATCAGCTTTCGCCCGGCCCCCCGACCAGAACCGGAGTGCGAAGTGAGCCGTTACGGCCCCGACTCGGGGCGGTTCCGGCCGCCGCCGCGCCGTCCGGTCATCATCGGCCGTTCCGGCCCCACCCGGTCGCGGAGTCACGGTCGTCTTTGATCGCTTGCCTGGAGCCTCGCGATCGGTCAGGATAGCTTGGTATTAACGGCAAATGGTCCATATTCGCTGGACAGCGGCCACACGACCACCGACCGGGAGCATCATGGCATGGCATACGTTCAGGCTTACCAGACCACCAACGACCAAGACCATAACTCCATTGTGGCTATTGGCAGTGAGCTTGGTCTGCTACTGACCGGTCCGACCCTTGACCGTAACCGGGTGGCTTATGCGCTTAATATGTTAAAGGCTTCGATGCTGTTGCACTTTTCTGACGAAGAAGAGCTCATGAAGTCACATAACTACCCTAACCTGTTTCACCATAAGCGCAGCCACGATTACATCATCAGCGTCCTGGCCGAGTTCATTTCGGCGTTCGCCGTCGGACGCGAGAGCACCACCGCCGACCTGTGGCCGCACCTGCAAAAGACCCTGGACACTCACATGCAGCGGTACGACGCCGATCTCGCCGGTTATCTTGGCCACACCCCGTAATCGAAGCCTGCGTGGGCAGCCGTTTTTGCTGGAGTGACCGTCGCGCACCCTGCTCCCCCCCCCGCCGACTTGGTCATGAGCCGCTCCATGCCTCCTCCGACCTGCCTGCCCGAGCCGGTTCCGGTCGCGCCAGCCATGGCCAGCGAGGCGGGGCAGGTGCTGCTCGGCAACTTCGCCGGGCATTTATTTGCTGCTATTGCGCGAATGCCGCCGTGTACCTTGCGGGTTGACGCCTCTCTGTCCGACCCGGCCCGGCCCGGCTCGCTGCTGCATGCCGGGCTGGTGGTGGCCGCCGGCCCGCCGCTGCCCGGCCGCAGCCTGGGTGCCGAGGCGCTGGTGATTGTCGAGGTGCTGGGAGCGGTGGACGAGGAAATGATCCGCAAGGTCAAGCTGCCGGCCTTTCGTGCCCTGCCCGCTTGCCGCGAGGTCGTGTTGGTTCAGGACCGCCGCATTTATTGCGAGGTCCACCGGCGGCTGGCCGGGGCGCGCTGGATCACCGACCTGCTGCTCGACCGCGATGCCCGGTTGCGGCTGGACGGTGCCGGCCTGGACCTGCCGCTTTCGGTGCTCTATGCTCAAACCGGAGTTGGCCGGACCTGATACTGGCGCCCGCATGCTTCATGTCCCGGGTTCCAAGGGCCGCCGGCCCTTGGTGGGTCAAGGGCGAAGCCCTGGTCAGGGGCAAGGGGCGAAGCCCTGGTCAGGGGCAAGGGGCGAAGCCCCACATGTCAATGACAAGGCTCGCCGATCCGAGTCCTTCGTCAGGACTATCATGTCGCCGCCTCCCGGTTTTTTGCGGCGCGTCAGCGGAGGTCATGCTGCGGCTTGCCATTCAAGCGTCCCCCGATCGGTCATGGCGCATCGCCCGGTGCATCCGGCGGCGCTCCGACGCCCGGCCCCGCCGCCGTCCCGGCACCGGTGGCGCCGCTGGTGAGCGGGCCGTGGCGACCGCCGCCCCCCACCGCCGCCGCCCGGACGCGATCCCGACCACGGCCGGACCTTGCCGCCGGGCCACGCCGGCGCCGGCCCGGCGTACTGATCTGGCTGGCCAAATGGACGGTGCTCACAGCAATCTGGGGCTCCCTGGCGCTGGCGGTGATCCTGCTTTATTACGGTTACGATCTGCCTGACGTCCATCAGGTCGCCCAACATGTGCGTCGCCCCGCCGTAACCCTGGTCGCGGCGGACGGCACGCGCTTTTCCCGCACTGGCGAGATTCAGGGCGCGATCATTGATGTGAGCCGGCTGCCGCGGGTCCTGGTCCAGGCCGTGATCGCGGTTGAGGACCGGCGATTCTATCATCATTTCGGCATCGACCCGATCGGACTGGCCCGGGCGGTTTACGTCAATCTCAGACACGAGCACATGGTCCAGGGCGGCTCGACCATTACGCAGCAGCTTGCCAAGAATCTGTTCCTGTCCCCCGATCGGACGCTGCGCCGCAAGATTCAGGAGGCGCTGTTGGCGCTGTGGCTGGAGCACGTCTACAGCAAGGACCAGATTCTCACCGCCTATCTCAACCGGGTCTATCTGGGAGCCGGCGCCTATGGCGTCGATGCCGCGGCCCAGACCTATTTCGGCAAGCCGGTTTCGCGGATCACGCTGCACGAGGCCGCGATCATCGCCGGCCTGCTCAAGGCGCCGTCGCGCTACTCGCCGGTCAACAACCCCGACGAAGCCAGCCAGCGCGCCCAGGTGGTGCTCGATACCATGGTCGAAGCAGGCTTCATCACCCCGGCGGACATGGCCGCGGCCACCCTGGAGCCGCCGTCGCCCCGCCCGGCCACCGCCGCCGGCCTTGGCCGGTACTTCGCCGACTGGATTTCCGACCATGTCGGCAGCTACATCGGCTACGACCACGAAGATCTGGTGGTCTTCACCACCCTCAACCTGCGCGCCCAGCAGGCCGCCGAGCGGCGACTGGCCGAACTGCTGGCCACCCAGGGACCGCAGAATCAGGTGAGTCAGGGGGCGCTGGTGGCGCTGTCGCCCGACGGCGCGGTGCGGGCACTGGTCGGTGGCCGCAACTACGGGGAAAGCCCGTTCAACCGCGCCACCCAGGCGTTGNNCGCGGCCTGGTGCCGCTCCGGGATGCCCTGGCCCACTCCATCAACACCTGCGCCGTCCGGGTTCTGGAACAGGTCGGGATCGATCGGGTGCGCAGCCTGGCCCAGCGGTTGGGTATCACCTCGCCGCTCGGCCACGACCTCAGCCTGGCGCTTGGCACCAGCGAGGTTACGCCCCTGGAGCTGACCGCCGCCTATGCCGGCATCGCCAACGGCGGGCGGCCGGTGATTCCCTATGCCATCCTGGAAATCCGCGACAACCGCGGCACCGAATTGTACAAGCGTCACGGCTCCACCGCCGCCGGCCTCCCGGTCGTCGCCGGCCAAGACGCGGTGTCGCAACTGACCGGCATGATGACCGGGGTTCTGGCTTACGGCACCGGCAAGGCGGCGCGACTCGACCGCCCGGCCGCCGGCAAGACCGGGACCAGCAGCGACTACCGCGATGCCTGGTTCGTCGGCTTCACCGCCGATCTGGTCTCCGGGGTCTGGCTTGGCAACGACAACAATGACGAGATGAAAAAGGTCACAGGCGGCGGTCTACCGGCCCGACTGTGGCACGACTTCATGATGGAGGCCCACGCCGGCCTTCCGGTCCGGCCCCTGCCCTACGCCTCGGAAATCGCCGCCCAGTCGGTGGCACTGCCGCCCGCAACCGAAGCCTCCGGTACCGACCTTCAGGGTCTGATCACCCGCCTGACCACCCAACCCCAAGTGGTCACCCCGGCTCCGCCGGTCACCAGCGACCGATAAAGGTCACGCACAAAAACCGCGAAGCCGCTNNCCCCCCCGAAGCGCACCCCATCTTGACCGGAAAGACAACATTCTTCAAAAAAATTTGAGATTTTGCGGCGGCCTTCCAAAAAATACGGCGTGGGCCTCCAATGCCAGAAACAGTCCACCCGCGGCAAATACCGCCATGTCCCGCTCGACCGCCATCTTCATCGCCAACGGAACCGCCTCCTCGATAGCCTCACAGACATGACATTCGAGATTCGGTCGATATGCCTTCAGCTTCTCTTTGATTGCCTCCGGGCTTCCGCCTCGATGGTGAGCCTTTGTGCAAACTGCAACGTCGGCGTACCGTGCCAGAATCGACAGTATGCCATCGGCGTCCTTATTGTAGGAAACCCCGATGATGATGATCAACTTTTTGGATCCGATCATCGAACTGATCGTCTCTGCCGCGGCCTGGATGGCTGCCGGTGAATGTCCAACGTCGATATAGAATGTCGGTGAGTCACCGAGTTTTTGCATACGCCCGGGCCAGACAATGTTCGCGACGCTTCGCCTGAACGCCTTATTAATCATATCGACACCAATATCCGGACGGTGTCGCCCCACCCACTCCTTGACCAGTAGATATGAAACCGCGGCGTTGTTGATCTGGTGCCGACCGGGTAGAGAAAACTCCATACCCGCCAGGTGTTCTCCCAAAATCGTCAGCGTTGCCCGCATCCGCTCTTCGTCATATGCCATGTCCGCCGATGAGACGACATCCTCTACAAAAATTCCCTCAATGCGCTTCAACTTCAAATAGGCCACCAGACGGCGCCTGATTTCCGCATCTATTTTTCCGACCGCCAGATACGCGCCATCACGGCATATATCAACTTTATCAAAAGCAATTTGTTCCAAGGTCTTGCCAAGCAATTCCGTGTGTTCAAGGTCCAGCGAGACCAGGGCGTTGACCGAACCTGGAAAAATCCGGGTCGGATCGTATCTGCCGCCGACCCCGGCCTCGGCCACAACCACATCGACAGCGTGACGCTCGAAATGGCGCAACGCAATAACGGAAAAGGCTTCAAAGGCGCCGATGGCATCGCCCTTATTGGCGTCACTGTACCGGGCGCTCTTTCCCGAAAACCACCGCACCAGCTCCCGCAACTCTTCATCATTAATGTAAATTCCATTCACAGAAATCCTCTCATTAAACACAAAATGGTGAGGCGAGACAAATAAACCCACCTTGAGCCCCAAATCTTGCAGCGTAAGCGCCACCATATTCGATACACTGCCTTTGCCGTTTGACCCCGTCACATGAATAGTGTCGATCTGCCGGCCCCAATCAGAAGACAGAGTTTCCGAACACAGCTCGGAAACCCGATGCAATGATAGACCTGTTCCATATTTTTGAATCGATAACAGGTATTCTATGGGGTCAGGTTCGTTGATTGACATTGCCGCTTGCCCCCTGTGTTGCCGCCCACGGCCGATTTTAACCATTATTATCGAGATAATATCTCATTTATTTTGTGGCAAATGGGCGTTGATCGAAGTATAGCTCACATATAGTCTTCCATATCGATATAATTTTGTCATAGCGGCCAATTTTTTCGAGCGCCGAAATTGCCGGATTGCCATTAACTTCGAGAACCACAAAATTCGCGGGATCATCAATCCCGCTTTCGGTCAAAATATCAATTCCGCAAACACGGAGATTGAGTGCCCGGGCGATTTGCTTGCAGTATTCGGCAACTGCCGGGGATACCGCCTCGGTGAAATTGGCAATGCCGCCACCTATACTGATATTTGATCGCGCCGAATACTTAAATATGCCCCCCTTTGGCACCACGGAATTAAGGTCAAGCCCATCCTGAAACAGGCATTTCTTGAAGTATTCTGAATCGATGTTCACTGCCGTCAGCCCATTGGCCTTAAGCTGTTCGTTGACGATCCGCATTGATTCCCGAATTGTCCGCTCGCCATCGCCGATAAGAAGCGGTTGCAGCCTTTGATGAGCGTATAGAACCACACCATCCAGAACGAAAAACCGATACTCATCGCCCGGTACCACCTGCTGAAGCAACGCGATTTGATATTTTCCGCTCATTGCCATCAAATGATAGATGAGATCGTTCCTGTTTAAAACAACGGTGGCAAATGCCCCCCGCGAGCCGTTGTTGGGTTTGGCAAAAAGGGGATAGCCTGTGTCATCGGCATATGAAATGGCATCTGCAAATTCTTTACCCGGGGCTCTCACCGCGCTGTACATTTGCGAAATAAAAAAATGCTCGCCGACCGGGACCGAAAGTCCGGCACGCCGCAAAATTGTATAAGTATGAGCCTTATCAACGGAAATCGTGTATGCCGTTGCCGAGTTGATCGGGTAGGCGCATACCGATCCATCCCCCGAAAAGAAATCGGCGCCACCGCTTGACACCTTGACCAAATACGATGAATGGTCATCAAACACTTCGGCACGCCATGGCGAATCCCGGCATGCATCTAAAATATAACGAACCGTGTTCGGCACATATGCCGATCCGGGGCCATCGGCGCTGTTATCACGCATCACACTTATCCACTGACCATTGCCATCTTTGGATTTTATTTGGCTTGGCAGGTTGGCGGGTCCGGGCGGGTCCGTCCAACACCAAACCGCAGCGGTCGGCCACCGGCATTTGACCATGGGCCGACCGGATCAGGCCGTGCCAGATCCGCGGGATTGCGCAGACCTCGTCACGGTTGGCTCCGGCTCAATCCAGCAGCGGCAACCCGGTTTCGATCTTCACCAGCACGGCAATCAGCGGGCCGCCGATGTCACGACGAACGAAGCTGCTGGCGTGCTCTGCTGCGGTGATCGCCTGCTGGAAGGTGCCGCGCCAGCGATCGTCGGGGTAGAGGAGCTTCTCGGCCCGGGCGTGATGGGCGATCAGGGCCGGGCGACGATTGCCGTCGTCGCCGGCCAGCTTGTCCAGGCGCTTCATCAGATCCTCGGCGGTGGCGCGGTCATTGCGCTCCAGGAACGCCCCGATCAGTTCGGCGTAGGTCTCACCGCGGTTGTCGGCGTCCTGGACCTGATCGGCATAGGCCAGCACGGTCGCGGTCTCGCCGCGCCGTGCCAGTTTGCCCAGCACGGTGGCAATGGTCCAGGGATTCTCTTCCTGCACCGTCCGCAGCAGGGTCAGGGCCAGATCGGGAGAGCCCATGTCCCCCGCAGCCACCGCCAGTTCCGGCGCACAGCAACCGCTCTTAACCTCTTTGCCCTGGCCGAACTGCTGCTCGACGGTGGTGGCAAACAGCGCCCGGGCCTCGGTCTCGCGGCCGGCATCGAACAGGGTCCGGGCGACCAGCCCCAATTCGGCGCCGCACCCCTGCGCCGCGGCATAGTCCTGCGCCTCCAGGGCCAGGGCCGCGGCCTGATCGCGGTCCTTGTGCCACAGCGCCACATCGGCCACGTCGGCCAGATTGTAAAGACGGGTCGAACAGTCGGGAATCTTGCGGGTCAGGTCCAGGGCCAGCGGGCTCTGGTCGGTCAGGGCCAGCGCCCGGCCGACGAACAGATCGCGGTCACCGCCTTCGGTGGCCACACCGTGCCGGACCGCCGAGAGAAACGGCGCGATGATTTCCTTGGCCCGGCCGGGGTCGCCCAGCAGATGGTAGGCCACCGCCAAAGACAGCCAGTCCCAGCGCGCGGTGGTGATCGGTGTCTCCACCGGCGGCAGCAGGCTGCTGATTCGGAACAGGAAGCATTTCGACGACAACTGGTCATTGCAGACCATCGACTTGACCCGATTGCGGAATTCGAAGAAATCGAAGTCACCGACGAACTGGTTGGTCACCAGTTGAACCGCCAGATCGGTATCGGGATACCGCGTGATGATGTCCTGGAGCAGGCGGTCGGCTTCGTCCAGCAGCCGGCTTTCCTCGTTCGGGTCGTAGGTGGCGTTGGCCTGGCGGATCAACTGCATGGCCTGGATGAACTGGCGGTTGGCCTGGCTGGCGGCGTCGTCGGCCAGCGCCACCCCGGACCAGCCGCAGGGCCAGCCGATCAGAAACAGCAGCACCAGGGCCAGCCAGGACCGGTTGGCCCCGGCAGTCCTGGCGGCGCCCGGCCGGAAAACGTCAAAGCACGCGGACATGGGAAATCACACCTTGAACATGAGCCAGCGCCTTGGCATGACCGATCACCCGCTCCAGTTCCGATGGGCTGCGCGCCACCCCCATCAGGTAAATCACACCGTTAACCACGTCGATACTGTAGTTGCTCGACTGCACATCCCGGTCGAGCACCAGAGCCGCCCGCAACTGGGTTCCGATCCAGCCATCCTGGGCGTTGTCGATCAGCGAGTCCCGGGGGTCGATGGCGATCTCGTCGATCACCTCCTGCACGCCCGGCACCGTCCGGGCCAGCCGGACCGCGGTCGCCCGCTGTTCGGGGCTGACGGCGCGGCCGGTCAGCATCACCCGCCCCTCGTCCACCGTCAGATTGATCCGGCTGTACAGGTCACCGTCGGTGTTAAACCACAGATCACTGATCTTGGTGTGAATTTCCACGTCGGAGACCGCTCCCGCCAGTCCGCGTTGCTCGGTGGCCTTAACCGCCGCCGTGCCGCCGGCGGCCCCGACCACCACCGGAGCCGCGCAACCGGCCAGCGCCAGGACGCCCGCCGCCGCCAGCCCCACCCTCAACGCCCTGACGCGCATCCGCAACCGGTCCGTCATGCTCGGTCCAACCGCCCTTCCGCCATCCCGGGATGGCGCTCACAAGTCCCGCCGTTGCCCTGTCATTGCAACGGTTTTCTCGGTTCCCGGTTCCATTAATCTGGACTGTGGTGCGAGAATGTGCCACTTCGTGCCCCAGGGTCAGCCATCGAAATGGTGGTCCGCCAACCGGCCAGGGAGACCCCTTGCCATGCCCGTTCTCGACTCCATTGCCGCCCGCCTCGACGAAATGATC
This sequence comes from Rhodospirillales bacterium, assembly GCA_003165295.1. Lineage (GTDB taxonomy): Bacteria > Pseudomonadota > Alphaproteobacteria > Azospirillales > Azospirillaceae > BOG-933. The sequence continues at coordinate 10,849 of PLTC01000135.1, read as the reverse complement.
GCGTGGCGCCGCCACCTTCACGCCCACCCGGAACTTGCCTTCGAGGAGGTGGCCACCGCCGGCTTCGTGGCCGACCGGCTGGCCGCCTTCGGCATCGAGGTTCATCGTGGTCTGGCCGGAACCGGGGTGGTCGGCGTGCTGCGTCACGGCAACAGCCCCCGCAGCGTCGGCTTGCGCGCCGACATGGACGCCCTGGCCATGACCGAGCGGAACGGCTTTGCCCATGCCTCCCGGCATCCCGGCAAGATGCATGGCTGCGGCCACGACGGCCATACCGCCATGCTGCTGGGGGCGGCACGCCATCTGGCCGAAACCCGTAACTTCGACGGCACCGTCCACCTGATCTTCCAGCCCGCCGAAGAAGGCGCCGGCGGCGCCAAGGTGATGATCGACCAGGGCCTGTTCGACCGCTTTCCCTGCGACACGGTGTTCGGCATGCACAACTGGCCGCAATTGCCGCCGGGCACCTTCGGCGTGCGGGCGGGGCCGGTGATGGCCGCCGCCGACCATTTCGAGATCACCGTCACCGGCAAGGGCGGGCACGGCGCCATGCCCCAGCTTGGCATCGATCCGGTTCTGGTCGCCGCCCACATCGTCACCGCCGCCCAATCGCTGGTCAGCCGCGGCACCGACCCGGTGGACGCCGCGGTGGTCAGCGTGACCATGATCCAGGGCGGCTCCGCCTTCAACGTCATCCCGGATACCGTGACCCTTTCGGGAACGGTGCGCAGCTTCCGGCCCGAGACCCAGGACCGGCTTCAGCACGGCCTTGCCCGGATTGCCGAGCGGGTCGCCGCGGCCTTTGGTGCCACCGCGGAAACCGCCTACCGGCGCAATTATCCCGCCACCCTCAACAGCCGCACCGAGGCGGCCGTCGCGGCCTCGGTGGCGGCGCAGGTGGTGGGCGCCCAGAACGTCCACCGCGACCTGGAGCCGTCCATGGCCGCCGAGGATTTTGCCTTCATGCTGGAGCAGCGGCCGGGGTGCTATGTCTGGCTGGGTCAGGGCGGCGGCGCCGCGTCCTGCATGCTTCATAACCCGCATTACGATTTCCAGGACCAGATTCTGCCGGTTGGCGCCAGCTACTGGGTGCTTCTGGCCGAAACCGCCCTGCCCCGGGGGACCTGACCCGATGTCCCGCGCGTTCTCCCGGTCCCTGCCCGCCCTGTCGATGCTGTTGCTGGCCCTTGGCGGCTGTACCGGCGCCCCCGGCACCAACCCTGACACCAACCCCGGAACCGATCCCGGCCTGCGCCCTCAGGCCGATGCCGAACCAGGCACGGCCTGGCAAGGCGACCGCAGCACCACCACCGGGCGCACCGAACTGACCGCGCGCACCGGCGAAGATTGGACCCGGCTATGGGTCCAGGCCGGAATCCCGGCGCCGGTGTCTCTGCCCGACGACCGGATGGCGGTGGCACTGTTTCTCGGCCCGCGCACCGGCGCCGGCTATGCCGTCAGCCTCGACCCTGCGACCGTGCAGGATGGAACGGTGGTGGTACCCTATCACGAGTCGGTTCCCGGACCCGACGACCCGGGCGGCGCCCAACCCACCTCGCCCTTCGCGGTCCGCCTGATTGCCGCCGGACCGCAGCCGGTGAGGTTCGTGCTGGCGCCGTAACGGGGGAAGGCTGCGAAGGGTTTTGTGGGCTCTGCCCACACTCGCAAAGGGCCGGGCGGCCCTTTGAACCCATGAACGTCATGAGGTCAAGGAGGCGAGCCTCCTTGCGGGTGCAGGGCAGCGCCCTGCCGGAGGCGTTGCCTCTGGCCCCGTCACGGGGCGCTTGACGAAATCATAGTGGCGACCTTGTTCCGCAGGGCCTGGAGAAAGGCATCAATGTTACCGCCCTTGGCCTGAATCACCGACGAGAATTCCTGGCGCTCGGAAACGCTCATGCTCACGCCCTCGATCACCACGTCGATAATGCCAAAGCGGCCGTCACGTTGACGGACCCGCCACTCGACATTGACCGGGGGGCCTTCGTTTGGCGTGACGACCGTCGTGACGAAGACGTCCCGATCCGCATCCGACCGGTTTGCCGTGATCCGAAAGGAGCCGCCGCCGTAGGATTCGAAATGGGCGGCGTAGGAGCGGACCACCATCTCGTCGAACTGCCTGAGATACTCCTGCTGCTGGGGCGGCGTCGCCACCGACCAGTAGCGGCCGAGGGCGAAGCGGGCCAGGGACGGAATGTCGAAGCCCCGGTGGAACAGATCCCGGAATCGCTCGACCCGCTGGCTCCGGCTGATGGTCTTGTCGGCCATAACCGCGACCGCCTCCTTGCCCAGGGCGTCGACAAAGCTGACGGCGCCGGCGGCAACGTCGCCGGTCTGCGCCCGGGCCACCCCGGCGACCATTCCGCCGAGCAGCGGCAGAATCAGGCAGACCATAAGGAACCGACGTGTTACCATAATTCTCGTACCCTCCGAAGTTTTGATGATGGCGACGCGGCGGCGGTTGCGACGTCCCCGCAAAGCCCCGTTGCTGATCGCCTGTCCAACCTGCTCCCTGCCCGCGTCACCGCCCTTCAACCGGTGCCGGGTTCAAGGGCATCGGTCATGCCGCCAGTTCGAAACGCCGGCCGTGCAGCATAATATACAGTCTGGCACCGGGAACCTGAGCAAAACTTCCCCACCTCCGCTCCATGTCGTCGGCCGTTGCGTCGACCGAAAGGCAGCACGCCTGCTCCAGCGCCCTCTGAGTGCACCGCCGCCCGCCCCAGACCAGCGGCAGGGGCCGCAGTGGCGCCGCCGAACGGGCAAGGGGTCGTACCGCCTCGAAAAACAGATGAAGCGCGGCCTGATGGGCCTTCGCCACCAGCCACCGGTAACTGCTGCCGGGCGGAACGGCAAACCGGGTACAGCCGACGATCGGCCCGGAATCGACGCGCTCCGCCATCTCGTGCAGGGTCGCGCCAAAGGTGGCGACGCCATCGTACAGGGCAAAGGCGGCGGGAAACCGCCCCGGATAGTCCGGTGACCCGGGATGGAAATTATAGGCCGGACCGCCGAGCGCCGCCAGAATCTCCGCCGGCACCACCACCCCTGAACAAAAGGCGACAAGACGGGTGGCCGGAGTCACGCCGCGGACCCAGGTCCCAAGGTCCTCCCGGGTTTGCAACACGTCCACCGGCAGGTCCGGGCAAAGCTTGAACAGGATAGTCGTCAGAAAATTCGCATCCATCATCTCGTGACACAGCAGTCCAAGGCGATCGGGTGCGGAATGCCCCTGGTTGCACGATGAGCCGCAAGATGTTGTGTCAACCACGCCGCGCCGTCTCCGCCGCCCGAACCCTCGCCATGGCCAAAGTCATAGCGCGCCCGGACGTCGGCACGATGTCCGCAACCGTCACCATTGGTTACGGACTGTTTCGCCGGCGACCGATCCCGGCGCCGGGCGGAACCGACATCAAGGCGGAGGGGGATGCCGGACCGGGCCGGCCCGGCCCGGCAGAAGAACCGAGGCTCCGAACGATGCGACTCGGGCGGCCGGCGGGTACGACAGGCAACGTCCCTGAGGCTCGTCGGCCGGTCAACCCGGCACCTGGGCACGGAGGTCACAATCGGATAGGGCGGACAGCGCCACCTTGACCCGCTCCACCAGTTCCCCGTTGGCGGCGATGTCGGGATAATGACCAGGGTGTTTTACCAGCGTTCATGCGCCGCGTTCCTATTGAGCATGACATAATGGTATGATATCCGCATAATACATGTTGTAATTGGTAGTATCCTGTCAGATACAGCGTCTATAGCGGGCGCAAGGTCTGCCTGATGGCGTTTTTCCGATCCAGTCGATGATATCCGCCGTCATCATCACGACCTTTGGCTCCGTCCTTGCCTGCCGCAGGCCCCACCAAGGGAAAAACCTCTCCTCGAAAGTTAAATAGTATCTTATTTTCAGTATGTTGCGGCGCACCGCGCCATGTGCTCGACTTTTTGAAACGGCCTCGGGCATCCCATTAAGTTACAATTTTAGACAAATCCAAATCAACGAAGGGCGTAGGGTATAATCGGGTTGCAGCCCACTAAATCGATAGATATAATAGTTTTCTAGCACATATAACACGTTCTATGTGTCTTTTTGGATCCTGGAAGATATGCTGGAGGGAGATTTGATGAGGAAAAGAAATCTGATCGGTCTCGGGGTTCTGCCCCTGCTGACCGGCCTGGGCCTGCCTGCGGCGGCCCAAACGGCACCCCAATCAGCCAATGAAGTGTCTGACGTCGACACGGTCATCGTCACCGGCACGCGCGAAGTCGGTCGACGCCAGTATGACAGCCCGACGCCGATCGAAGTCATCAGCAACGAAACCCTGGAAGCCACCGGCGCCACCAACGTATTCGATGCGTTGAAGGATGTGGTGCCATCGTTTTCTTCGACCGCCTTCGGTCAGGACACCGGCGCGCTGGTGCGTTCGGTGCGCCTGCGCGGCCTCAATCCCGGACAGGTGCTGGTGCTGGTCAACGGTAAGAGACGACATGCCTCGGCCAACATCAACGCCGACTCTGATCCAGACCAGGGCTCCAATCCGGTTGACCTGGATACCATCCCCCTTTCGGCCATCGACCATGTCGAAGTGCTGCAAGACGGCGCTGCGGCGCAATACGGCTCCGACGCCATCGCCGGCGTCGTCAACATCATTCTTAAGTCATCGGACCACGGCACGAATGTGGAGGTTACGGGCGGTATAACCGGACGGGGCGACGGCGCAACCGGGCAGGCGGACACCGACACCGGGGTTGCGCTACCCAACGGCGGCTTCCTGCACCTTTCGGCGGACGGGCGTTTGCACGACTTCACCAACCGCACCGGCTACGACCCTCGCTCCAACTACACCATACAGGGCCGCACATTCGGCGATCCCGCCTACAATCTTGAAACTGTCGGCTTTAATGGCGAGATCCCCCTCGGCGATACGGTGACCGCTTACGGCTTTGGCACGTTCGCGCATCGCTATGTCGAGGCCTACGAGAACTGGCGCACACCGACCAAGGTTCCGCAGATTTGGCCGAACGGTTTCTTCCCCGAAGAAACCAGCGACGAGAACGATTTTGGCTTCACGGTCGGCGTCAAAGGCTCCAATCTCCTCGACTGGAGCTGGGATTTGAGCAGTACCTTCGGCCGCGATGCCATCCGCCTCGGTGTCATCGATTCGGCCAATCCGACCCTGTTCTACACAACCGGAGACAGCCAGACCAACTTCCACGCCGGCGACCTGACCAATATCGAAGCGACCACCAACCTCGATATCCGCCGGGAGTTCGAGCAGGTGCTGCCGCACCCGCTTAACGTCGCCTTCGGCCTCGAACACCGCTACGAATCCTACGAGGTGGACGCCGGCGAACCGGCCTCTTATGTGCTGGGTGGTTCGCAGGGCTATGCCGGCTTCACGCCGACCGACGCCCATGACGCCGACCGCAACGTTTACTCGGCCTATGTCGACCTGAGCACCCACATCCTTCCCCCCTGGCAGATCGACCTGTCCGGACGTGTCGAGAAATACGACGATGTTGGCTCTACTGAGACGGGCAAAGTATCTACAAGATACGACTTTTTCAAGTGGCTTGGCTTACGTGGATCGTTTGGCAACAGTTTCCGCGCGCCAACGCTCGCGCAGGAATATTTTTCGGCAACAAATGTGACCCCGACTTCAGCCTTCGTGCAGTTGCCGGTCAACTCTCCGGGTGCGGCGCTGCTGGGTGCGCCGGCGCTGAAGCCTGAAAAATCGACGAACTACAGCGTCGGTCTGGTCAGCGAACCGATCGACCGCCTGCATGCCAGTATCGACGCCTACCGGATCGACATCACCGATCGCATCATCGATTCCGGCACGATCTTCGGGCCACAGGCGGTGGCCGCGATTACCGCCAACGGCGCCACCATCCCCTCGGGGGTGTCGACCAGCGCGGTATCGGCGCTGTTCTTCGCCAACGGGGCCAACACCAGCACCCGCGGCATCGACCTTGCGGCCGACTACACCACCGACTTCGGATCGTTCGGCGCGGTGAAATGGGGCTTCGCCGGCAACACCAACCAAACCGAAATCACCAAGCAGTATCAAGCCCCCGGCGCGCTTGCGGCCAAAGGCATCAGCCTGTTCAGCCCGGCCACCGTCGCCAACCTGACCACGGTGGCGCCGCGCAACAAGTTCTCCCTGTCTGGAACCTATTTGTATGACAACTGGGACATCACCCTCAGGGAAACACGTTGGGGCCACAGCTCGCTGGTCTACGATCAGTATGGTGACGGCACCTCCTGGGTAACCAGTTATGTCGCGCCGGCCTTCACCACCGACCTGGACATCGGCTACCAGCTCACCAAGAACTTGAAGGTTTCCATCGGCGGACAGAACGTCTTCGACGTCTATCCCGCCAAGACCAATCCGGCCATCCGCCGCTTCGGCATCAACACCAACGTCTATCCGTGGAATTCTCCCTACGGTTACGACGGCGGCTATTACTACGGCCGCGTCAAGGTGACGTTCTAGAGCCTGTTGACGACCACCGAATGGCGGCACCCTCGGGTCATACCGCCGGGCCGGACGAATGACACCTTCGTCCGGCCCGGTCAGGCCGCCCGGAACTGGCGCACGAACTTCTCGGCCTCCGTTGACAACGCGGTGGATTGGCTGAAAACCTCCCGGGCCGCGTTCAGCACCCGGGTTGCGATCGAGCCGGTGTCCTCCGCGGCATGAAGGACATCGGCGATGTTGGTCGAAACTTCCCGGGTCCCGACCGATACCTGCTGGATATTCCCGGATATTTCCCGCGTTGCGGTGGTTTGTTGCGCCACCGCAACCGCAATCGCCCCGACGATCGCGTTGATTTCTCCGATGGTGCCGGCAATGTTGCGGATCGCGTTGGCCGCGCCCACCGCAACCGCCTGCATTTCGGTGATCTGGGCGGTGATATCCTCGGTCGCTCGAGCACTCTGGCTGGCCAGATGCTTGACCTCGGTGGCCACCACCGCAAAGCCCCGACCGGCCTCGCCGGCCCGTGCCGCCTCGATGGTCGCATTGAGCGCCAGCAGGTTGGTCTGAGCGGCAATGCCGCCGATCAGTTGCACGATGGTCCCGACCTTTTCCGCGACCCGGATCAGCCCGGAAACGGTGCCGTTGGTCTGTTCGGCTTCGGCCACGGCAACGCCGGCGATCTGCGACGAGCGGGTCACCTGTTGGCCGATTTCGCTGATCGAGCCGATCAGTTCCGCGGTTGCCGAGGCCACGGTTCCGACATTGGCCGAGGTCTGCTCGGCGGTGCTGGACACCGTCGCCGATTGCCGGCTGGTTTCCTCGGCGGTGGTGGACAAGGTCTGTGCGTCACTCTGCATCTGGTCGGCGGCCCGGGCCAGAGAACAGGCGATCACCTCGATCTTCGCCTCGAAGGCATCGGCAATCCCGCGCATCATCCGCCGGCGCTCTTCCTCTGCGGTCGTCTTGCGCAATTCCTGCTCGGCGCGCAGCCGTTCGTTGTCAACCATATGCTGCTTGAAGACGACCACGGCGCGGGCCATGTCGCCGATCTCGTCATGCCGGGCGGTGGCCGGAATCTCCACCGCGGTATCGCCACCGGCCAGCGCGTTCATCCGGGCGGTGATCAAGGCCAGCGGCTTGCGAATGCTGCCGGCAATCAACAGCGCGATGACCACCACACTGGCCACCAGAACCAGGATCACGGTGCCCAAGGCCAGCACATTGTTCAAGAATATCTGATCGATATCATCGATATAGACCCCGGACACGATGGTCAGGTCCCACGGCTCGAACAAGGCGGCATAGGATAATTTCGGGACCGGGTCCTTCTGTCCCAAACGCGGATAATGGTAGTAAACGAAGCCGCCGCCGTGGTGGGCCTTGTCGACAAATTCCCGGGCATGATAAATCCCGGTAGGGTCATGAGCATCCACGACGTTCCGGCCAACCTGCTTCGGGTCCGGGTGGGCAATAATTGTGACCTTGGGATCAAGAATGAACAGATAATCCCCGTGACCATATTTCATGATCTGCACCGCCTCCAGCGCCCGCCGGAGCGCATCCGGCTCCGACATTTCGCCGGTTTGGGCGCGATGATGATAATCGGCAATGACCGAACGCGCGGTCTCGACCACGCTCTGGAGCTTGTCCTGACGCGCCTCGAACAGATTAGCGCGCAGGTCGAGCAACCCGACCGCTCCGACCGCCAGCATGCCGATAACCGTGGCAGCGACCAGCAACATCAACCGGGCATTGATCTTAAACCGATTCAGCATCGCGTGTTCCATGATGGATGGGGTGACGTTCGACCCGGGACCACTTGTCCGACCCCGTTGCCGGGGTTACGCCGCGAGCCCCCAAACGCCTCGGGGTCTTCACCGATTTGTAGCACATCCACGGGCGGTGCGGGGGCACTTGAACCGGATCACCGCCGGAAAATTCATCGGCGCACCGCCGCCGTCGGGTGCCAGATGCGGACACCCCGTCGGGTATGATATGTCCTGGCGACCAGCCGACCGGAAAAATGGTTCACCCCATGCAGCAGCCGTCCAAATTCAGCGCGCATCCCAATCCCTTCAAGCCCGAGCCGCCGGAACGGCCGGAAGTCTTGAAAGGGCTGTTCTGCGGGCGGGAGCGGGCGTTGCGTCAGGGCGCCGAAACCCTGCGCCACAACTGGGATTACGACGGGCTCTACGGTCGGGACAACGAAAATGAAAAGCGGCCATGGATCATCCATGGCGAATCCCGCAGCGGCAAATCCCATCTGGCCCGTCGGATTCTGATCGAGCTGAAGGAAGGCCAGCCCGACATCGTCACCCTGGTCGTTCCGGCCCGGGAACGCAACACCGCGCAGCGGGTCCTGGAGATGCTGTTCCAGAAGCTCCGCAACGCATTCCTCACCCGCGTCCATGGCCCGGCGGTTTCCCTCAATCTGCTGCTGGACCCGATGGTCCAGGACGCCGTGCGCATGATCGACCGGCTGGGCGACTTCGAGCGCGGGGTCGAGACCATCACGGTCGCGGTCTCTCGTCGGGATGGAAGACCGCGGCGGAGGGCGGCGGCGAGTATGGCGTGCCGGCGCTGTTCAAGCTCGTCTCCCGCTGCGCCCTGGAGTGGAGCGGCGGCAACGCGCAAACCATGACCCTGCGGCCCCCGGGGGTGTCCGATCTGGCCTGCTATTGCGGCGTGATGGTCGACACCCTGTGGCGCCAGGGACTGGTGCGGGAGGTGGTGATCCTGGTCGATGACGTGGACCTGCTGGAAGGCTACCAGAGCCCCGACCACAACGGCCAGAGGGAGCGGTCGATCCTGGCGGACGCGCTGACCACCCGAGGCTTCGAGCGATCGGCCCCGGTCGTGGCCGTCAGGCGATGCCCAATAAATCACGATCCCAAATGTCGAAGCGGCTGGAAGCCGCCGCTACCGGCCGCCGAGATCTGGCGAGGCCGCCTCCTGCGGTCGGACCATTTCCCTGAAGCGCAGCGTCCCGGCGATCCGCCAGCCCGATCCGGTGTTAACTTCTGCCCGAATCCGGCCGGGCGACGGCACCGGAAAAGGAGATAAAACCGCACGGCAGGCGGTCCAAGCCCCAATGGAGTCGGGGTCATCCTCATTTTTCATCTGAAACTGCAATCCCCTGGTATCCAATTGCTGAATTTTGATCGGCTCTGCCTGCCACGGGACAACGAGTTGAACGTTTAATGTTTCAGGGATCTCATTCTTATCAAAAAGCCATGAGATGGCGATCCCAAATTTAGCCAACTGGCAGGGGTAGGACGGTAAAAAAATGGCCCCCGGCATAACCCCGATAAACGAGGACAGCCCTGTTACCTCGTGGCGGATATCTTCGCAGAAGATGCAGCCCAGGGACGGAAGCTCACCGACATTCACACCACACCTACCTTAACGTCGCAACCCGGCATGGTGAGGCATGCCACCGAAGGCGCGTCGAATCGGGTTGTCTTTACGGGTGCCTGCCGTTCGCGCAGCTCAAAAACAATCTCCCGGTCACCCATGGCATAGGCCAGTTCGGCGATGGTCCGTAGCGTCAGATTGCTCTCACCATTAAGCCGGCGGTTGATAACCGACCGATCCACTTCAAGGATTTCGGCCATTTTGGCCTGGGTCAAACCGGTCCGGCTCGCTTCTTCGGCAAAGGCCCGGCGCAGGGAGTCCACCACCCTGGCCACAAACCGCCCGACCCTGCGACTCCGCAGACTTGTCTCAATTCGAAATGACATCGCTTAATCCGCCGTCGATGAAGGTTGGCTGATCCACCGGCAATTTGTCCCGAAGCCGCAGGCACTGCTGAATATAGCCCGAATACAAATTATACTCTTTAATTTTGCTGGCATCGTCACAATACGCCACAATGAACGTATTATAGACCGGAAACCAACCAAAAAAACGTAAATCAGGACTCTTTAATTCCCATATACCGGCATCAAGAGGTTCAAGGTCACGCAGATCATAGCTATAGACCAGAACCTTACCCGTAATAAATCTATGAAACAGCGATTCCACCTGCTCCAGGGGCGTCGCATCACAACATACCCTTGTTTCCAAGCCGGCGAGATGCCCGTTCATCCAGGCAATGCAGGCCGCCGAGGCATACAGTTCCCTCTCCGCCCGTTCATTCCACTCCATTTCGGTTTCCACGAGATCAACATCACCACGCACCTTCAGCCGCCGGATATTGGCCCGTGTTGCCATAAAAGTCAACGCCCCTTCTACCGGCGGGAACAACGTCCCGATTGTATCTGCATTTTCAGCATGGATGGTTGCAGCGTACCGGTCAACGCCCATATCCGCCAGGTTGCGACGAGTCGTTGAAATGGAAGGGTTTTGTGGGCGCTGCCCACACCCGCAAAGGGCCG
>PLTC01000041.1 GCA_003165295.1 Rhodospirillales bacterium | reverse complement strand
CAGTTGCGGCAGGCGCAGAAAATGGAAGCGATCGGCCAGTTGGCCGGCGGCGTCGCCCACGACTTCAACAATCTGCTGACCGCGATGATCGGCTTTTGCGATCTGCTGCTGTTGCGGCACAAGCCGGGCGACCAGTCCTTTGCCGACATCATGCAGATCAAGCAGAACGCCAACCGCGCGGCCAATCTGGTGCGCCAGTTGCTGGCCTTTTCCCGGCAGCAGACCTTGCAGCCGCGGGTGCTCGACGTAACCGACGTGCTGGCGGAACTGACCCACCTGCTGCGCCGGCTGATCGGCGAAAACATCGACCTGCGCATGGTCCACGGCCGCGATCTGGGGCTGGTCAAGGTCGACCAGGGCCAGCTGGAACAGGTGATCATCAATCTGGCGGTCAATGCCCGGGACGCCATGACCGGCGGCGGCCGGCTCACCATCACCACCCGCAATCTTGCCGTGACCTGCCCGGTGCGGCGCGGCCACGAGGAGATGCCCGCCGGGGAGTATGTGGTGATCGAGGTGATCGACACCGGCGTCGGCATCCCGCCCGCGAACCTGTCCCGCATCTTCGAGCCGTTCTTCTCGACCAAGCAGGTGGGCTCGGGCACCGGGCTTGGCCTGTCCACGGTCTATGGCATCGTCCGCCAGACCGGCGGTTTCGTCTTCGTGGACAGCGCCCCCGGAGCGGGCGCCCGCTTCATGATCCACCTGCCGCGCCATCTGGGGGCCGTCGAGGCCCAGGCCGGCGTCCCCGCCGGCCGTCGCGAACGCCCGGCCGCCGATCTCACCGGCTCCAGCACCATCCTGCTGGTGGAGGACGAGGACGCGGTGCGGGTGTTCGGCGCCCGGGCGTTGCGCAACAAGGGCTATCAGGTGCTGGAGGCCACCAGCGGCGAAGGCGCGCTGACTCTGCTGCACAATGACGGCAAACGGGTCGACCTGCTCATTACCGACGTGGTGATGCCCGAAATGGACGGCCCGACCCTGATTCGCCGGGTCCGCCAGTTCCGCCCCGAGATGAAGGTGATCCTGATCTCCGGCTACACCGAAGACCGCTTCCGCGACCAGCTCGACGGCGGCCAGCCGGTCAGCTTCCTGCCCAAACCGTTCAGCCTCAAGCAACTGGCCGGCAAGGTGAAGGACGTGCTGCGCGGGGATGGGTGATCGCGCGGCCCGGCCGGATTTCAACCACTTGTTAAAAAACCTTGGGTTACGATATGCTAAGAGCGGCTGGTGGGATCCCTTCGACGGGGATCGCCGGGGCGTGACCTGATTTTGTGATGTGGGGCTGTGGCAATGGCGGGAAAGGCGGAAGCCCCGGACGAAATGTCCGATGACGGCGCAGACGATCGGCCACGAAAAAAACTGAGCGGCAAGAAGCTGGTCCTGTTCATCATTCTACCGTTGCTGCTGCTGATCCTGGCCGCCGCCGGGGTGTTTTTGAGCGGCATCCTGACCCCAAAGCCGGTGGAACAACCGCCCGAAGAGCAGCGGCCGGAAGAGAAGGAAAGCGCGGTCCCGATCTTTTATGACGTTCCCGACATGCTGATCAACCTGAATACCACCGGGCGACGCCCGACCTTTCTTAAGATCAGTATCAGTCTTCAGATTTCGCGGGAAATCGACCGTGCCGAGCTTGACCGGATCATGCCGCGGATCATCGATAACTTCCAGGTTTACCTGCGCGAATTGCGGCTTGAGGATTTGCGGGGATCGGCCGGAATGTATCGTCTGCGCGAAGAGTTGCTGACCCGGGTGGTCGCGGCGGCGCAGCCGGTGCGGGTCAAGGATGTTCTGTTTAAGGAAATGCTGATCCAGTGAGGCCCGATCATGGCTGACTTGAGCGAAGAGGATCGGCTGGCGGCGGAATGGGCGGCGCTGGCCGATGAAACCACTGGCGGTGGCGACACCGCCGCGGGCGGGGCCGGCTCGACCCGGGTGCTGAACCAGGACGAAATCGACAGTCTGCTCGGTTTCGACCAGGAGGCCGGGGGCGATGGCGAAAACTCCGGCATCATGGCTTTGGTCAACAGTGCGCTCGTCAATTACGAGCGGCTGCCGATGCTCGAGGTCGTGTTCGACCGTCTGGTCCGCATGATGTCGACCTCCTTGCGTAATTTCACTTCGGATAACGTCGAAGTCAGCCTCGACCAGATTTCCAGTGTGCGCTTCGGCGATTACCTCAATTCGATTCCGCTGCCGGCCATGCTCTCGGTGTTCAAGGCCGAAGAGTGGGACAACTTCGGCCTGCTGGTGGTGGACAGCGCCCTCATCTACTCGATCGTCGACGTTCTGCTCGGCGGCCGGCGCGGCACCGCGGCCATGCGCATCGAAGGCCGTCCCTATACCACCATCGAACGCAATCTGGTGGAACGGATGGTCCATGTGGTGCTGAGCGACCTTTCGGCCTCGTTCGATCCGCTGTCGCCGGTGACCTTCCGGTTCGACCGCCTTGAGACCAATCCGCGTTTCGCCACCATCGCCCGCCCGGCCAATGCCGCGGTGCTGGTCAAGCTGCGTGTCGATATGGAGGATCGCGGCGGTCGTCTCGAGTTGATGATCCCCTACGCCACCCTGGAGCCGGTGCGCGAGTTGCTGCTCCAAATGTTCATGGGTGAAAAGTTCGGTCGTGATTCCATCTGGGAAACCCACCTGGCGTCGGAACTGATGGTCACCAATGTCGATCTGCTGGCCGTGCTCGACGAGATGACCCTGTCGCTCCACGAAGTGCTGGACTGGAAGGTTGGCAGCCGCATCCTGCTGAACGCCAGCGCCGACGGCGTGATCGAGTTGCGTTGCGGCGAGGTGCCGATGTTTCACGGCCGGATGGGGCGCAAGGGCGGCAACATCGCCGTGCGCATCGAAAAGGAACTGCCAAAGCAGGAGATCGCCCACTGATGGCCCCCACCATCGCCCTGATCCTGGATCTGCTGGTGGCCGGATTGCTGATCGCAACGATCGCATACGCCGTGGTGCTTAATCGTCGCCTGGTCGAACTTCAGGACAGCCGCGGCGAGTTGGAGGGGCTGATCCGCAACTTCGGTGAGGCGACCGCCCGGGCCGAGGCCGGGATCAAGGCGATGAAGCGCACCGCGGCCGAGACCGGCGAAGGTCTGCAAAAGAACCTCGAGCGGGGCAAGGCGCTCCGGGACGAGTTGCAGTTCATGATCGAGGCCGGCGACGCCCTGGCCCAGCGTCTGGCCGAGGCGCCGACCGCCGTGCGTGGGGCGGCACCGGCCTGGCGCCCGCCCGCCGAGTCGCCGCGCCCGGAGCCCCCGCGGATGGAGCCCCCG
>PLTC01000044.1 GCA_003165295.1 Rhodospirillales bacterium | reverse complement strand
TAGTCCTACTGCGTCAGAAATGGGAGCCTCTCAAGGATATCATGAGGATATCCTGATTATGAGAATCATTCAATGCAGGCTAACTCATTGACTTTGCAGGGATGCGTTCCGCTTCTGACGCAGTAAGAATAGGCCGCTACGCTTCTCTGATCACTGCCGGAACCGGACCGGCCACCCCGCCCTCACCCTGGCGGGCGCGGGTGCCGCCTGCGATTCCCGGCAAGGCCGTCATTGGGCAACCGGGGCCGACGGTGCGACGGGAGCCGACGGCGCGACAGGAGCCTCGGGAGCCGGGGCTGAAACCGGAGCCGGGGCTGAAACCGGAGCCGGCGCTGCATTGCCCGAATCCGGGGGTGCCGGCTGCTGGGTCGGAATCGTCTGGATCAAAGACACCGGTGCATGGTGCCCGCCCGCCATCACCGCCAGCACGATGCTGGTCAGCATGAAGCACCCGGCCAGAATTCCGGTGGTCCGGGTCAGCAGGTTGGCGGTGCTGCGCGCCGTCATCATGCCGCCCATGCCGCCGCCCCCGCCGATGCCGAGGCCGCCGCCTTCCGACCGCTGGATCAGGATGACGCCAACCAGCGACAGCGCCAGCAGCAGATGAATGACCAGCACCACCGTTTCCATGAATCGCCCTTAACCCTTCGGCCGGCCACCCGCGGCAGCCGTCGTTATCAACGCCTCACCCCCCGCGACCATTCCGGCGACCGCAGGGGTGACGCTGTCGTTTTAATCAATCCCGGCCGCCGGCGCTAGGGGCAACTGGTCGCGATAGCCCAAAATTCGTCGGCCTTGAGACTGGCGCCCCCCACCAGCGCCCCATCCACGTCCGGCACCGCCATCAGCGCGCCGGCATTGGCCCCCTTGACCGAGCCGCCATAAAGAATGCGCACCGCCGAACCGGTTTCCAGCCGGCGCACCAGTTCGGCCCGGATCAGGGCGTGAATTTCCGCCACATCGGCGGGCGTCGCGGTACGGCCGGTGCCGATCGCCCACACCGGTTCGTAGGCGATCACCGTGTTGGCCGCGGTGGCCCCGGCGGGAATCGAGCCGCCCAACTGGCGTGCGACCACCGCCCCGGCTTCGCCCCGGTCCCGCTCGGCCCCGGTCTCGCCGACGCACAGAATCGCCACCAGTCCGGCAGCATGGGCCGCCGCGGCCTTGGCCGCGACCAGGGCATCGGACTCGCCGTGATCCTGGCGGCGTTCGGAATGGCCGACGATGACATGGCCGCATCCGGCCTCGGCCAGCATCGCCGCGCTGATATCGCCGGTGTGGGCGCCGCCGGCCATGGGGTGGCAATCCTGACCGCCCACCGCAAGGCCGCTGCCCGCCACCGCTTCGGCCACGGGCCAGATCAGCGTGGCCGGCGGGCACACCAGCAGTTCCGCCGGCAACCCGCCGGCCGCCCGCAGCCGCCCGGCCAGGTCCCGGGCCAGCGCGACGCCGTCGGCCTTCAGCCCGTTCATCTTCCAGTTACCCGCAATCAGCTTCCGTCTTTTGGCCATGACCGCTCCTTGACACATCCCGTCCCGGTTGACGCGAGGGGGGGGGCTTCGCCCCCTTTCCCCCGACCAGGGCTTTGCCCTGGACCCACCAAGGGCCGGCGGCCCTTGGAACCCTGGACTTTAAGGTGAGGCGGTTCCGGGGGCGTCGCGACCGTCTACGCCGGCATCTTCGAACGTTGCCATGCCCGAAAGGCAGGCCACCGCCGAGCGCAGGATCGGAATCACCAGCGCCGCCCCCGAACCCTCGCCCAGTCGCATGCCGAAATCCACCAGCGGCTGCTTGCCGATCCGCTCCAGCAATCGGGCGTGACCGGGTTCCACCGAGCAATGGCCGACCACACAGTGATCGAGCAGGCCCGGGTCCAGCTTGTAAAGCGCCGCCGCCGCCGCGGTACAGGTGAAGCCGTCAAGCACCACCGGCGTCCGCGCCAGCCGCGCCGCCAGCACCGCCCCCACAATCGCCGCCAGTTCCAGGCCACCGAGCCGGCGCAACGCCTCCAGCGGATTGCCGACGGCCTCGGGATTGGCGGCCAGTCCGGCCTCGACCGCGGCGATCTTGCGCGCAAGGCCGGCTTCGTCGACGCCGGTACCGCGGCCGACCCAGTCGGCGGCCTCCCCGCCAAACAACGCCAGACACAGGGCCGAACCCGCGGTGGTGTTGCCGATGCCCATTTCACCCAGGCTCAACAGGTGAAGGTTGGCATCCACCGCCATCATGCCATAGGCCATGGCCCGGCAACATTCCTCCTCGGTCATCGCCGGACCGGTGGTGAAGTCGCCGGTGGGATGGTCCAGGTCAAGCTCGTAGACCCGCAATTCGGCGTCCACCACCCCGCAAATCTGGTTGACCGCGGCGCCGCCGCCCTGGAAATTGGCCACCATCTGGCGCGTCACCGAAACCGGAAAGGCCGAAACCCCCTGGGCCGTGACCCCATGGTTGCCGGCGAACACCGCAACCCGGGACCGCCGCAGTTCGGGCGGATGCCGGCCCTGCCAGGTGGCCATCCAGGTGGCCAGTTCCTCGAGCCGTCCCAGCGAGCCCTGGGGCTTGGTCAGACGATCCTGGCGCGCCCGGGCCGCGGCGGCAGCCTCGTGATCGGGGCCGGGCAGCGCGGCCAGCAACGTATGAATCTCGGCGAAAGTGGGGATGCTGTCTTGCTCGGACATGACGGACGGGGCCTCGGCTGATGACGGAGTGACCGGATCGGCGCGCACCATGGCAGGATCCGGGCGCGGCGTCAAAAACCGAAGTCGCGCCGGCGCGGCAGAACGGCCGCCACCGCCGCCGACGCCCTGCTGACGCGAGGCGTTGCTTCGTCATGCCCGGTTATGGTAGCAATGGCCGGAGATAGGGATTGGCGCGCGACCGTCGCGGTCGCCAACTGCATTTGACCTCGCAAGAGGCGTTGGAGACACCGATGGGAACCGACCCGCTTAAGGATATGCAAGAAAAGATAGTGAATGCTGCCAATTCGACTGCTGAAGCTGCAAAAGGGAAAAAATATAAGACCGGAGGCAAGGATGTTTCCGGCTTTGATTGCTCGGGATTTGTTTGGTATGTTTTGAATGCGGCGTTTCCTCCGGCAAAACTGCCGTATATGCCGACCGAGGTTCTGTTTGACAGTAGTTTATTTAAAAAATTGACGGACACCCCGGAAAAAGGGGATTTAATTTGCTTTAAGAAAAGCCTTGGCGCCGATGCCAACCACGTCGGTATCGTTCTCGACCAGCAGACCTGGATCGGCTCGCAATCCAGTACCGGCGTGGCGCCGGTAAAATTCTCAAATCCGTATTGGTCCACCAAGAACCCGTTTTTTATGCGTTTTGTCGGTGTCCTGCCGGGCAATATCAGCTACTTGCAACATCTGTCGAAGGTGTCGGCAAATGGCTAGGCTTGCGACGGCTTCGGCCGTCGCAATCATCCTGTTGTGGGTGTGCCAGGTCAACGCTCAACCACGCTACTGGATGAAAACCTGGCGCGTTGACGCGGTGGCGTGCTCCAAATGTCCCAAGGACTTCGGAAAATCGCTCATCGGAAAAGAGGTATCATTTTCTGATAAGAGATTTGATAACCCGCTCTATGAAAGTTGTGATGGCGATATCGATTACTCGGACATCAGCGAAACCGATGTCGCTTCACTTTCCAGAAAATTCGGAATCACCTGGCGTTTTCCGAAGCTTGCCGGCCCCGAGGTGTTGTCAGGATGGGTGCGTTGTCATGGCTACAACTTCGGCGGCTTCATTTTTGAAAGTGAGAAGCAGGGGTACTATTTATTTGAGGATGGCGCCGTACTTTCCCTCAGGTAAGGCTGGGAGCATGCAATTCCCGGGCGTCGGGACCGATGAAGCCGCGACCTGAGATCGGACCCGGCAACGCAGGACCGTCCGCACCCGGCCCATGAGCCCTGCCCGACACCATCCCGTGGTCGGCAAGCTGTGCCGGGAACTGGGGCGCGACAGCCGCGCTTACCGGCAGGCCGTGACCGGGATCGCCGCGGCGTGGCGACGCCTGGAAAACGATCCCGACGCCGTGAGCCGGCGTGATCTGTGGGCGCGCCATCTGCACATGGCCTACGGCTGCGATGTCGGCACCTCCGATCTCTTCTTCCGCCATACCTACCTCGCGATTGTTGCCAAATCCCTGGCCACCGCCGCGCTGGTCGACCCGATGCCGGCTGACGGGGCGACACTGTTGTCCGGGCAGGGGTTGCGGGACCTCGGGATCGTCGGCGCCGTCGACGGCGATTGCTTTGACTGGGTGCTGCGGGATGCCGCCGGTGGCGGGTTGGTGCTGGCCATCGCCGAACGGGTCGGCGGGCTCGGTCTGGCCGCGACCGAAACCGACCTGTTGAAGGGCCTGTACGAGGACCTGATCGATCCCGCCCACCGTCACGACCTGGGAGAGCACTATACCCCCGACTGGCTGGCCCAGCGCATCTGTGCCGCCGTCCTCGACAACCCGCTGCACCAGCGGGTGATGGATCCGGCCTGCGGTTCTGGAACCTTTCTGTTCCACGCGCTCCGGCGCATCCTCGCGGCCGCCGTCACCGCCGGGAGGACGCCGGCCGAGGCGGTGATGCTGGCCTGCCGGAACGTCTCGGGCCTCGACGTTCACCCGGTCGCGGTGATTTTCGCGCGCGCCACCTGCCTGCTGGCGTTGCTGCCCGAATTGACCCGGGCGGCGGGACGGCCGCCCGCCGTGCGGATTGCGGTGCAACTGGGTGACGCCCTCCACGGCACCGGCGCCGATCCGCCCCGGTTCGAAGTGGTGATCGGCAACCCGCCCTGGCTGCCCTATCGCGCCATGAGTCCGGTCATGCAGGCCCGATTTCGCCAGGACATGCAGACTCTTGGTCTTTGGGGCGGGCTGTCTTCGGTTCCGGCCTACGACCTTTCGGCGGGTTTCTTCGCGCGGTCGGTCCAACTCTATCTCGAACCGGCCGGAACCATCGCCTTCGTCATGCCCTACGCCGCGCTTACCCGCAAGCCCTTCGCACGGTTTCGCCAGGGGACTTTCAAAGGGCGCGGTGCGGACCGCCGGCATGTCCGCTTCACCGCCGCCTGGGCGTTCCCGGCCGGGGTGCAGCCGCTGTTCCCGGTCCCCGCCTGCGTGCTGTTCGCGGTGCCGGCCACCGCGCCGCAACCGCCGCCGCAAAGCATCACCTGTTTTGCCGGAACTCTGCCGCGCCGGGATGCCGATCCCGACGAAGCAACCCGATGTCTTCGGGTGTTCGAGGAACCGTGGCCGGCCGACGCCTGTGACCGTTCCGGCTCGGCTTACCGCAAGACCTTTCGCCAGGGCGCGATCCTCATTCCCCGCCGGCTGGTGCTGGTCGAGCCGGTGGCGGCCGGGGTGCGAGGGCGAACCGGCGCCCGGGACAAGCAGCCCTGGAAACATCTCGAGCCGCCCTGGGCGGTGGTGGAAGCCGGTTTCGTGTATCCGGTGGTGCTGGGGGAAACCATCGCGCCGTTCCGCCCGCTGTACCCGGTCCAAGGGGTGATACCGATTGAGGACCGGGCTGCCGGGGACCTGCTGTCTTCGGACATGGCGGCACGGCGTGGCTTTCCCGGGTTGTCGCGCTGGCTGGCCCAGGTCGAGGCGCTCTGGCAGTGCCACGGCAAGGGCACCCGATCGTTCCTGGCGCAACTGGACTTCTTCGGCCAGCTTTCCGGCCAGTTCCCGCTGGCGCCGCTGCGGGTGGTCTACAGCAAGGCCGGAACCCTGCCGGCGGCGGCGATCCTCCGAAACCCGCGCGCGGTGATCGATCACAAGCTTTATTGGGCGGCGGTGACGGACGAAGCCGAGGCGTACTATCTGGCGGCCATCCTGAATTCCGAAACCATCCGCGTCCGGGCCGAACAGTGGCAGTCCCAGGGCCAATGGGGGGCGCGCGATTTCGACAAGGTGGCGTTCAACCTGCCCATCCCCCGATTCGAGCCCGGGACGCCGCTGCACACCGCCCTGGCCGAAGCCGGCCGGGAAGCGGAGACCCTTGCCGCCT
Source organism: Rhodospirillales bacterium (assembly GCA_003165295.1). Classification (GTDB taxonomy): domain Bacteria; phylum Pseudomonadota; class Alphaproteobacteria; order Azospirillales; family Azospirillaceae; genus BOG-933. The sequence goes on along the minus strand of PLTC01000044.1, from coordinate 1,079 downwards.
CGGTCCCGCTCCCGCCCGGAGAGCCCTTCACCCGCAGCCGCAGCCACATCCGGGCCGCCTGCACCGCGGCCGGGGTCATGGGCCGCCTGGAGGAACGGGTCAAGCGGCTGCTGGATGGGTAGCAATGGAACGGAAAACCGACATCGGGTACGGACACAATCCGCCGAAGGTCGTTTTCCATGCTGTATCTTCTGTGACAGGTGTTTGCAGGCGAAAAATCGTTACCCCATAAGTAACACCCCCTTGCGTGGCACGGCGCGTTGCGTTACATTATAGGTAACGGCGGGGGCGGCATGGCGATCACGCGAATCAAGCACAAGGGGTTGCGTGAACTGTTCGAGGATGGTCGTTCCAGCCGGGTAGGCAAGGCCCTTCAAAGCAACGTCCTACGTATCCTTGATCATCTCGATGCGATCACGTCGTTGGACGACTGCCTTGGAGTGAAAGATTTCCACGAACTGAAGGGCGAACGGAAAGGCCAGTACAGCATGCACGTCTCCGGCAACTGGTGCGTCACCTTCACCTTCGACGGGAGCGACGTCACGATTCTCGATCTGGAGGATTATCACTGATGAGCGACCTGCGGCGCAACCGCCGCCCGACGGATCCGGGCACCATTCTCCGCGAGCACTATCTGCTTCCGCGCAAGGTCAGCGTCACCAGCCTGGCCGCGGCGACGGGTCTCAGTCGCAAGCATACCAGTCAGATCATCAACGGCCACAAGCGCATCGAGCCGGTGACGGCCGCACGCCTCGGACTGGTGCTCGGCACCACCACGCGGTTTTGGCTGAACCTCCAGGCCGCCGTGGATGCCTGGGATGCAGAACAGGAAGTGACCACATGGCAACCCACAATCTCCTTCAACCCTCCCGGCGTACCTTCGTGATCGTCAACGGGCGGTCTGAACCACTTTCCATAGTGGCCTCTTATGCGACAATCGGGATTGTATCTGCTCATCCCCCCCCCTTTAGGCCGGCCTGGTAAGGAGGTGAGAGGGGCGCGCGGATGGGATTGACAGCCGGCGGGGGTTGCGATTCACCCTCGGAATGACTCCGCCGCCGTTGCCCGACCTGAGCCAG
>PLTC01000106.1 GCA_003165295.1 Rhodospirillales bacterium | reverse complement strand
CGGCCAAGCTCGCGAAGCTCTCGTCCGCCGCCGCCGCGGCGACGATCTTCTCCGCGTTTCCCGGGCCGATCCCCGGAAGCAATTGCGCGACGCGAAAACCGGCGACGCGATCGCGCGGATTGCTGGCGAAGCGCAGCAGCGCCAGCGTGTCCTTGATATGCGCCGCGTCGAGAAATTTGAGGCCGCCGAACTTGACGAAGGGGATATTGCGCCGCGTCAGCTCGAGTTCGAGCGCCGCGCTGTGATGGGCGGCGCGGAACAGCACCGCCTGGTCCTTGAGATCGAGACCGGCCTCGCGGTTTTCCAGCACCCGGCGGATCACCTGGGCGACCTCGGCGCTTTCGTCGGCGACCCGGGCCAGCACCGGCCGGGCGCCACCGCCGCGTTCCGGGACCAGGGTCTTGGTGAAGCCCTCGGCGGCGCGGGCGATCACCCGGTTGCTGGCATCGAGGATCGGTCGGGTCGAGCGATAGTTGCGTTCCAGCGTGATCACCGTGGCCGGGGGCCGGAAGCGGTCGGGGAACTCCAGGATGTTGCGCTGGGTGGCGGCGCGAAAGGAATAGATCGCCTGGGCGTCGTCGCCGACCACCGTCAACCCGGCGCCGTCGGGCTTGAGACCCATCAGGATCGAGGCCTGTAGCCGGTTGGTGTCCTGGTATTCGTCCACCAGCACATGATCGAATCGGCCCCCGATCCCGGCCCGGAGCCCGTCCACCTGCATCATCTGCGCCCAGTAGAGCAGCAGGTCGTCGTAGTCGAGCACCGACTGCCGTTGCTTGGCCTCGACATAGCCGCCGAACAACCGGCGGAGCGGCTCTTCCCACTCGGTGCACCAGGGGAAGGCGCGGGCCAGCGCCTCGGCCACCGGCACCTCGGCGTTCACGGCATAGGAATAGAGGGCGAGGCAGGTGGCCTTTTTGGGGAAGCGGCCGCCGGTTTCCGACAGGCCAAGATCGTCGCGCACCAGATCCATCAGGTCGGCGGCGTCGCCCCGGTCCAGAATCGAAAAGCCGGGGTCAAGACCGATGGCGTCGGCGTGCAGCAGCAGCAACCGGGCGCCGATGGCGTGGAAGGTGCCCGACCATTCGATGGTGGTGGCGGGTAGCGGCAGGTGGCCGGGCAGCGCCTCGGCACAGATCGCCTCGACCCGGCGGGCCATTTCCGCGGCCATCCGGCGGGTGAAGGTCAGCAACAGCAGCCGCCGGGCATCGGTGCCGTTGACGATCAGGTGAGCCACCCGGTGGGCCAGCGTCGTGGTCTTGCCCGAGCCGGCTCCGGCGATCACCAGCAACGGCGGCACCGGACCGGCGGCCGGCACGCCGTGAGTCACCGCCCGCCGCTGGGCCGGGTTAAGCCTGTCGAGAATGGACATCTGGCTTCGGGTCCGATCTCCGTCCGGTCAGCCGGTTTCGAGGCTGCGATCTCCTGGCTCTAGACCGACCCGGGTCCGGGCGCAAGCCCTCCGGTCCCTGGGCGGACCGCCATCGCCGGGTGTGCGACGGGCGCAAGACGGGCGCGAGACCCTATCCCAGAGCCGAAAGAAGGCTTATACTTCCTCCTCGGGTGACCGGCGCTCCGGTCACCACCGTTTGTCCCGGAACCCGATGACCACCTTGGATTGATGAATACCTTGGATTCCTCCGCGCCCCAGGCCGCGCCGACCGCCGCTTCCTCGCGGTCGGGGCCTGGATGCGGTCTCTGGCATATCGAAACGCTGGATATTCTGCGCGAGCGGCTGCGCTCGTGGCCGGCGGTGTTCCCCCGGCAACTGGGCGACCCGGTGGTGCCGCTGGCGGTGGATGTCGAAAATCAACTGGTCCGCCTGCTGGCATTCCGCGACATTGATGCCATCATGCTGATCAAGGTGACGATGCGGCGCTATTGCCGGTCTAGTCAGTATCTGGCGGCGCTGGCCCGGGACGGCGCGTTCCACCACGACCTGGACGGCAACCCGGTGGAACCGGTTTCGCCCGCGGACAAGGCGGCGGCGCTGGCGGCGCTGGAGGAATCGCGCCGGCTGGCCATCCGTTTCGCCCCGCCCAAGACCACGGAGCAGATCATGGTTACGGTCAAGGCCCTGAAGATCACCGCGGTCCTGTCCCCCGAGCAGTTGACCCCCACCGAAGCCTCGACGGTGATGCTGACCCTGGCCACTCCCGATGGCGCCAAGGCCACCGCAAAGATCACGGGCAAGGCGTACCGCCGGGCTCTGAACCAGATCGTCGCGCTTGGGGGGGGTGATCAGGTGGTGGTGGTCCTGCAAGGCTCGATCAAGAAGCCGGGCGAGATCGAAGGCGCCGGGATCAGCGTTCAGGTGCGCAAGCCGCCGGCAGCGGCGTCCGAGAGCGAAGGCGGGCCAGAGCCCGGGCCGGGGTGATCGATCCGGGGGCGGCCTCGCGTTTCGGTTGACCTTTTCTTCGGGATTTATCACCCCTGCGCTCTCCGCCCGGTTGTATGCTCCGAGCGGGGATGCGCGGACAGTGGCGTTTGAGACCGCGCGGCGGGCGACCGTGGCGCGCAGCGTGTCGCTGCACGAGGCGGCTGCGGTCTGGCAAAAGCTGTACGCCGATATCGGCGCCCAGGCGCATACCTCACGCAGGTAACCCCGGCCGCCGCCGATCGCAGACCGGTCCGGCGGCGGCGTCCGCGCACCGAATGCGACCGCGGGATTTCCTCCTTGACTTGTAACGGCGCCAAGCGCACCGTCCCCCAGCGACCGGGTGGAGTGTATGAGGCACGCCACCCGGTCTGGCCAGTACTACAGTTGCACTTCCGCAAA
>PLTC01000102.1 GCA_003165295.1 Rhodospirillales bacterium | reverse complement strand
CGATCGACATGGCCTTGCCGGGTCTCGGCCCGGGCTACCCAATAGGCGGCGGCGGCCGCTTCCCACGGGGTCAGGGTGGTGTCGCCGGCCATGGCCTCAAAGTAACGCCCGGCGGCAACCGGATCGCCGAGGCGCCACGACGCCAACCCGGCGATCCAGCGGGCACCGCGCACCGCATCCCCCGAGCGCGCGGCGCTGGCCGCCGCCAGCGTCAGCGCCGCATGGACGTTGCCGTTGTAGAACAGCGCCGCGGCAATACGGGCACGCAGGGAATCGTACCCCACGTCGTCGAGTCGGCGGGTCAGCACATCATCGCCCAGCAATCGGATGGCGGCACTCAGCCGTCCCTCGTGCAGGCAATCTTCGATCCGCTCGAACACCGGTGGTTCCGAGGGCCGAGCGGCGGCCCGGCTGCGCGGCGCCACCCCGCCCGGCCCCCAGGTGGCCTTTTCCTCCAGCGCACCGCCAAGGCGCCCGGCATCCGGCAATTCCGGCGGCGGCGGCGCGCCGCGGGGCTGCCGCAGCTCGGCCAGTGCGTAGATACGGTCCGCCCCGGCCTGATCGCCATACCGCTTCAGCCACGCGCGTAGCTCGTCATACCCAACCCGGGAAAAGCCCGGATGCAGGTAACGCTGGCGCAAAACGTGACCAAGCAGCCGCTGATCCTGCAACTGCGCGATCTCGGCATCGGCGGCGTCCCACGCCGCCTTGCCTTGAAGCTCGAAGATGTGGCGATATCGCCGGACATCCTGGTCAGAGAGCCCGACGTTGCGCAACGCCGGCTCGCTCCCGGTGATCTCGCCCAGGCCGCTGCCGGCGCCATCCTCGGACGAGTCGCGCGGCCGGTACTCGTCGCCCGCATCCACGACCCGGAACGCCGGAGCCACCGCGACCTCTTCCGCCGCGGCCGATGTGACGGTCCGAACCAGCCCGTCCGGCAGCCCCGCCGAAGGCACGACAAGGCACAGCATCAATGCTGCCGCCAGCCTCACCGCCAATTTCGGTGCGAGCCCACCGGGTCGACTCGCCATGGAACATATCCCGAGCATTTAACCCGCATATCCTGGAATGTCCCCAAGTGCAAGCCCGGACTGAGAGGAACCGACCCTTGGACGTCGGTTTATCTCCGGCCCAACCCCGTGGCGGCCGGGAAAGGCTCAGGAGAGCCTACTCTTTATCGACAAAAAATCGCGCCATGTTTCTCGCTTGTGAATCGGCGAGCGCAGAAGATACGCTGGATGATAGGTGGCCGTGGTCGGAATACTTCTATCTGTACCAGCCAGCCGGAAGTCAAACCACTGACCTCGCAGCCGGGTGATGCCGTCGGCCCGGTCAAGCAGGGTTTTGGCGGCGACCGCACCCAACAGCACCAGCACCGGCGGATCCACCAGCGCGATATGGCGTTCGATAAAGGGTACGCAGAGGGCAATTTCGGCCGGAGTCGGGTTGCGGTTGCCCGGCGGACGCCAGGGCAGGATGTTGGAAATGTAAACCTGGCCGCGGTCAAGCCCGATGGCGGCCAGCATGCGGTCGAGCAGGCGTCCGCTGGCGCCGACAAAGGGCCTGCCCTGGCGGTCCTCGTCCTCCCCCGGCGCCTCGCCGACCAGCATCACCCGGCAGTGGGGATTGCCGTCGGCAAACACCAGATTCATGGCGGTTTGTTTGAGCGTGCAGCCGTCAAAGCGCGTCAGCGCCTCGGCCAGCGCGGTGAGACTGGTGGCGGCGGCAGCCAGGCTGCGGGCATCGGCCAGTCCCGGAGCCGCCGCTCCCGGACTGGCAGATCCCCGAGTCGCCGTCGTCGGAATCCCGGTGGGCGGGGACTCGGGACTGCGAGTCGCCGTGGCACCACGCGCCGGTAGGGCGCCACCGGCGGGGGGCGGGGCCGAGACCGACCGGCGTGCCGGCATCGGGCGCGCCGCCAGTTCGGTCCAGTCCACCGGTTCCTCTGCAATCGCCTCGTCGGCGCCGATCTCACCCTGCCAGCGCAGGGCTGCGATGATCCCCAACTCCATCCGCCGCCCTTTTTCCGTCCCTCGCCGCCGATCATGGCACGAACCCGGCCTCCGCCGCGCCTCGGAACGACGCGGTGGTCACCAGGATAACAAGTTTCGACCGGTCCGCCGATTGAGAGCCCGTTGATCGCCCGCCCCCGATCGTCGGATACCATCGGCCCGTATCGGCCCTGTTCGGGCTGGTGCATAATGCCCCGCCGTCCAGCGGGGCGGTCGACCCGTTCGAAGAAGGATCAGGGAATGGAACGCGAAGTCATGGAGTATGACGTCGTGATCGTCGGCGGCGGCCCCGCGGGGTTGGCCGCCGCGATCCGGCTGAAACAGCTTGCCGCCGAACATGGTCACGAGGTCAGCGTCTGCGTCCTGGAAAAGGGCTCCGAGATCGGCGCCCATATCCTGTCGGGAGCGGTGATCGAGCCCCGCGCCCTGGATGAGCTGCTGCCCGACTGGCGGACCCGCGAGGCGCCGTTGGTGACGCCCGCCGCCGACGACCACTTCGTGTTCCTGACCGGCAAATGGGCGGTTCCCCTGCCCACGCCGCCTCAGATGGAGAACCACGGCAACTATCTCGGCAGCGTCGGCCTGCTCGCCCGCTGGCTGGCCGGGCAGGCCGAATCCCTGGGCGTCGAACTTTACGCCGGTTTCGCCGCGGCCGAGGTGCTCTATGACGCGGGCGGAGCCGTGCGCGGCGTCGCCACCGGCGACATGGGCATCGGCAAGAATGGGGAAAAGACCGACCGTTACACGCCCGGCGTCGAACTCCACGCCCGCCAGACGATCTTCGCCGAAGGCTGCCGCGGTTCCCTGACCAAGGTGTTGTTCGACCGCTTCGGACTGGCCCGGGACGCCGACCCCCAGGCCTACGGCCTCGGCATCAAGGAAATCTGGGAGGTCGCACCGGAAAAACACAAGCCCGGCCGGGTGGTCCACACCATCGGCTGGCCGATGGACGCCCGGACCTACGGCGGCTCGTTCTGCTACCACATGGAAAACCATCAGGTGGCCATCGGCTTCGTGGTCGGCCTCGACTACACCAACCCCTACCTCTCGCCCTACGAGGAATTCCAGCGTTTCAAGACCCACCCTTCGGTCCGGCCCTTGCTGGAAGGCGGCCGGCGCATCGCCTACGGCGCCCGCTGTCTGGTCGAAGGTGGCTTCCAGGCCATCCCCAAACTGACCTTCCCCGGCGGCATGCTGGTCGGCGACGGCGCCGGCTTCCTCAACATCTCCAAGATCAAGGGCACCCATACCGCCATGAAGTCGGGCATGGTCGCGGCCGAGGCGATCTTCGACCATTTCCGCGCCGAAGCCCCCGCGCCCGAGATCGTCGCCTATCCCGAGCGGCTGAAACAATCCTGGGTCTGGGACGAACTCTATCGCACCCGTAACGTCCGACCGTCGTTCCAATACGGCCTGTTCCCGGCCATCGCCTATTCGGCCATCGACACCTACGTCTTCCGGGGCAAGGCACCCTGGACCCTGCACCTCCATCACCACGACCACGACACCCTGCGCAAGGCCACCGAGGTCCCGCGCATCGACTATCCCAAGCCCGATGGCGTCATCACCTTCGATCGTCTGTCGTCTCTGGCCTTCGCCAATGTCAACCATGAGGAAAACCAGCCGGCTCACCTCCGGTTGCGCGACCACACGGTGCCGGTCAAGATCAACCTTGCCCTCTACGACGCACCCGAACAGCGGTATTGCCCGGCGGGCGTCTACGAAATCGTCAATGATCAGCCGGGCGGCGCCCCGCGTCTCCAGATCAACGCCGCCAACTGCGTCCACTGCAAGACCTGCGACATCAAAGACCCGACCCAGAATATCAACTGGGTGGTGCCGGAGGGCGGTGGGGGGCCGAATTATTCGAATATGTGAGGGCAAAAACCGGCCTTCGGCTACCAGGGGCGTTGCCCCTGGAACCCCACCGGGGCCATTGGCCCCAGACCCCTTTTTTATGGGGCGGAACGCGGGGCGGGTTCCTGGTGGATGATCACCTCGGCGTTGGGAAACGCCGAGGCCAGGCGTTGTTCGATCTGGTCGGCAACGTCGTGAGCCTGGTCCAGGCGCAAGGTTCGGTCCATCTCCACATGAAGTTGCAGGAAGATTCCGGTCCCGCTGCTGCGGCTGCGCAGGTCGTGCATACCCCGGACCTCGGGGTGGGCCATGACCACCGCCTGCACCCGGTCCCGGGTATCGTCGGGCAATTCGCGGTCCATCAGGGTATCGAGGGCGCGGCCGGCGATTCGCCACGCGCCGCCGATCAGCGCCGCGGCAATACCGAGGGCGAACACCGGGTCAATCCGGCGCCAGCCCGTGACGCTGCCGAGTCCCAGTGCCACCATCACCGCCCCATTGACGGCCAGATCCCCGAGATAATGCAGGCAGTCGGCGCTGATCGCCTGGGAACCGGTGGCACGGACCACCCGACGCTGAAACAGGGTCAGCGCCGCGGTCAGCACCACCGCCAGCGCCATCACCGCGATTCCGAGTCGGTTGTCTTCGATGGGTTGCGGCCGGATCAGCCGGTCCATTGCCTCGACCACCAGAAACACCGCCGAACCGGTCACGAACGCCGCCTGAGCCAGCGCCGCCAGCGCCTCGGCCTTGCCATGACCGAACCGGTGGTGATCATCGGCCGGCCGCAAAGCCTGACGCACCCCGAACAGCGTGATCAGGGACGCCAGCAGATCGGTCCCGGAATCGATCAGAGAGGCCAGCAGGCTGACCGATCCGGTATCAAGACAGGCGGCCAGTTTGGCCACCACCAGAACCGCCGCCACGGTCACGCTGGCATAGGTGGCCCGTCGCCGCAGCGCGGCCAGTTCCGACACACTCCGGGTTCGGTCGTCACCCATCAAAGGGTCCCCCGGCCACCTTCCCCGGCCGTTGATCCCGGCCCCGGTCCCACCCGCAGACTTCCCGCGATTAGCCTACGGAAACAGCCGCGTAACGGTCCAGCCGCCGGCACCGTCGGCGCGGTAAACCAGACGCTCGTGCAGCCGGAACGGCCGGTCGCGCCAGAACTCGATCTCCTCTGGCACCACCCGGTACCCGGACCAGTGGGCCGGGCGCGGAATCGCGCCGAAGCCGAACTTCAGGGCATAGTCGGCGACTCGACGCTCCAATTCCCACATCCCGGCCAGCGGCCGCGACTGGGACGACGCCCAGGCCCCGATCTGACTGCCCCGGGGCCGGCTGTGGAAATAGGCATCGGCCTCTTCGTCCGTCACCGGACCGGCCCGCCCCACCACCCGGACCTGACGCTTCAGCGACTTCCAATGGAAGCACAGCGCCGCCCGACCGGTCGCCCGCAGATCCAGGCCCTTGTGGCTGTCCAAATTGGTGTAGAAGACAAAGCCGCGGGCATCGACGTCCTTCAGCAGCACCATCCGCACCGAAGGAACGCCGTCCGCGTCCACCGTCGCCAGCGCCATGGCGTTGGGATCGTTGGGCTCCTTGCCCTCGGCCTCGGCGAGCCAACGACGGAACCGGTCTATCGGGCCGGGCCCGGGGTCTGCACTCATGGGTTCGTTCGGGGGTTCGTTCGGGGGTTCGTTCGGGGGTTCGCTCACGGGCTGATTCCGGTCGTGGCTCAGCAGCCAATTCACAGCCACCATATGATGGCTTATATGACTGTTCACCAGCACCGTTTCGCGACGGTGCCCACTTTGTCGCGGTGACCGAGGCATCGGCGCCGGCGTTCTTGAGCACGGAGGGAAGCACCAGATCGTGGCCACCATGCGCGATCCGTATCAGGTCCTCGGGGTCGGACGAACCGCCACCGCTGACGACCTCAAACAGGCGTACCGCCGACTCGCCAAACAGTACCACCCGGACCTCAATCCCGGACGCAGTGACATCGAACAGCGTTTCAAGGAGGTGTCGTCAGCCTACAGCCTCCTTTCGGATCCGGCCAAACGGCGGCGGTTCGACCAGGGCGAGATCGATGCCAGCGGTGCAGAGCGGGCGGACCACGCCTTCCAGCGCGCCTACGCCAACCGGGCGCGGGGACGGGCCGGCGCGGGCGCCGATCCGTTTGCCGGCTTTTCCGCCGATGACATCTTCGCCGACCTGTTCAGCGGGCGGCGGGAGGGACGGGCGCGCGGCACGGACATCGAATATTCCGTAACCGTGTCGTTCCTGGAGGCTTCGGTCGGTGGCAAGCGCCGGATCAGCCTGTCCAACGGCAAGAGCATCGACATCACCATCCCGCCCGGCACCAACAACGAGCAGAAATTGCGGCTCAAAGGCCAGGGGATGCCCGGCAGTGGCGGCGGACCGGCGGGAGACGCCATCGTCGAGATTCAGGTCGAACCCCACCCGTTTTTCAGCCGCAAGGATCACGACATCCATGTGGAGATGCCGGTAACGCTGCCCGAGGCACTGCTGGGCGCCACCATCAAGGTGCCGACCCTCGACGGCACCGTGGCGCTCAAGGTGCCCAAAGGGTCCAACAGCGGCACGGTGCTGCGGCTCAAGAACAAGGGCATCGCCGAGCCCAGGCAGGGCGCCTGCGGCGATCTCTATGTTACGCTGAATGTGGTCTTGCCCGACCCACCCGACCCGGAACTGACCCAGTTTGTCGAAAAGTGGTCCCAGCGTCGGTCTTATGACGTGCGCAAGAAGGCGGGTTTGGAATGACCGAACGCCGCCAGCCGCCCGGGACCGGCGGCGGCGCCGGTCCGGCGGACGGCTGGCGGCATCATCATCATTTCCTCGGCACCCGCCACGACCGCAACGAGCGACGGACCTGGATCGTGATCGGCCTGACCTCGGCGATGATGGTCGGCGAAATCACCGCGGGCAGCCTGTTCGGCTCCATGGCGCTGGTCGCCGATGGCTGGCACATGGCCACCCACGCCGGCGCCCTGGTCATCGCCGCCGCGGCCTACCTGTTCGCGCGACGCTATCGCGACGCCCCGCATTTCAGCTTCGGCACCGCCAAGCTGGGCGAACTCGCCGCCTTTGCCAGCGCCATCATCCTGGCCGTGGTTTCATTGCTGATCGGTGCCGGCGCGCTTGGCCGGTTGATCGGGCCGGTTCCCATCGCCTTCGACCAGGCCATCGCGGTCGCGGCGCTGGGGCTCGCGGTCAACCTCGCCTCCGCCTGGCTGCTTCAGGACCGCGACCACGGGCACGGGCACCTCCACGGCCATGCCGACGATCTTCATGATGCGGACGAGCACGAAGATCATCACGGTCACCGTCACGACGCCCACCGCGATCATAACCTGCGCGCGGCCTACCTTCATGTGCTGACCGATGCCGTAACATCCGTCCTCGCCATCGTCGGCCTGCTGGCCGGGCGGCTCTATGGCTGGGTGTGGATGGACGCGGTGATGGCGATGGTTGGTTCGGTGGTGATCGCCCTGTGGTCCTACGGGCTGATCCGCGACAGCGGTGCCGTGCTGCTCGATGTGGTCCCCGACCGCCGGTTGGCCGAACACATCCGCGATGTCCTGGAGCGCGACGGCGACCACGTTTCCGACCTTCACCTGTGGCGGCTCGGCCCGGGCCATCACGGGCTGATCGTGTCTCTGGTCAGCGGCAATCCCCAGGCCCCGGCCGACTACAAGGCACGCCTCGCGGCCCTGTCCGGCCTGTCCCACATCACCATTGAGGTCGAGCGGGAAAGGGTGTGAACGATCCCCGGCATGGCTTCGCGGGCGACCGGGCCACGAGGGGAGTCGGGTGACTTGACAGGGGCGGCGGGGTGTCGGTCTATTGCCTCCTCAGTTCCCTTGCCGCCGGTTTCCCCGATGCCGCCCAAAAAAAACCCTCTTGGCCTGAACGCCTTGCAACTCAGGACGCTGACCCTGGTCCAGGCCGTGGCCGCTCTGGATGACCACGCCGCGCCGGCCGCCGACGAACCCGGTGCGATGGTCGTCACGACTCTGCCCCGGCCTCACGGCGACCATTTTCACCTGGGCGACGCAGTGGTCAGCAGCCGGGACGCCACCGGTCTTTCCAACCCCGCGGTGTGGACCGTGCTGGCACGCAAGGGGCTGATTCGAAATGACGGACCATCCCGGCCGCTGGTACTCACCGCCGCCGGAGCGGCCTACGAGACCGGCCTTGGCAGCCTGTTGCACCGGGCCGACCATTGACCGCCGGATCCGACCAGGACGACGACAGGCCGGAAGCGCCGGACGAAACCCGGGCGCCGCCGGTTCCGACCCGGGAGGATCGGCGGCGCCGGCAGGCGGCGGCGTTGCGCGACAACCTCAGAAAACGTAAGACCCAAATCCGGCTTCGCCGCACCCTCCCGGAAGATGGCGGAAGCGACGGCGGTCCACCCCCGGCCTGACCGCCGGCCCGACGGCGGCCTTGCTCCCGGCGGCGGGCGCGATTACAACCACGCCTGGGAAGCATTTTCATAGGGACATGTCATGCCAATCATGCCCGACAGTTGGATTCGCGAGATGGCGCGGACCCACGGGATGATCGAACCCTTCGTCGAGCGCCAGAGTGCCGAAGGTGTGATCTCCTATGGCCTGTCCTCCTATGGCTACGACGCCCGCGTTTCCAATGAATTCAAGATATTCACCAATGTCGACAACGCCGTGGTCGACCCCAAGAACTTTTCCCAGCAGGGCTTCGTCGACCGGGTCGCCGATGTCTGCGTGATCCCGCCCAACAGCTTTGCGCTTGGCCGCTCGGTCGAGTATTTCCGGGTGCCACGCGACGTGCTGGTGATTTGCCTTGGCAAGTCGACCTATGCCCGCTGCGGTCTGATCGTCAACGTGACGCCGCTGGAGCCCGAATGGGAAGGCCACGTCACGCTGGAAATCTCCAACACCACGCCATTGCCGGCCCGGGTCTATGCCCACGAGGGCCTGAGCCAGTTTCTGTTCCTCAAGGGCGCCAGCCCCTGCGAGGTCTCTTACGCTGACCGCGCCGGCAAGTACATGCGGCAGACCGGCGTGACGCTGCCACGATTGTAACCCAAAGACCGATTGCTGGACCGCAACTCCCTGAAAGGAAGGCGGCAATGGATAGGATTCGCATCCGCGGCGGCCGGCCGCTTTCCGGCTCGATCGCCATCGGCGGCGCCAAGAACGCCGGCCTGCCGCTGATGGTGGCCGGACTGCTC
>PLTC01000267.1 GCA_003165295.1 Rhodospirillales bacterium | reverse complement strand
TTTCGCCAAAATGAGAACCGCTGAACGCGAACTAAGGCTTAATTCGTCGGACTTATGGAATGGCCGCAGCCCGTCGGCCCCCCGACCGTAGACCGGATCGGGTCGGCAACGTCGGGATCTCGAAATGGGGGATGGGGCTTTGCCGAAACCCTTACCATCATGGTAGCCTCCGCGCCAATCCGCACCGCGCCGAACCCGGAGAAGACCATACCATGAGAGCCGTTCTTGCCTTCGCGGTCCTGTTGCTCGCTGCCTGTTCGTCGTCCCCGAAGGTCATCGAACCATCGGCCGACGCCGAGGAAATCCGGGTCGCAACCGGTACCGTGGTCCAGGTCGAATTGCCATCGGACGAGCGGGTGCGCTCGGTCGCGATCGGCAACCCGAAAATCTCTGCGACATCAGAAGGTAACGTGGTGTCGATCAGCGCCTCTCCCGATGCCTCGGGAGAAACCAACATGATTCTGCGGACGACGTCGGGACGGTCGTACCAGTACCGTGTGGTTGTCGACCGGTAACGGCCAAAGCGCCGGGGCCGGCGTCGGTCGCCGGTGCTGTCTTCACTCCCTCGCCCCGGCCGCTTATGGACGCCGTTATTGTCGACGCCAGTCGTTATAGAGCCAGAGGTGGTCGCTGTTCAGGCACCCCGGATGGTCGGCCCCGGTCGGAACGCCAGGATAGGGCACTTGCCTTGATTTTGCAGGGCTTTGCCCTGCACCCGCAAGGAGGCTTGCCTCCTTGACCTCATGACGTCATGGGTTCAAAGGGCCGTCCGGTCCTTTGCGGGCGTGGGCAGAGCCCACGAAATTGTTTCCTTTCAATGCCCTGTCGTATCCTGACGCCTATGGGGCAAAGCCCCCAAGGGGTCGTCCTTTGCGCTCACTGGGCGGCTATGAGAAGCCGCAATGCGGTCAAAGCGCGGTGGCGAGACCGGCGGCTTCGGCGCCAAGGCCGGCCCCGGCGCGACCCGCCAGCCATTGCACGATGCGCCAGTCGCCAAGGTAACGCTGAGCCAGGTACCGACCGAGGAAGGCACCGCCAACCACCAGCCCGATGGTCAGCCAGGATGGCCCCTGGGGGCTTGCCGTGGGTGGCGGGGATGTCTGGGTTTGCGCCCACGGGCCGGGAACTGCCGGGGTGGCGATCAGCACCACGGCAAACGCAAGGGCGGGCAGGAGCTTCGGCATGGCAACCTCGGGGGCGCGCGGCAGGGCGGAGTGTGATCACGCCGGCCAGCGGCGTCAAGCTGCCGCATCTTTCGTCAAAGCCCGGCCGGTTTTTGTCGCCCGACCCTATGGGTCGCGTCGTCCCCGGCGCATGTCCCTGGGTCCGGCGGAACTCTCTCATACCGGTGCGCGTATGGTATGACACAAGGGGGCTTTGCCCCATATGCGCCAGAATACTGCACTTGCCTTGATTTTGCAGGGCTTTNNTTTGCGGGTGTGGGCAGAGCCCACTAGAAGGCGGAAGACTTCAGATAGCCCATCATCCGGCTGGCCGCCTCGTTCCCGATTTTTTGCGCAGGAACACCGAGTTGGCCGAATCCCGTCACGATTTCCGTCACATGTTCAAAAGTTGCTTCGAGTAGGAGCACGTTGCCGGGGCCAAGCGGATCGGACAGGCGTTCCAGCCGGAATGCCGGTTCCGGCCAGTTCAGGACAGCCCGCGCACTGGCCAATTCGCGCACGCCGATGTCGTTGTCCAGCAGGGCCATGATGGCGGTGGCGCCGACATCGACCGAATTGCCGCGCTTGATCAGTTCGACGGGCCTCAGTGGTGCAGGCTCGATCCCAATGTCTATCCGTCCGCCTCCGGCCGGATAGAAGCCATGGCGAACCAGACGTGCGGTGACCCGCGGCCCCATCCGCCCGACCAGCGGCAGGAAGGTACGCTCGATGAAGTCGAACGGCGGCGCGTGGATGTTGTGGGTCCCCCCCTCGATGGTCAGCCGCGACGGGCGGTCGGCCAGCAGCAACGGCGGCAGGATGGTTTGCAGGACGAGTCCGGTGCTGCCGGCGGTGCCGACGGCAAAGCGGTAGTCGCCGGCAACGATACGGCCAGGCTTGAACACGATGCTCCGGGCGCCCACCGCGACGCCCTCGCAGACGGCGCCGCCGATGGCGCATGCGGCCTCGATCGCCGTGACATGCTGGCGCATCAATCCGGGCTTGCTCCGGTTCGCCCGGATGTTGTCGATTCGGAATGCCTGATCGGTGACGAGGGACAGGGCGAGCGCATTGCGCACCATCTGCCCGCCGCCTTCCCCTTCCGACCCGTCGATGACAATCATATGCCCGGTCTCCTTCGGATGGCGCGCAAGGGATCACCCCTTCACGCGCAGCACCTGTTTCAACGTATGGACGATCTCTGTCAGGTCCGCCTGCGCCGCCATCACCGATTCGATCGGTTTGTACGCCGCCGGGGTTTCATCAATCACTCCGGGATACCGGGGGCACCCGGCGCCGACCGTCGCCGCGATGTGGTCTTCGACGGTGAACCGACGCAGAGCCGCGTGCCTGGACATCGGTCGCCCCGCACCATCCGAGCAATTGTCGAACGGTTCCTGGTTGCCAAGGCCGCCCACGATGAACGACCGCGCCCCCAATCAAACCCCGGATGATGCCTTGATGGCCGGGCCGCCTTCGATGGCCGTGAATTCGTAACCCTGATCCACCATAGCCTCCTCCGTTCACATTCGGGCGCAGCATGGGCCACGACAAGCGGTTGACGGGAGCCAAACCCGGCCCGTTCACCAGGCCGCGGAGGCTCCCTCGGCGGCGGAAGCCCTGTCCGGGGGTCGAACCCCGACCGTCGCCCAGTCCCGTCGCGGGCCGCCGCCGTGATCGGCCTGCACCCACCGATGCGCTCTGCGTCGGCCCAGCATGCTGTGCATCACCCATGCCATCCGGCCTCGCCCCCTCGGTCCCATACAACCACTTCATCTGATTTGCTTTTTCCGGGAGAGGGGCCGTCCGGGCTTGACCGCCCGAAGGTATTGGCGATATTATACGATACGGACTGATACGACGATCTAAGCCATGAGACCCATCACCGTCATCGGATTCATCGGCTCGACGCTGGATGCCAGCAAGTTCGGCCCGACCCGCTGGAACAAATGGCGGCCGTCGGTGGGGCTGTGCATGCATGACGACCTCCGCGTGGACCGCTTCATCCTCCTCCATGGCGCCAAACACGAACCGCTTGCCCGCAACGTCACCAGAGACATCGCAACCGTATCCCCGGAAACCAAGGTCGATCTGCGCCGGCTTGACTTTCATGACCCATGGGATTTCGAGGAAGTTTACGGAAAATTACTGGATTTCTCCCGGGCATTTCCCTTCGACGGCGACCACGAGGACTATTTGATTCACATTACTACGGGAACCCATGTCATCCAGATTTGCCTGTTCCTGCTGACCGAGGCACGTTTCCTTCCCGGCAAGCTGCTTCAGACCCAGCCGAGACAGCCGCCGGGCGATGGCGGTCAGAGCCGATGGAGCGTCATCGACCTCGACCTGTCACGGTACGACAGCATCGCGACCCGGTTTGCCGTCGCGGCCGCCGAGGGGTCGTCATTCCTGAAATCCGGCATCAATACCAGGAATCCGGCGTTCAACCGGATGATCGACGAGATCGAACAGGTCGCGATCCGCAGCCGCTCCGCATTGCTGCTGATGGGACCGACCGGCGCGGGCAAGAGCAAGTTGGCGCGCCGCATCTATGAACTCAAGCGCCTCAAGCATCAGGTCTCTGGCCCGTTCGTCGAAGTCAACTGCGCCACCCTGCGGGGCGATGGGGCGATGTCGGCCCTGTTCGGTCACCGCAAGGGCGCCTTTACCGGTGCCGTTGCCGATCGTCCCGGCCTGCTTCGCTCGGCGGACAAGGGCGTCCTGTTCCTGGACGAGATCGGCGAGTTGGGAAGAGACGAGCAGGCCATGATCCTCAGGGCGATCGAGGACAAATGCTTCCTCCCGGTCGGGTCTGACAGGGAGGCATCGTCCGACTTCCAGTTGATTGCCGGAACCAACCGCGATCTCGGCCGCGAAGTCGGGGCCGGGCGCTTCCGTGACGACCTCTACGCCCGGATGAATCTCTGGACATTTGCGCTGCCCGGTCTGGCGGAGCGTCGGGAAGACATCGAACCCAATCTCGAGTTCGAACTGGATCGCTTTGCCGAACGGGAAGGCATGCGCGTGGCCTTCAACAAGGAGGCCCGCACGCGCTACCTGGCATTCGCCACGTCGCCAGACGCCATCTGGTCCGGCAACTTCCGAGACCTCGCTGCCAGCATCACCCGCATGGCCACGCTGGCCTCGTCCGGGCGCATCGACGTGACGACAGTCGACGCCGAGTCGGCGCGGTTGCGCCGGCTTTGGTCCGGCGCGCCGCACACGGTTGCGAATGAACTTGATACTCTCCTCGGCCCCGGGGCGGCGGAGGCCCTCGATCTGGTCGACCGTGTTCAACTGGCCGAGGTCGTCCGTGTCTGCCGGAAAAGCCGCTCGCTGTCCGATGCGGGACGAACGCTCTACGGCGCCTCCCGCTCGAGACGCTCGTCCACGAATGACGCCGACCGGCTGCGCAAGTATCTCGCGCGATTTGACCTCGATTGGGCGACGGTGACCACCGTACCCGATCCGGCCACCTGATACCGGCGAGGTACTGATTATAGTTAGGCGTGCGGCAGGAATGATTGGGTTCCAGATCCTTCCCAATCGATGGATCATTGAGCGAACCTTCGGATGGCTCGGTCGCTGCAGACGCCTCTCAAAGGACGACGAAAAACTGCTGGAAGTCTCGGCGTCTTTCTTAAGATTGGCCATGATCCGCCTTCTACTACAAGGGAAGCATATCGGTCACGCGCTATAGCAGTGGCCGGAACCTTCTAAAACAGCCTCTGAGCCACGACATCGACCTGCCGGGGAATGTCCCCCGCCCTGCCCGGAAATGAATGAAGGTGCCGAGGACTCGCCAAAGGGCATTGATAATATCCCGGATGGATCGCGAGAACCGGGTGCCCGGTTTGGGATTGGCGTCGGTTGCGGCCTCGGACGCCTCCCGCTTCGACGGCCGGCATCACGCCGCCGTCCCGCGATACCGATCGGGGTCCGGCACGCAGCCCCTTGGTGACGGCGCCTCTGCCGTATCGAACAAATGACACCATCGGCGAACCCCAGGCTCGGCCGCCACGGTTCTGCGGACGCAATGGCCGATACCCTTCCGGGCTTCCGCCTGGCCGGGCGACGCCGGCAATAGCAGGATCAGTGATCTCTATTGCTCATGGGTGGCGGTGGCGGTATCCTGTCCGCGCAAGACGTAGCAGTCTACAGCTCACCTCATCCACCAAGGAATTAGCGATGCTCAATCAGTTCAAAATAAATGCCAGGTTAATGCTCCTGGTCGTTGCCGCCATTGTCGGTATGCTGGCGGTCGCATCGGTCGGATTGCTCAATTTGCGCAGCAATCTGTTCGAAGCACGTCAGGATAAGCTCAAAAGTCTGGTCGAAACCGCATGTTCGATTGTCGCAGATTACTATCATCGCGCCCAGACCGGCGAATTTTCCGAAGATGAGGCGCTAAAAAAGGCGTTAACCGCGGTACAGACAATGCGTTACAGTGGCGATAATTATTTATTTGTTTTCAATTCCAAGGTTGTTATTATCGCCCACCCGGACCCGACACAGGTCGGTCGCGATTCCACGAATTACCGTGATCCCTATGGCGTTTACAATGCCCGGGAATTTGTCTACAAGGCTCATCATGGGGGTGGTTTTGTTTATTACCATTATCCACGATTGGGACAGGACAAGCCGATCCCGAAATTATCTTATGCGATGTTGTTTAAGCCGTGGGATCTGACCTTGGTTACGGGCGTCTACATCGACGATATCGATAGCATATTCTTGGACAATGCGATGGCTGTCGGCAGCATTATCTTATTTCTGATGGCCAGTGTGTGCCTGATTGCCCTGCTGATCGCCCGTAGTATCCGCCGACCATTGACGCTGATCACCGATCGTATGGGTACCCTGGCGGGCGGCAATACCGAAATCGACATTCCGGCCACCAACCGCAAGGATGAAATCGGCGACATGGCGCGCGCCGTCGTCGTTTTCAGGCAACATATGATTGATGCTCAAAATCTGCGCATTGAGCAGGAACTTCACGAGAAGAGGGTGGAGGAAAAGCGTAAGAAACTGATGCACGAGGTGGCCGATGCGTTTGAAGCGAACGTCAAGACCGTAACTTCGTCGCTGGCGCGGGCCGCCGACGGCATGCGCAGCGATGCGCAGGCGCTGTCCACCACCGCCGAGGAAACCAGCCGCCAATCCGCCACCGTGTCGAGCGCGGCGGAACAGGCATCGGCCAATGTCGGAACCGTGGCCTCGGCGACCGAACAACTCATGTGCTCCATCAACGAAATCGGCCTTCAGGTCAACCGTTCGTCCCAGATCGCCGGCGTGGCGGTGGCGGCCGCCGAGCGGACCAACGGGACCGTCGCCGGATTGGTGCGGGTGGCGGAAAAGGTCGGCAATATCGTGCATCTCATCGGTGGCATTGCCGCTCAGACCAATCTGCTGGCCCTNNTGGCCCTGAACGCGACCATCGAAGCGGCGCGCGCCGGTGAAGCCGGTCGGGGCTTTGCCGTGGTCGCAACCGAGGTCAAGCATCTGGCAAGCCAGAGCGCCAAGGCGACCGAGGACATCACCGCCCAGATGACCGAAATGCAGTCGGTGGCGGTGGGCGCGGCCGACGCGATCCGCCAGATCGCCGGCACGATCGGCGAGATCAACGAAATCGTGACGGTCATCGCCTCCGCGGTCGAAGAGCAAACCGCGGCAACCCGGGAAATCTCCCACAACATTCATCAGGTTTCGACCGGAACAAAAGTAGTTTCATCGAACATTACCGATGTCTGTCACGCCGCGGAGGATACCGGTTCAATCGCGGTTCGGGTTCTTAATACCGCCCGGGACGTTTGTTCCCAGTCGAACACCCTGTCTGGAGAAGTCGAGAAATTTGTCCTGAGATTCCGCGCCGCCTAGCGGCGTTGCGTCGGAATTGGCAGCAGGGGGCCCGCCCCCCCCTGCCCCGGGGTCCCGCAGGTCGCCGAAACGGAACAATTTTGTGGGCTCCGCCCACGCCCGCAAAGGGCCAGTCGGCCCTTTGAACCCANNTCCTTGCGGGTGCAGGGCAGAGCCCTGCAAATTTAACGCAGGCCCATCACTCCCGCGCCTACCACGTCGCCGCCAGCCCCAGCAGTTCCAGAATGCGATGGCGCAGGGCGACCAGTTGGGGATCGTCGCGGTGGCGGGGATAGGCCCGGTCCACCGGCAGGTCGGCGACCAGCCGGGCCGGACGGGGGCTGAAGACCAGGACGCGGGTGGCCATCACCAGCGCCTCTTCGATGTCGTGGGTGACCAGCAGCGCCGTGAAGCCCGCGCGCTGCCACAGACCGACCAGTTCGCCCTGCATGCCGAGCCGGGTCAGCGAGTCGAGCTTGCCCAGCGGCTCGTCCAGGATCAGCAGGCGCGGATCGTTGACCAGCGCCCGGGCCAGCGCCGCCCGTTGGGCCATGCCGCCGGAAAGCTGGTGCGGATAGGCGCCGGCAAAGGCGCCCAGGCCCACCAGATCCAGGGCCTTTTGCACCCGGTGCTTCTCGCTGCGCAACAGGCCCCGGGCTTCCAGGCCCAAGGCGACGTTGTCGCGCACGGTCCGCCAGGGAAACAGCGTCGGGTCCTGGAACACCATCAGCCGCGACGGGTCGGGGCCGGCGATGGGCTCGCCGTCGGCCAGCAGCCGGCCGGTGGCCGGCGACTCCAGGCCGGCGACCAGCCGCAGCAGCGTCGATTTGCCGCAGCCGCTGGGACCGAGCACCGCCACGAACTCCCCCGGTTCCACCCGGAAGGAAATCTGCTCGAGTACCGGCAGCGGCTGCCCGTGCAGGTCAAAGCGGTGATCGATGCCGGCCACCTCCAGGGCCAGACCCGGCACCGGCACGGGATCGTGACGAAGCGGAACCGCAGCTACCATTTCAGCAATCCCTTCTGCCAGACCAGCACCCGATCACGCACCCGGAACAGCAGGCCGACCAGCCCGGAGCACACCAGCGCCAGCACCAGCAGCGCCGCGTACATGTTGGCGTAGGCGGCCCAGCCCTGGGCCCATTGCAGGTACCAGCCGAGCCCCGCCTTGACCCCGACCATCTCGGCCACCACCAGCACCGAAAAGGCCATGCACAGGCCCATGAACAGGCCGACAAAGACGTGGGGCATGGCCGCCGGCACGGCCACCCGCAGCACCAGAAAGCGCGGGCTGGCGCCCAGCGTGCGGGCGATGTCGTAATAGGCGCTGTTAACCCCGGCCACCCCCGACCAGGTCAGCACCGCCACCGGAATCGCCGAGGCGAGCGCGATCAGAAAGACGCTGGCGCTCCAACTCGACGGGAAGGCGAAGAAGGCGATGGGCAGCCACGCGGTGGCCGGCAGCGGCCCGATCAGCCGAAGCAGGGGGTGACCCCAATAGGCGACCGCCCGCGACCAGCCGATGGCCACCCCGGCGACAAAGCCGGCCAACGCCCCCAACAGGTAGCCGACCACCAGCAGTCCAAAGGAGGCAAAGGCGCATTCGGCCAGCCGTCGGCCGTCGTCCAGATAGACCTCAAGAAAGGCCTGGGGCGGCGCAAAGAACGGGCGCGGCAACAGGTTGAGCTTGGCCACCAGAAGTTCCCAGAGCGCCAGCGTCAGCGCCAGCACGATCAGCCAGGGAGCCGACCGCCGGAGCCGCTCGAACAGCACACCGGCACGGCTGCCCAACAGACCGGCCACCGCCAGCAGCGTACCGCCGGCCGCCTCCGCCGCCGCCAGTTCGTTGGTATAGGCCCAGTCGTCGGCATCGGGCCAGACGGCGGTGAGCGCGCCCGCCCCCAGCCAGAACGCCCCCGCGACCAGTCCCCCGGCCCATGGCCGCAGCCAGGGGCCGGCCCCCGCCTGAACCGGCGCAACCGCC
>PLTC01000263.1 GCA_003165295.1 Rhodospirillales bacterium | reverse complement strand
GTCTTGCGCAATCCGCCCAGCAGGCGGTCGCTCCAGGTTTCGCTACTCATGCCAGCAATCCTTCGGTGATCGTGCAGGGCGTCATGGTGACAAGGCTGCCGGCCACCGTCCCCGGAGGCAGGCGGTAGGCTGCGAATTCGCCCGAATGGCCGGTGCCGTCGCGTTCGGCAAGCACTTCGCGAGGGTGTCCCACCAAAGTCCGCAGCCAGGCGCCGCGCTGGTCCGCCACCGCCGCGCGCAAGGCCCCGGCGCGGGCACGTACCAGCACCGGATCGACTTGCGGCATGCGCGCCGCCGGGGTGCCGGGGCGCGGCGAATAAGGAAAGATATGGCCGTGAACGATCCGCGCCGCTGCGATCAGGCTGAGGTTGTTGGCGTGCATCGCGTCGGTTTCGGTCGGAAAGCCGGCGATGAGATCGGCGCCGATGGCGATTTCGGGGCGGCGCGCAACCAGCCGTTCGACCAGATCGATCGCCTGCGCGCGGCTGTGGCGGCGTTTCATCCGCTTCAACACCATGTCGTCGCCCGATTGCAGCGAGAGGTGAGCATGCGGCATGACCCGCGCCTCGCCGGTCAGGATTTCGAACAGGGCATCGTCGATTTCCACCCCGTCGAGCGACGACAGCCGCAGCCGGGGCAGCGTCGGAAACGCCGCGAGAATCGCCGCGACCAGATCGCCCAGGCGCGGCGTATCGGGCAAGTCGGCGCCCCATCCGGTGACATCGACTCCGGTCAGCACGACTTCGTTGACGCCGTGCGCCAGATGCGCGGCGATTCGCCGGATCACGTCGTCGTCCGGGCTCGACACACCGGCCCCGCGTCCTGCCGGAATGATGCAGAACGTGCAGGCATGGTCGCAGCCAGTCTGCACCGGGACGAAAGCGCGGGTGTGATGCGCCGACGCCACTGATGGCGCAGCGATTGCCTGCCAACTGGCGGGCGCCAGCTTGGCCGGGTTGGCCACCACTGCATCGACTTCGCCCATCGCGGCAAACACTTCGGGCTCGATCGTCGCGGCGCAGCCTGTCACCACCAGCCGGGCATCGGGATGGTCGCGGCGCAAACGGCGCACCGCGCGGCGCGACTGGCGCACCGCCTCGGCGGTGACAGCGCAGGAATTGACCACCACGGTCTGCCCCGGGGCGCCCGCCAGCATGGCGCGGATCGCCTCGCTTTCGGCCAGATTGAGTCGGCAGCCCAGCGTGACCACCTCATCCGGCATGGAATCGGGAGATACCGGCGCGGTCATGCCGGATAATCGTCCTCGTCAAAGCTGCCAGTGAAACTGGTCGTGG
The DNA here is from genome assembly GCA_003165295.1 of Rhodospirillales bacterium. Taxonomy (GTDB): domain Bacteria; phylum Pseudomonadota; class Alphaproteobacteria; order Azospirillales; family Azospirillaceae; genus BOG-933. Next base: position 4,350 of record PLTC01000263.1, on the reverse strand, counting down.
CGGGACCGGTCATCACGATCTGGTCGGCGTCGTCCCATTCGATCGTCAGCGGCCCGCCCGGCAAAGTGACCGTCACGCGCCGCCCGGTCAGCCGCCGCCGCATCGCCGCGATCGCGGTGGCGCAGGCGCCGGTGCCGCAGGCGCGGGTGATGCCGGTCCCGCGCTCCCACACCCGCATCCGCAGGCGTCCCGGCCCCAGCACCTGCGCCACCTCGATGTTGGCGCGCTCGGGGAACATCGGGTGGTGTTCCAGGACCGGCCCGACCTCCGAGAGCGCCACCGCCTCGGCGTCGGGGACGAAGAAGACCGCATGGGGATTGCCCATGCTCACCGCCACCGGCCGGCTCAGCGGCCCCTGGCCGATCTCCAGAGCGTTGGTATCGGCCGGGCCGGCCAGGGGAATCTCCTGCCAGTCGAGCTTCGCCACGCCCATGTCGACGGTGACGTGGCCGTCGGCGCGGCGGCCGGCCTCCAGCCGTCCGGCCCGGGTCTCCAGCGTGACGCGATCCCGGCCGGCTTCGGCCATCAGCAGCGCCGCGACGCAGCGGCTGGCATTGCCGCAGGCGGCAACCTCGCTGCCGTCGGCATTGCGGATGCGCATGAACGCGGCGGTCCCCGGGGTCCGGGGCGGCTCGATGACGATCAACTGGTCACAGCCAACGCCGGTGCGCCGGTCCGCCACCGCCCGCACCGCGGCCGGCGACAGCGACAGCGCCGTCTCGCGGGCGTCAAACACCACGAAGTCGTTGCCGAGTCCGTGCATTTTGATAAAAGCCAGGGTCATGCCGGGATTTATAGGCCGCCGCGGTCCCGGAGTCCATGCCGGCCGGCCCCGATGTCGGCGTCGGCCTCATCCCAGCCGCGCCAGCAGCCGGACCACGCCGCGGACCCGGTCATTGAACAGCCTGGGCGCGAAATAGCTCCCGGCGGCACGCTTGCTGGCCTCGCCCAGGGTCGGGTACGGCGCGATCAGGGTGGCCAGCGCCCCGACCTTGAGCCCGCGGGCGATGGCCAGACCCCAGACCTGGATCAACTCGCCGGCATGGGCGCCGACGATGCCGGCGCCCACCACCCGGCCATCGGGACGGATCACCGCCTTGACCAGACCATCGGGAGTCCGATCGGCGCGGGCACGGTCGTTTTCGGCCAGCGGCCAGCGCAACAGGCCGATGGCGCCGAACGCCGCCCGCGCCTCGGCCTCGGTCATGCCGACCTGGGCCAGTTCCGGGCTGGTGCAGGTGACGCGGGGCAACGCCCGATAATCGACCCGCGCCGGCCAGCGGAACAGCGCATTGCGCAGGACGACGCCGGCCTGATAGCCGGCGGCATGGGTAAACCGCGGTCCGCCCGCGACCACATCGCCCAGCGCGAAGATGCGGCGGTTGCTGGTCCGCAGGCGGGCGTCGGTGACGATGCCCTCGGGGCCGGCGCGGACTCCGGCCGCGGCCAGCGCCAGCGACTCGAGATCCGGCCGCCGTCCCGCCGCCACCAGCACCGTCGAACCGGTCAGCCGCACCCCCGAGGCCAGGATCAGCGTCACGCCGCCGCCGCCGGGCGCGGCATCGGTGCCGGCTTCGACCCGGGCGATGGCCACCCCCTCGTGCAGCACCACGCCGTCGCGCACCAGTTGGCGGCGCACCACCGCCACCAGTTCGGGATCGTCCCGGGGCAGCAGCGTCGCCTGCTCGACCAGGGTCACGGCGCAGCCCAACCGGCGATGGGCCTGGGCCAGTTCGACGCCGACCGGCCCGCCGCCGATCACGATCAGGTGGGCGGGCGCGGTGCGGCCGTCGAAAATGGTTTCATTGGTCAGAAACGGCACGTCGGCCAGCCCGGGAATCGGCGGAAGCGCCGGCCGGGAGCCGGTGGCGATGACGAAACGTCGGGCCGTCACCGTCACGGCGCCGACCTGGAGGCGGTTGCGGCCGGTGAAGCGGGCCTCGGCCCGCAGCACCCGCACCCCCAGCCCGGTCAGCCGTTCCACGGAATCGTGGGGCGCGATCGAGGCGATGACCTCGTGAACGTGGTCGTGGACCCGCCCGAAATCCACCGCCGGCTCGACCGCGCCAAGGCCGAAGCGTCCGGCCCCGCGCATCGCCGCCGCCAGATTGCCAGCCGCCAGCAGGGCCTTGGACGGCACGCAGCCGGTATTGAGGCAGTCGCCGCCCATGGCGCCGCGTTCGACCAGGACGGTCGCGGCCCCCAGTTGTGCCGCCCCCACGGCGACGCTGAGGCCGCCGGCGCCGGCGCCGATCACACACAGATCGGCGGTCAGCACCGGGGCGGACGGATCAAGGCGGGATGCGGTCATGAGCGCGTCTCCCAACAACCGGGCGGGCAACAACCGGGCGGGCAACAACCGGGCGGGCCAATCCTCCGGCAGCCCATCACTACCACCGTCGGACGGTCACGCGCCAATCACCTTGGCGTGAAGTGAGGACGCGAGGACGCGAAGGAGAGCCCGGCCGTCGGCGGTAACCGGCACCCCGGCACAACGACCGTTCGCCGCGCCCGGCAAAGGGGAGTAAGCTTGTCCCCTCATCCCCTGCCGGAAAGCCAGCATGTCCTGTCCGCGTTGCCAGAAGCCCGAATCGGCGTGCGTCTGCGCCGCCATCGACCCGGTCGACACCAGAACGACGGTGGTCATCCTTCAGCATCCCCAGGAACAGACCGAGGCGCTCGGCACCGGCTGGCTCACGCATTGCCAGTTACGCAACTCGGTGCTGCGCGTCGGTCTGTCCTGGCCGAGCCTGAGGCGGCTGCTGGACTGCGAGGTCGACATGAAGCGTTGGGGCGTGCTGTATCTCGGCGCCGCCAAGGAAATGCCCCGTCCCGACGAAGCCGCGGTGCTGGTGCTGGGCCGGTCGGGCGAACGGATCACACCCGCCGCCCCGATCCTGCGCGGCCTGGACGGCCTGATCGTGCTGGACGGGACCTGGAGTCAGGCCAAAACCCTGTGGTGGCGCAATCCCTGGCTGCTGAAGGCCCACCGGCTGGTCCTCAATCCCCCCGCCCGCTCCCGCTACGGCAAGCTTCGCCGCGAACCCCGCCGGGAAAGCCTCGCGGTCATCGAGGCCACCGCCTTCGCCCTGGCCCGGCTGGAAGGCCGGCCCGAACTGGAAGCCCTGGTCCTGAAACCGTTCGATCTGCTGGTGAGCAGACTGAGGCCCGCCCCGGCCCCGCCGGCCCAACCGGACGGCAGCGGCCCGTCCGCCTAGGGACTGATCCCGGGCCGCCCTGATCAGGCGGTCCCGGAAAGGCCCGCCGCCTTGCGGCAGGCGCGGAGAATCTCATGGCCTTTCCTGGCCTTGAGATCCATGCTGACGGCTCCCGATGGCTTGGGGATCACCGCCACCGCGCCCTCGCGCCGGGCGGCAATCGCGGTGGGCGACCCGGCCTCCGCCGACGACGAAACCACGATCACCTTGGCGCCGCTGATCAGACGCATCCGCCGCAGCGCCTCCAGCCCGTTCATGCGGGGCATCTCGATATCAAGCAGGACGATGTCGCAATCACTCTGCCGCAGCTTCTCCAGCGCCTCGCAGCCATTGCCCGCCCGGTCGACCACATCGAACTCAGGATCCGTGCGGACAATCTCGGCAATCATCAGGCGCATCAGGATCGAATCGTCGACAATCATCACGCTGGTCATCTTCCCCTCTCCAATCCCGATCCCCGCACAGCAAAACAAAGATAAGGTTCGTTCCCAAAACGAATCAATTGCAAGATAAACACTGAACACAAGACGATTGGATCATGTCCTGGCGCCCGCGTCCACTCTTCATTTGAACAGGGGGCGGAATGGGGCGGCATGAACCGCCCCGGGCCTCAGGGGCGCCGATGGAAATGACAGGATCGGTTGGTTGTGGCGTTGCTGCGGTTGCGGCCACCACCCCCTGGGGCACGCAGGAGAACCCAGGATGCCGGGTTCCGGGGCGAATCGAGAGCAGCGCCGGATGCAGAAACGGCCTCCAGCCGCTTGCCGCGCGTCGCCTAATGCACGTCGGGTTTCGGCGGCGCCGGAAGGTTGGGGCGGATGTAGGCGAACCACAGCAGGCGCCATAACGCCTCGGCAGGGTCGCTGTCGGGAGATTCCAGGAGAGCGGTGCGGCACAACCCGGCCGTGGTGGTGCCGCATTGGCGGGCCAGGGCGTCCAGGTGCTGCCAGAACACCGCTTCCAAGGTAATGGTGCAGGAACGGCCGGTGCGCGGGTGGCGGACCCGCCGGGACTGCCGCGCGGCGCCGGCAGCCTCAAGGCTGGCGAGCGCCAGATGCTGCCGGACGCTCATGGCTCCGGGACCGCAGACGTCCCGCCCGCGCGCCCGGGAAAAATGTTCCGCCCCGCCGGC
>PLTC01000237.1 GCA_003165295.1 Rhodospirillales bacterium | reverse complement strand
GCGGTGCGGCGGCGGCCCTATCAGGTGGTGCTGTTCGACGAAATCGAGAAGGCCCACGCCGACGTGTTCAACGTCCTGCTCCAGGTGCTGGACGACGGCCGGCTCACCGATGGCCAGGGCCGGACCGTGGATTTCCGCAACACCCTGATCGTCATGACCTCGAACCTGGGCAGCGAGGTGATGGCGACCCAGCCCCCGGGCCAGGATTCCGCCGCGGTGCGCGAAGCCGTGATGGAGATGGTCCGCGCCGCCTTCCGCCCGGAATTCCTCAACCGCCTGGACGAAATCCTGCTGTTCCACCGCCTGACCCGCCAGCATATGAGCGGCATCGTCGCCATCCAGTTGGAACGCCTGCGCAAGATGCTGGCCGGGCGCGAGATTACCCTGGAGGTGGATCGGGACGCCACCGAATGGCTGGCCGAGACCGGCTATGACCCGGTCTATGGCGCCCGACCCTTGAAACGGGTGATCCAGCGCGAACTCCAGAACCCGCTGGCCACCCGCATTCTCAACGGCACGGTGGCCGACGGCCAGACCGTCCGGGTCGGCGCCCGCGACGGCACCCTGCTCATCGACGGCGTCCCGGCAAGTCCATAAGGCGAGGTCCAGGCCTCTTGCGGATCGCCGGTTTCCCGGCGTCGCCTGCCGCAGGCGCATGGAAACCGGGCGTTATCCCCGGATGGAGCCGTCGACGTGCGGGCGCGGGCATCCTGCCCGCCCTTCGCAAGCCCCGCCATCGACCGTCAACGTGTCGATCCTGCGGCAACAGCGGGCCAGAGGCGCCCCGGATTCAGGACGGTCTCTGTCGTTCGATGCCGTCCCCGGCCAGCGGATGGCGGCGCTGCCGCCAGTCGGTAATGGTGTCGCCCGCCGCCGACAGATAGCCGGGACCGATCGGGCTTTTGCCAAAACCGCCGGCGATGTCCAGGACATAGTCCGGCTGGCACAGGCCCGAGACCCGGCCGCGCAACTGCCGCATCAGCGACTGGCCATGGGCGATGGAGGTGCGGAACCGGGCGGTTCCGGGAGCCGGGTCCAGGTGGTGCAGGTAATAGGGCTTGATGCGGACCTCGACGAAGGCCCGCATCAGCGCCTCGAGGGTGGCGGGATCGTCATTGACGCCCCGGAGCAGCACCGACTGGCCGAGCATGGCGATGCCGGCGCCGGTCAGCCGGCGGATGGCGGCGGTCGCGGCCGGCGTGAACTCGCGGGGATGGTTGGCGTGCAGCGCGACAAACAGCGCCTTGTCGCAGGACAGCGCCGCCAGCAGTTCCGGGCCGATGCGCTCCGGTGCCGCCACCGGGACCCGGGTATGCAGCCGGATGACCCGGACCCCCGACAGGGCATCAAGGGCCGCGATAATCCCACCCAACCGGCGCGGAGTCAGGGTCAGCGGATCGCCGCCGGTGATCACCACCTCGCGGATGGCCGGGCGGTCCCGGACATAGGCCAGCGCCGCCGCCAGTTCGGCGTCGGTCAGGCCCTCGGCGCCGCCCGGCCCGACCCGTTCGCGCCGGAAGCAGAAACGGCAATAGACCGCACAGACCAGGGTCGGCAGCAGCAGCACCCGGTCGGGATAGCGGTGGACGAGGCCCTTGACCGGGGCGTGGACGGCGTCGCCGATGGGGTCCGCCCACTCGTCGGCCGCCGGCGCCAGTTCCTCGGCATCGGGCAGAATCTGACGGCCGATCGGATCGGCAGGATCGCCGGGCGCGATCAGGGCCGCCAGTTCAGGCGGCACGGCGATGGCGTAGCGTGCCGCCACCGCCGCCAGCGCCGCCTCGGCCTCGGGCGGCACCAGTCCGGCCTGAACCAACTCCGGGACCCGGCGCAAGGTCCGCCGGACTTCGGGCCGCACCCCCGCAGGCGCATCAGCCACTAAGCGCGCCGCCAGACATTGGTGGTGAGATAGCGTTGGGCGAGAAAACGGTAGGTGTTCTTGACCAGCGCCTCGTTGGCCGTCGACCGCTCGATCCCGACCATCTGCCAGTCGGCGATCAACTCGTCCCAATCGAGGAAACGGTGATGCAACTCGTCACGTATCCGTCGGGTAAAGGCGATCTGGGAATCAAGATTCTTCACCAGGGCCAGGATTTCGCTGGACTGACCGTCAACCTGATCGAAGATGGCGGAAAACTCCGCCAGCGGCGTCTTGAACAGCCTGACCATCTGCATGATTTCCGACGAAAAGGCGCGGTCATGCCGGTAAGAGGTCCGCAACCGTTCAACTTTGTCGACCATGCCGCGAATCAGGGCCAGACGTCCGCGCAACGCCTCAATATAGGCCAGTTCGTGGGCGTAGGCCGCGATTCGCGCCTCCACCTCGCACTGGCGCTCGGGCGGCAGTTCCAGACGTTCGGTCAGCCTGACATAGGCTTCGGCCACCCGCTGCCTGGTAATCGGGTCCTCCGCCACCTGTTCGATCTGGGACGGATCGCTGATCATAATCTCGTGACCGGTCACCCAGGACGCCAGTTGGATGGCGATGCGGTGGCGGGCCAGTGCCCGATGCACCTCCGAGACCTGCCAGGACGCGGTTCCATCCAGCAGTTCCCGCGGGATCGATTCCCCGGGCCGGATGACTTTGACGAAGCGCAGGCTGGATTCGACGGTATTCAGCAACCGGTCATCGTGGCTGCCGCGGCGGATATCAAAGGTACTGCGCAGCATCGGCAGCGATACCGCCCCGAAGCTGCTGCCCAGCGGGACGTAATACACCACCTCGGATTTATCCGAAGGAAATGCAAAGTAGCCCCCCTGGATGGAAAAAACCTTATGTTGGAAATCGAACGTGGTGGCCGGCCCGAAGGGATCCGGCTCATCCGCCTCGTAGCCCCCTCTCGGAGCACCGTCGGCGTCCCTGGTGTCCCGCACTGCTGTCGCCCTGTTGATCGGTTTCGTAACGACTCTGGATGCGCTGCCCCGGAATCCCGGGCCGCCGCCGGCCAAAGGCGCCACACCCTGGACATCACTATACGCCAAACCCGCCGATCACCGCAATGAAACCGACTTCCTCCGGCAATTCTCACGATGGTCCACAGCCACCAGGTGCCGGCGTCGCGTGCGTTGCCGGCCGGTTCGGGATACACTGCCGGCCCGAAACCAAGAGGTCCTTATGCACGAACTGGCCTTGAGTCAGGGCATCGTCGAGGTTGTCTGCACCCGGGCCGCGGCCGACGGGGCCCGACGGGTGCGTCGGGTGTGCATCGCCATCGGCGCCCTTTCCCCGGTCGAGCCGAACGCGATAGAGTTCTGTTTTGATGCGGCAAGCCGTGGCACCCTGGCCGAGGGTGCGGTACTGGAGATCCGGCGGCCGCCCGGTCGCGCCCGTTGCCGGTCCTGCGATCGGGTGGTGACGATCGCCGGATACGACCGGCCCTGCCCGCTGTGCGGCGAGGGGCGTTGGGTGCTGGTGGGCGGTGACGAGTTGCAGGTCCTGGAACTGGAGGTCGAGTGATGTGCGGGGTGTGCGGTTGCGGCGGCGCTGGCGCCGGCCTGGAAGACGACAGAACCGGAGGACCGGCCCGCCACGGGCACGGCCATGAACAGGAACACGGGCATGAGCATGAGCATGAGCATGTCGGTGCCGACGGCACCGTTCTGCGCCACCGTCACGATCTCCACCATCACGCCCATCATCACCCTTCCGACCATGACCACCCGCACCCGCACGCTCACCCGCACCCCGGTCATCGTCCTGATCGGGACGAAGACGGGACCACCCGGCTGCTCCGGGTCGAACAGGACATCCTGGCCAAGAACAATGCCGGTGCCGCGGCCAACCGTGAATTGTTCGCCGCCGCCGGGGTCTTCGCGGTCAATCTGATGTCAAGCCCCGGGGCCGGCAAGACGACGCTGCTGGTGCGCACGCTGACCGATCTCAAGGGCCGGTTCCCCGCCGCGGTGATCGAGGGCGACCAGCAGACCAGTGTCGATGCCGACCGCATCCGCGCCACCGGTACCCCGGCGCTCCAGGTCAACACCGGCACCGGCTGTCATCTCGACGCCCTGATGGTGACGCGGGCAGTGGGCCGCCTGGGTCTTGCCGCCGAAAGCCTGCTGTTTATCGAGAATGTCGGCAATCTGGTCTGCCCCGCCGGCTTCGACCTGGGCGAGACCCGGCGGGTGGTGGTTCTGTCGACCACCGAAGGCGAGGACAAGCCGCTGAAATACCCCAACATGTTCGCGGTCGCGGACCTGCTGGTGATCAACAAGACCGATCTTTTGCCGCACCTCACCTTTGATGTCGGCCGGCTGGTCGATTATGCTCGCCGCATCAGGCCGGACCTCGAGGTGATCCAGGTCTCGGCCACCACCGGGGACGGGCTCGGGCACTGGTATCAGTGGCTGGAGACCGGCCTTGCCGCCGCGCGCCGGCATCGCGAAACCGACTGCCGGTAACCGGAACCGGACAGGCATAACGGGACGACCAGGGGCAGCGGTTATGATTGCAACGATCGTCGGATTGATACTGATCGTCTATATGGGGACGATCTACGACGAAATCTCGCGCCTGATCCTGTCGATCATGTTTACCGGCCTGTTTCTGTTCCTGTTCCGGCGCTTCTTCAGTCGCCCCCTGGAGCATTTCCTGTGGGTCTCGGTGATCAGCATGGTGCCGTACTTCGTGTGGTACATCTTCGATGCCGCGATGCCCGCGGCTCACCGCTACGACGCCATGTCGCTGCTGAAAACCGTGCCCATCGTGACCGTGGTCATCCTGGGCCTGGACACCGTCTTCCGCTTCATGCGCAATCGCCAGTACTGATCCCGGCTCCGATTCGGAAGGCACGCGGTTTGACCGACCAGTCTCGGGAGTGGTGCCGGGTCCGGGTCCGGGTCCGGGGGCAGGTCCAGGGCGTCGGCTTCCGGCCGTTCGTCCACGGCCTGGCCGGGCGGCTGGGGCTTTCCGGCTGGGTCCGCAACGACGGCGGCGGCGTGGTGCTGGAGGCGGCGGGGACGCCGGAAGCCACCCGCGCCCTGGTCCGGGCGCTGGAACAAGAGGCGCCGCCCCTGGCCCGGGTCACCGGGCTCGAGGTCTGCCCGCTCGCCGGCCCGCCCGAACCCGAAACCGGCTTTGCCATCCTCGACAGCGATCCCGGCCAGCCCGTGACCACCGCCATTGCCGCCGATGCCGGCCTGTGCGAGGCGTGTCGGGCCGAGTTGTTCGACCCCGCCGACCGTCGTTACCGCTACCCCTTCCTCAACTGCACCCACTGCGGCCCGCGCTACACCCTGACCCGGCGGCTGCCCTACGACCGGCCCCAGACCAGCATGGCCGGCTTTCCCCTGTGCCCGGCCTGCGCCACCGAATACCACGATCCCGCCAACCGCCGCTTTCACGCCCAACCCACCTGTTGCCCGGCCTGCGGCCCGCGCCTGTCCCATCCGGTCGAAGAGATCGTGGGCTGGCTGGGCGGGGGCCTGATCGTCGGGCTCAAGGGGCTGGGCGGCTTCCATCTGGCCTGTGACGCCCGCAACCCCGACGCGGTGGCGCGCCTGCGCGCCGCCAAGCAGCGGGACGGCAAGCCGTTCGCGGTGATGGTGGGCAGTCTGGCCGCGGCCCGACGCCTCGCCCGGGTCTCGCCGGCCGAAGCGGCGCTGCTGTCCGGCCCGGCCCGGCCGATCGTGCTGCTGCGCCGTCTGCCGCCCGCCGGCACCGGGACTCTCGCCCCCGCGGTCGCCCCGGACCTGGCCTGGCTCGGGGTCATGCTGCCCTATACCCCGCTGCACGCCCTGCTGTTCTCCGACGCCCGGGAGCCGGACGGGGACCGGGACCTGGCGCTGGTCATGACCAGCGCCAATCCGGGCGGCGAGCCGCTGGCCATCGCCAACGACGAGGCGGCGCTTCGGCTGGTTGGCATTGCCGACCGGATCGCCGACCACAACCGCGACATCGTGGTCCGCGCCGATGACTCGGTGGTGCGGGTCATCGCCGGCGCCCCCTGCGTCCTCCGCCGCGGCCGCGGCCTGGTACCCGACCCGATCGCGCTGGCCCATCCGGTGCCGCCGGTGCTGGCGGTGGGCGGCCATCTCAAGAATGCGGTGTGCGTCACCCGGGGCGACCAGGCGTTCCTGTCCCAGCACATCGGCGACCTGGACACCGCCGCCGGTTTCGCCTTCTTCGAGGAGACGGTGGACCACCTGCTGGACATTCTCCAGGTCCGGCCGCTGGCGCTGGCCCGCGACCGCCACCCCGACTTCCTGTCCAGCCGCTTTGCCGAGGCGCGTGCCGCCGACTGGGGTGTGCCGTGTCTGGCGATCCAGCACCACCATGCCCATCTGGCCGCGGTGATCGCCGAGCACCGGCTGGAAGGGCCGGTGCTGGGGCTGGCGCTGGACGGCTTCGGGCTGGGAGAGGATGGCGGCGCCTGGGGCGGCGAAC
>PLTC01000243.1:2645-3466 GCA_003165295.1 Rhodospirillales bacterium | reverse complement strand
GCGGCTCCAACGCCATGGGGCTGTTTTATGCCTTTCTGGACGACCCTTCGGTGGCCATGATCGGGGTCGAGGCCGCGGGCAAGGGCCTGGATACGCCCGAGCATGCCGCCTCCATCACCGGGGGTGCGCCGGGCGTGCTCCACGGCAACCGCACCTANNGACTATCCCGGCGTCGGTCCCGAGCATGCCTGGCTGCACGACCAGGGCCGGGTCCGCTACCAGTCCGCCACCGACGACGAGGCGCTGGACGCTTTCGAACTGTGCGCCAGAACCGAGGGTATCCTGCCGGCGCTGGAGCCGGCCCACGCCCTGGCCTATGTGATCAAGGCCGCCCCGACCCTGCCCGCCGATCACCTGATGGTGGTGAATCTGTCCGGGCGCGGCGACAAGGATGTGGCCACGGTGACCGAGGAACTGAAGGCCAGGAAACTGAAGGCCAGGGAACCGGGAGTCACGATATGAGCGCCCCGCTGCCGTCCGGCCGCATCGACCACAGGCTTTGCACGTCGCCGCAACCCTTGTCGACATATTCCCAGCGGGTGTAGAGCACGCGGCCGTCGTTCATCACNNGCCGACCTGATCGAGGTCGGCATGCCGTTCTCCGACCCGGTGGCCGATGGTCCGGCCATCCAGGACGCCTCCCGGCGAGCGCGGAAGGGCGGTGCCAGCCTGGCCTCGACCCTGGCCCTGGTCCGCGCCTTTCGCGCCGGTGACGACGCCACGCCGATCATCCTGATGGGCTACTTCAATCCGATTTACCGTTTCGGCGTCGGGCGGTTCCTGGACGAAGCGGTGTCGGCCGGCGTCGACGGCCTGATCGT
>PLTC01000243.1:0-2621 GCA_003165295.1 Rhodospirillales bacterium | reverse complement strand
GTCGACGAACGCCGCGGCGGTGGCGCGGTTGCGCCGTCACACCGACCTGCCGGTTGCGGTGGGCTTCGGCCTCTCCACCCCGGCACAGGTCGCCGCCGCCGCCCGGGTCGCCGACGCCGCGGTGGTGGGCTCGGCCATCGTCAACTGCCTTGCCGCCGGCCTCGACGACCAAAACCGGCCCCGGCCGGGTCTGATCGACGACGTTCTGGCCCTGGTCGGCCAACTGGCCGCCGGGGTCCGCACGGCGCGATCCTGACCCACCGCCCCGGTCTTCGGAACGGCTCCGAGAATCAGGCGCCACCCCCACGGACCATGCCACGCAAAAGCGCGAGGGATCCCGCATGAACTGGCTCAACAACTATGTCCGCCCCAAGATTCGCGCCCTGGTCGCACCCCGTGAGGTACCGGAGAATCTGTGGCACAAGTGCCCCAGTTGTGACGCGATGATCTTCCACCGGGAATTAGAGGAGAATCTTCACGTCTGCCAGCACTGCGGCTTCCATATGCGCCTGGACCCGGACAAGCGGTTGGGAATGCTGTTCGACAATGGCGAATATCAGGTGGTCGAACTGCCCAAGACACTGGTCGATCCGCTCAAGTTCCGCGACACCAAGCGTTACACCGACCGCCTGAAGGAGGCCCAGCTCAAGGCCCAGCGGGCCGACGCGATCGTCGTCGCCTTCGGCAAGATGGCCGGAATGGACGTGGTGATCGCGGCCTTCGACTTCCGCTTCATGGGCGGTTCCATGGGCATCGGGGTCGGCGAAGGTCTGCTGTCGGCGGCCCGGCTGGCGGTGCTCCAGGAAGCGCCGCTGATCGTGGTGCCGGCCTCGGGCGGCGCCCGCATGCAGGNNTCATCTTCACCGCCTCGGGCGGCGCCCGCATGCAGGAGGGGATCCTGTCCCTGATGCAGATGCCGCGCACCGTCATTGCGGTGGAAATGGTCAAGGAAGCCGGCCTGCCCTATATCGTGGTGCTGACCGACCCGACCACCGGCGGCGTCACCGCGTCCTTTGCGATGCTGGGCGACATTCAAATCGCCGAACAGGGGGCGCAGATCGGTTTCGCCGGCGCCCGGGTGATCGAGGACACCATCCGCGAAACCCTGCCCGAGGGCTTCCAGCGCTCCGAATACCTGCTGGAGCACGGCATGGTCGATATGGTGGTGCATCGCAAGACCTTGCGCGGCACCCTGGTCCGGGTGCTGCACCTGCTGCGCCATCCCGGCCCGTCGGCCGAGGTGGTGGTGCTGGCGGCCCCGGCCGAGGCCGACGCGGTGCCGAAACTGGCCTACACCCCGGCCGCGCCGAAGCGCGACAAGGCCGACGAGACGGCGGTGGCGGTGGCGGTGGCGGCGGCTCCGGCCGGCCCCACGCCGCCCGGTCCCCAGGCCGGCGGGTGAGTCGCGGCGACGACGTTTCCGGGGACGCGCCGCGTCCCCGGACCCCCGGGCCAGGGGCCGGCGGCCCTTGGGCCGGCGGCCCTTGGAACCCGCGACTGGATCCGGTGCTGGAGCGGCTGAGGGGGTTGCACCCCAACGCCATCGATCTGTCGCTGGACCGGATACAACGGCTGCTGGCGGCGCTGGGTGCGCCACAGGGTCGGTTGCCGCCGGTGGTCCATGTGGCCGGCACCAACGGCAAGGGGTCGACGCTGGCCTTCCTGCGCGCCATGCTGGAGGCGGCCGGGCATCGGATCCACGTCTACACCTCGCCCCATCTGGTCCACTTCCGGGAGCAGATCCGGCTGGGCCGACCCGGCGCCGGAGCCCTTATCGACGACGACGGGCTGATCGCCCTGCTTGAGGAGTGCGAGGCCGCCAACGTCGGCCGATCGCTGACCTTGTTCGAAATCACCACCGCCGCCGCGTTCCTGGCCTTCGCCCGGACCCCGGCGGACGCCGTGCTGCTTGAAACCGGGCTGGGCGGGCGGCTCGACGCCACCAATGTCGTCGAACGCCCGGCGGTCACCGCCATCACCCGGATTTCATACGATCACACCAACTCTCTCGGCACCACGCTGGCCGCCATCGCCGGGGAAAAGGCCGGCATCTTCCGGCCCGGCGTGCCGGTGGTACTGGCCCCCCAACCGGCCGCCGAAGCCGCCGCCACCCTGCGCCGCCACGCCCGGGCGCTGGCGGCACCGGTCCTCGACTGGACGGTCCAAGCGGAAGCCGCCGGCGGCTTCCGGTTCGAGAGCGTCGGGCGGACTCTGTCCTTGCCGGCCCCGGGCCTGACCGGCGCCCACCAACGGGTCAACGCCGGAACCGCCATCGCCTGTCTCGCCGCCCTGCCGGGACTGCCGGTGGACGACCGGGCGCTACGGCTCGGCGTGGCCGGAGCCCACTGGCCGGCCCGGCTCCAGCGTCTGACCCGTGGCCGGTTGCCCGACCGCCTGCCCCCGGGCTGGGAGCTGTGGCTGGACGGTGGTCACAACGATTCGGCGGGCGAGGTGCTGGCCGCCCAGGCCGCCGCCTGGACCGGAGAAGCGTCGCCGCTGCCGCTGGTCCTGGTGTTCGGGATGCTCGGCACCAAGGATCCCGTGGCCTTCCTGACCCCGCTGGCCCGCCATGTCCGCCGGCTGCGCGCGGTGCCGATCCCGGGCGATGCGGCGGCGCTGAC
>PLTC01000244.1 GCA_003165295.1 Rhodospirillales bacterium | reverse complement strand
TGGCCGCCGGCAACGGCGTGACCCGGAACGAGGCCGAGGCGGCCCGCTATGCCCGGCTGGCCGCCGACCAGGGCCATGCCGCGGCTCAGGTGCTGCTCGGCAGCCTGCTTGAAGACGGTCGCGGCGTGCCCCGGGACGAGGCGGCGGCGGCCCACTGGTACCGGCTGGCCGCCGACCAGGGCAATGCCGACGCCGAAACCGCCCTGGCCCGGATGCTGGAAGCCGGCCGCGGGGTCGGGCGTGACGAACCGGAAGCGGTCCGGCTCTACCGGCTGGCCGCCGACCAGGGCCGCGCCGAGGCCCGGAACGGCCTGGGCGTCCTGCTCGAAGACGGGCGCGGAACGGCGAAGGACGAAGCCGAGGCCGCCCGCTGGTACCGGCTGGCCGCCGAACAGGGCCTCGCCGCGGCCCAGTACAATCTCGGAGTCGCCCTCGAAAACGGCCGCGGAGTTGCCCGCAATCTCACCGAGGCCGCCCGCTTTTACCGCGAGGCCGCCGACCAGGGCCATGCCGACGCTCAGGTCACGCTCGGCCTGTTGCTGGAAAACGGCCAGGGCGTGGCCAGGGACGAGGCCGAGGCGGCCCGGCTCTACCGACTGGCCGCCGACCAGGGCAACCCGCTGGGCGAAGCCTATCTTGCAGTGTTGCTGGAACAAGGCCGCGGCGTGACCCGGGACGAAGCGGAGGCGGTGCGGCTCTACCGGCTGGCCGCGGCGCAAGGCACCGCGCTGGCCCGGGCGGCGCTACAGCGTCTCACGGCCACGGCCGCACCATGAACCGCCCGGCGCCACCCGCTTCCACCGAAGAACCGGGCGAAGAACAGGGAGAACAGGATGACGTCTGAAATCAGGAACGACGCCGGACCGTCCACCACCACGGCGTCCGCCGCCACCCCGAACGGCACCACCGATGGGGACTCTTCGCATGAATCGCCGATGGATGACATCCTCGCCGACATCCGGCGCATCATCAAACGGGACCGCCACCCTCCACCCGAAGCCGGTGAAGACCCGGCCCCCGGGCCGCCGACCGAACTTGACAGTCCGTGTTCAAGCCCGTATCCGGCAGCGGCGGGTCCCCCGACCCGGTGCGAACGGCCCGGAACGGCGGGGGCATCGGCAGGACCCGACCCATGATAAGAATTGCCGAACAATCCCATTGTGAAGGGCGTCGTCGGGGATTATCCTATCCCCCGCGACAAACCATGCCCGTTCCTGTCTCCGGCGGCAGCGGACAGCGTCGCGCCTTGAAAAGCATGCGGTTTGGCATATCGCCTTCGGCCGCATTTCCGGGCGTGGCGCTTCGGGATCACATGGTTGAACAGGAGAAACCTCGAAGCAGGCCACAGCCGCAAAGCTGTGGCCGGGGTGCCGTAAGTCGACCCGTTCTGGCAGCTTGACCAGCGCCGTTGGAGAGGTCGGACCGGTTCCCCAGGCTTCGCTCAACAGGTGGACGCGCCACTCCCTCGTTGGTCGCGCGGGCGGGGCGGGCGGCGTCCTGAGGGCAATTGATGGCCAAGCGCATGCTTGTGGACGCCACGCAACCCGAGGAAACCCGGGTTGTCGTGGTCAGCGGCAACAGACTCGAAGACCTTGATTTCGAGATTGCAAGCCGGAAACAGCTTAAGGGCAACATCTATCTGGCCAAGGTGACGCGTGTCGAGCCGTCCCTCCAGGCCGCGTTCGTCGAATACGGCGGCAACCGGCACGGCTTTCTGGCCTTCTCGGAGATTCACCCGGACTACTACCGCATCCCGGTCGCCGACCGCGAAGCCCTGCTGGCCGAAGAGCGGCGCTATGCCGAGCTGGCCGACGAAGCCGACGACGAACCGCCGCCGCGCCGGCTCCCGGCACCCGAAGCCGGCCGTCACCCGCCCGCGGCGGGTGACGGCCCGGAACCCGGGGAGGCAGCCGGCCCGGAGCCGGACACGGCCGATGACTCGATGCCGGACACGGCCGACGACTCGATGCCGGAGGCAACCGGTCATGTGGCGCCGGATGTCGGCGCCGCCGGCGACGACGTGCCGTATCCGGAGACCGTTGGCGCCGCGGTTCCGGCGGCGCTGACCCTTGACCGGTTGTCGGAGGAAGGTCCGGGTTCCTATCCTGCGGTCGGCTCCGACGAGGTGCCGGCGGCCGGGATCGAGCACAGCCTGTCCTTTGAGGACGGCGCCCTGCCGGTGGCCGAAATGGCCGGTGAAGCCGACGAACACCGCGAGACCGCCGGGATCCCGGCGTCCGGGACGTTCGACGACAACGGGCACGACAACGGCCACGGCGGCGCAGAGGCCGCCGAGATCGCCGAAGCGGTCAGTCTTGACGTGATCGGCGGCGACGAGGTCGAGGAAATGGTGCGCCGCCGGCCCCGGCCGCTGCGCAGCTACAAGATTCAAGAGGTGATCAAGCGCCGGCAGATTCTGCTGGTGCAGGTGACCAAGGAAGAACGCGGCACCAAGGGCGCGGCGCTCACCACCTACCTGTCGCTGCCCGGCCGCTATTGCGTGCTGATGCCCAACACCGGCCGCGGCGGCGGGGTCAGCCGCAAGATCACCAACCCCCAGGACCGCAAGCGCCTCAAGGAGATGTTGAGCGATCTGGACGTGCCCCAGGGCATGGCGGTGATCCTGCGCACCGCCGGGCTGGAGCGCAGCAAGGCCGAGATCAAGCGCGACCTGGAATACCTGCTGCGCCTGTGGGACAGCATCCGCGAGCAGACGCTTCAGTCGACGGCCCCCGAGCTGATCTATGAAGAAGCCAACCTGATCAAACGGTCGATCCGCGACCTGTACGCCAACGACATCGACGAGGTGCTGGTCGAGGGCGAGCAGGGCTACCGGCTGGCCAAGGACTTCATGCGCATGCTGGTCCCCAGCCATGCCAAGCGGGTCCAACCCTACCACGACGAAACGATCCCGCTGTTTTTCCGCTATCAGGTGGAAACCCAGATCGACGCGATTCACGGCCCGGTGGTTCAGCTCAAGTCCGGCGGCTATATCGTTATCAACCCGACCGAGGCGTTGGTCGCCATCGACGTCAATTCCGGGCGCTCGACCCGGGAACGCAACATCGAAGAAACCGCCCTCAAGACCAATATCGAGGCGTCTGACGAGATTGCCCGCCAGCTACGATTGCGTGACCTGGCGGGCCTGATCGTTATCGACTATATCGATATGGAGGACAACCGCAACAATCTGGCGGTCGAGCGTCGGCTCAAGGAGGCCATGAAGACCGACCGGGCGCGTATCCAGTTGGGCCGGATTTCCCCGTTCGGGCTGCTGGAACTGTCGCGCCAGCGGCTGCGGCCAAGCCTGCTCGAGACCAATTTCGAACGCTGCCCCCACTGCGCCGGGGCCGGGGTGATCCGCTCCATCGAATCGGCGGCCCTGCACACCCTGCGCGCGGTCGAGGAGGAGGGCATCCGCCACCGTTCCGCCGAGATCACGGTGGCGGTGGCATCCACCGTCGCGCTTTATATCCTGAACTTCAAGCGGGTCGAACTGGCGCGGATCGAGCAGCGTTACGGCATGCGGGTGGCGGTGCTGGCCGACGAAACCCTGATCATCCCGGACCTGCGGGTCGACCGCATCCGCCCCCGGGGTCCCGATGACGAGCTGTTGGCCATCGCCACCCCCGAACGGCTCCTGACCGGGGCCGAGCGTCCGGTGGACGACGACATCGAAGCCGAGGACGAAGGGATCGATGACGTTGGCGCCGGCCCGGAGGTTGGCGCGGGTGCAGCACCCGCCGCCACCGGAACCCGTGGCGAAGAGGCTGGCGAAGAGGGCCGGGAGCGCCGGGGTGGCCGGCGTGGCCGGCGCGGCCGGCGGCGCCATGGTCCCGGAGAACGGCCGGCAGAGCCGGTCGCGGCGCTGTCGGTTCACGAACCGGCCCGCGACCAGGCCCGCGACCAGGCCAACGCGCCCGGTGAGGGCGGAGAGGGTCACGAGGAAGCCGAGGGTGACGAAGCCGGCCCCGGCGAAGCGGCGGCGGCCGGCGTCGAGATCGGCGGAGACGGCCAGCCGCGCAAGCGGCGCCGGGGCAAACGCGGCGGCCGTCGTCGCGGTCGGGGTCGCGAGGGCCACCTGGGCGAGGGCGGCATCATCCCGGAGGCTGGCACCGGCCCCGAGACCGGGGCTGAGGTGGAAACCGGGGCTGAGTTCGAGGACGAAGCCGGGCTTGAACCCGATCACGAAAGCGACGCCGATGGCGCCCGCCAGACGCCGGAGCCCGCGGCGGCACACGCCGCGACGCCACCGGCCGCCGTGCCGGTGGACGCCATCCAGGTTGAGGATTTCGACTGGTTCCTGGACGGTGAACGCTCCAGTATCGTGGCACCGCCCGTGGAGGCCGTCGCCGCCGCGCCCGTAACCACCGGCGAGACCGGATTCGAGGTGCTGCCCGAGACCGTGATCGTCCCGCCGGGGGACGACGCCGACTTTCAGGCGCCGCCCGGCTTGACCGGCCTGCCCACCGAACCCGGGATCGGGCCCGCGGCCGAAGGCTTCCCGGTGGCCGCCGAGACCGGTGCCGCCGAGTTCGAGGGGACGGACGCCGGACCCGCCAAGGTCGGCCCCGTCACCGATGTCGGAACAACCACCGATGTCGGAACCACCACCG
>PLTC01000235.1 GCA_003165295.1 Rhodospirillales bacterium | reverse complement strand
CAGGTGGCGGCGCTGACCACCGGCCAGATGGCGGCGCTGACCACCGACGAAGTGGCGGCGCTGACCACGGCCCAGGTCGGGGCGCTGGCCGTGAGCCAGATTCCGGCGCTGACCACCACCGGGATTGCGGCGCTGGCCACGGCGGACATTCAGCAACTGACCACCACCCAGGTCGCGGCGCTGACCATGACCCAGACCGGGGCCTTTACCGCGTCCCAGGTTGCGGCCATCAGCGTAACCCAGTTGAACGCGATGGCGCTGTCGCCGCTGGTGCTGAATCTGGGAAGCGGCGCGGTCGGGACCACCAGCATCGCCAACGGCGTGTCGTTCGATCTGGGCGGCACCGGAACCGCGGTCAACACCGGATGGATCACCGCCGACGAGGGCTTTTTGGTGGAGGACCTCAACAACAACGGCGTCATCGACAGCGGCAAGGAAATGTTCGGCACCGCCACCGCGCTGGCCTCGGGAGGCACCGCCGGCAACGGCTTTGCCGCCCTGGCCTCTCTCGACTCCAACGGCGACGGCGTGATCAATTCCCAGGATGCGGCGTGGAACAGCCTGCAAGTCTGGGTCGATGCCAATGGCGACGGCATTTCCGAACCGGGAGAACTCCACAGCCTGAGTTCGTTGGGCATCACCCAGATCAACCTGACCGCCACCACGTCGCCAACCGCCAACAACGGCAATTTCATCGGCATGACCTCGACCTTCGAAACCGCTGACGGTCAAAGCCATGCGATCTCGGATGTCTGGTTCGCCACCAACAGCAGCAGCGACAGCAATGGCGGCAGCCAGACCATCGACCTTACCCAGTTGACACCGGGCCAGGTCAGCGGCACCAGTCTCAGCCAGCTCAATCTGGCCAATGACGGCTCGGCGGCGGTGGTGAAGGTCAACGCCGCTGCGGTCGGGACCTACGGCACCACCGATGTCCTGACCGATCAGGATACCGGAACCGGGCACGTTCAGGTGGTGGTCAACGGCACGGCCAGCGACACGGTGGACATTACCGATCCGGCGGCGGCCTGGACCAATCGGGGCGATACCACCATCAAGGGTGTCAGCTATCAGGTCTTCAGTCAGGGCAACAATCAGTTGCTGGTCGACGCGCGCGTTCACGTCGCCTTTGTCGGCGCCCAGACCGGCTGATCGGTAGGGCCGGGCCGTCCTGCGCCCGGCGGCGGCCGGGACAAAGAGGGAGTAGGGGGACGCGATGGCACCCTTGATACTGGCGGCGCTGATGAGCGATGGCGGGTTGTCGGTGCAGGAGGACATCACCCGTCACCCGCTGCTGGTCGGCACCGCGCTGTGGGCGGCGGCGCATCTGCTCGCCAACGGCGCTGTTGCGGCGCTGTTGCTGTTCGGGACGCTGCTGGTGACGGCGGTCCGGGGCACGATCTCCCTCGACCACAAGACCCGGCTCAAGGTCGGGCCGGGCGTGTGGGAGAACTTCGCCGCGCACACCTCCCGCCTGCCGTTTGCCGCCATCCTGGCCGGTCGCACCCCACTGCGGCCGGGCGAACTGTCGGGGCGGCGGCTGGCGATTGGCCTGTTCCTGTTTGCCCTGGCGCTGGATCTGCCTCAAAGTGTGTTCGGTTTGCCGCCGTTGTGACCGACCCTTTGCCGCCGGAGGAGGATGCGCCAGGTGCCCGATGCCAACGCTTCCCGTGACCCGCTGTCGGATGCGGCGGCCGGGGCGCCCCTGCTTGACGACGGTGAGACGCCGCCGGTGCGGCCGGGACTGGAATGCCTGGCGATGGTGGCGCGGCATTACGGGCTCGATCTCAACCGGTCGCGGTTGGAACACGAGGTCGGTCTGCCCGCCCGCGATCTTTCGGGCGGGGAACTGGCGCGGCTGGCCCGGCGGATGGGGATGAAGTCCCGGGTGGTGCGGGCCGACTGGGACCGGCTGGTGGCGATGGGCGACGTCTTTCCGGTGATCGCCCTGCTGGCCGGGGACCGGGCGGTGGTGGTGGTCGGCCTGCGGTCCGAAGGTGCCGGGCCCCGGGTGGCGGTGGTGGATCCGCTGGCGCTCCGGTCCGAGCCGGTGCTGCTGACCCCGGACCAGTTCACCGGGGACTGGTCGGGCCGGCTGGTGCTGCTGCGGCGGGTCTATGCCCTGACCAGCCGGGATCAGCCGTTTGGCTTTGGCTGGTTCCTCTCCGAGCTGTGGCACGAACGGGCGGCCTTCCGGGACGTGGCGGTGGCGGCGCTGGTGCTCCAGGTGCTGGCCCTGGTCACCCCGCTGTTCTTTCAGGTGGTCATCGACAAGGTTCTGACCCACAACAGTTTTGCCACGCTGACGGTGCTGACCGTGGGCGTGGTCATCGCCATTCTGTTCGAGGCCGGGTTCACCTTCATCCGGCGCCATCTGTTGCTGGCCGTGACCACCAAGATCGATGTCCGCCTGGGCGTCCGCACCTTTGCCCATTTGCTGTCTCTGCCCATCGACTTTTTCGAGCGGGTGGCGGCGGGCATCACCGTCCGTCACATGCAGCAGGTGGAACGGATTCGCCAGTTCCTGACCGGGCGGCTGCTGGCGACCGCGCTCGACGCCACGGCGCTGCTGATCTTCCTGCCGATCCTGCTGCTTTACAGCGTGGCGCTGACTCTGGTGGTGCTGGTGTTCAGCGGGATCATGGTGGCGGTGATCGTGTTCATGCTGGAGCCGTTCCGCCACCGTTTGTCGGAACTGTACCACGCCGAGGCCGAACGTCAGTCGATGCTGGTGGAGACCATCCACGGCATGCGCACGGTCAAGTCGTCGGCCATCGAGCCGGTCCAGCGGCGGAAATGGGACCAGAGCGTGGCCAACGCCGCGCAGATGCAGATTCGCGTCGGCAGGATGGCCATCTCCGGGCAAACCATCATCCAGGTGGTGGAAAGGCTGATGCCGGTCGCGGTATTCGGCATCGGGGCCGGGGCGGTGGTCGACCACACGCTCTCGGTGGGTGCGCTGATCGCCTTTCAGATGCTGTCGGGCCGGGTCATGTCGCCGCTGGTCCAGATGGTTGCGCTGATCCCGGACTATCAGGAAACCGTGCTGTCGGTGCGGATGCTGGGAGAGGTCATGAACCAGAAGCCGGAACGGCCGCCCGGCGCCTCGGGGTTGTGCCCGCCGATTTCCGGCACCCTGGAATTCGACCGGGTCCGCTTCCGCTACAGCCCCGAAGGCCCGCTGATCCTCGACACCATCAGCCTGCGCATTCCCTCGGGCGCGGTGGTCGGCATCGTCGGGCGCAGCGGCTCGGGCAAGACCACGCTGACCCGGCTGATCCAGGGCATCAACACCCCCCAGGACGGGGTGATCCGTTTCGACGGCGTCGATGCCCGGGAAATCGATCTGCCCCATCTGCGGCGCAGCATCGGCGTGGTGCTCCAGGAGAACTTCCTGTTCCGGGGCACGGTGCGCGAGAACATCGCGATCACGCGGCCGGGGGCCACCACCGAAGAGGTGACGGCGGCGGCCCGGCTGGCCGGCGCCACCGAATTCATCGAGCGCATGCCCCAGGGTTTCGAGACCCGGATCGAGGAGAACGCCGCCAACCTGTCGGGCGGCCAGCGCCAGCGTCTGGCCATCGCCCGTGCCCTGATGGTCCGGCCGCGGCTGCTGATCCTCGACGAAGCCACCAGCGCCCTCGATCCCGACAGCGAAGCCATCTTCATGGACAACCTGGCCTCCATCGCCGCCGGGCGCACCGTGCTGATCGTGTCCCATCGGCTGTCCATGCTGGTCCGCTGCACCGCCATCATCGTGATGGAGAAAGGCCGGATCGTCGATGGCGGACCCCATGCCGAGTTGCTGGGGCGGTGCGCCCTCTATCAGCATCTGTGGTCGCAGCAGAACCGGTAAACCAGACCCATGACCAGCCGGCGCCCCGAACCGCCCCCGCTCGATTTCCTGTCCGATGCCGAAGCCCTGCTGCACCGGCCGATCCCGGCCTGGCTGACCTGGACTCAGTATCTGCTGCTGGCGCTGCTGATCACCGCGCTGGTCTGGTCGGCGCTGGCGCGGATCGACATGCTGGTGGTCGGGCCGGGAAAGCTGGTGACGTCGCCGGCAACCCTGGTGGTCCAACCCCTCGAGACCGGGGTGGTGCGGTCCATCGACGTGGTGGTCGGCCAGACCGTCGAGCCCGGGCAAAGGCTGGCGACCCTGGATTCGACCTTTGCCGCGGCGGATCTGACCGAGCTGGAAACCAGGCGGACCAGCCTGATCTGGCAGGAACGCCGGTTGCGGGCGCTGCTGAACCAGGCCGAGAACCTGGACGCGGTTCCCACCGATACCGGCAGTCAACTGCAACTGATGATCTTTATCCAGCAGAAGCTGGCCTATCGGGCGCAGATGGCCGAACATGACCGCCTGTTACAGCGGTTGCGGGAACAGATCCAACAGGCCCGGGCCAGCGCCGCGGCGTTGCAAGACCGGATGAAGACCCTGGCGGAAATCGTCAACATCCATGAGGAGTTGAAAACCTCCGAAGGCGGCTCGCGGTACAAGCTGCTGGCCAGCCGGGACGCCTATCAGGGGGTCGCGGTCGACCTGCAACGGGAGGTCAACCAGTCCGCCGATCTCGAACGGCAGATCGCGGTGGAAGAGGCGCAACGGGACTCCTGGGTCCAGGACTGGCGGCAGAAGCTGCTGACCGAGTTGCAAACCGTCCAGAACAGCTTCGTCGAAGCCACCCAACTGGTGGAGAAGGCCCGGCACCGCGCCCAGTTGATCACCCTGACCGCACCCGCCGCCGCCATCGTGCTGGAACTGGCGCCGCGACCGGTGGGTGCGGTGGCCAAGGAGGCCGAACCGCTGGTAACCCTGGTGCCGCTCCATACCCCGCTGACCGCCGAGGTGGAAATCGCCGACCGGGAAATCGGCTTCGTCCATGCCGGCCAGACCGCGCGGATCAAGGTCGATGCCTTTCCCTTCCAGCAGCACGGCACCCTGCCGGCCACCCTGGAGACGGTCAGCGCCGACGCCTTCGTCAAGGAACGCCAGAACGAGCCGGTCTATCGGGCGCGGCTGCACCTGGATTCCGTGGACCTTGCGGCTATGCAGCCGGGCAACCGGCTGCTGCCCGGCGCCACGGTCCAGGCGGAAATCGTGGTCGGCCGCCGCTCGGTGCTCTCCTATCTGCTCAACCCGTTGCTGAAAAGCCTGGATGAAGGGCTGCATGAGCCGTAACCGGGTGCTGTGGCGGGTAGCGTCAACTGTCGATGAGCTTGATTTTGCAGGGCTCTGCCCTGCACCCGCAAGGAGGCTCG
>PLTC01000184.1 GCA_003165295.1 Rhodospirillales bacterium | reverse complement strand
GACGTGAATGAGGTCAAGGAGGCGAGCCTTCTTGCGGGTGCAGGGCAGAGCCCTGCAAAATCAAGATAATAGTGATATCCTGGCGCCTATGGGGCGAAGCCCCCAATGGCGCATCCTTTACGCTCGCCGGGATCAGGGGTCCGGCGGCGTCTCGGTGGCCAGGTGGTAAGCGGCGACCATCAGCATCGCCACGGCATCGCCGCCGTTGGCAAGGGGCAGGACCAGCCGCTCCCAGGTTTCCAACCGCTGGGAATCCAGACGGCGGTGCAGGTCGATAATATCGAAACGGCTGGTGTAACGGCGGGACAGCGGCCGGACGCTGTCGACCACGGCGTCATAGTCCTCGCGGATCGCCGCCGACTGCTCCGGCGGCAGATCCTCGACGGTCCGGCCGGTCATCTCGACGCCAAAGCGGAACACGAAGTTGGTGCCATAGAGCCGGTAGCGGTATTCCCTGTCCTCCCCGACCTCGATCAATGCCAGATTGCCGAGCCACGGCTTGAGCCGTACCGGATCGAAGTCGCTTCGTTCCGGCAGCACCCGCGGTCCCCGCCGCTCGAGCCACAGATCGTAAAGCCGGGACAGTCTCGCGTCGGTCATGTCTGGTCGGGTCATCGCCCTGCTCACACACTGCAACAGGGTCGCACCTTGCCTCAACAGCCGGGCGGCTCCAAGGCGATGAGACGACTGAGCAGACGATTCCCGACTCCCTGTGCCATTTCCGGTACGGCCCGACGCCACGACAGCGGCGCCGGCGGGTAACGGGGTAACGGCGCCATGCCCCCAGGGAGCGCCGCTTTCCCCACCTCACACCGGACCGCAGGAAGCCCGGCGGTCCTTCTGCGATTTCTCAGGGGCGCAGGTCAGACCAAGGCGTTCAGCTTGGTGCCGCGGCTGCCGCTGGTGGCAAGGCTGGTTGCCGCTTCCTTGGCCTTGGCGGCGGCGGATTCGGTGGCCTCATCACCATCATTGTCCCGGCCGGCCGGGCGAACCGTCTGGAGGGGCAGGGACTGGGTGGAACCGCTGACGGCTGCGATCGACATGGACTTTCTCCTGATTGCCGGCGCCTTCTGGCGCGATGGGGAGAGCTTGGTCCCCGACGCTTACAGCAACCTTAACGCCCGACCGGCAATCCCGGTTATTTTCGTCGGCACCCACTTTTTTTTCCGGTGCGATGGCGGAGGCCACGGCTCTTGCTCCGGCCGCCGAAGACCATTGCTACCGCTTTCCGGCCAGCAGATTCTCCAGCCAGTGGATGTCATAGTCGCCGTTGATGAAATCGCGTTGGACGATCAGGCGGTTGTGCAGGGGAATGGTGGTCTCGATGCCGCCGATCACGAATTCTTCGAGGGCGCGACGGAGTCGCATCAGGCATTCGTTGCGCGAGGCCCCATGGACCACCAGCTTGGCGATCAGGCTGTCGTAATGGGACGGCACCCGATAGCCGTCATAAAGCGCGCTATCGACTCGAATACCGAGTCCGCCCGGGGCGTGATAGCCGTCGATCCGTCCCGGCGAGGGCGCGAAGGTCTCGGGATGCTCGGCGTTGATCCGGCATTCGATGGAATGGCCCTGGATGCGGATGTCGCTCTGGTCGTAACCCAGCGGTGCCCCGGTGGCCACCCGGATCTGTTCGCGGACCAGATCGATGCCGGTGATCATTTCCGAGATGGTGTGCTCGACCTGGAGCCGGGTGTTCATCTCGATGAAGAAAAACTGGCCGTCCTCGAACAGGAACTCCATGGTGCCGACGCCGCGATAGCCGAACTGCCGGACGGTGTCGGCGGCCAGCCGGCCGATGCTGTCGCGCTGGCTGGCGTTGAGCGCCGGCGACGGCGCCTCTTCGATCACCTTTTGGTGACGGCGCTGAATCGAACAGTCACGCTCGCCGAAGTGAACGACGTTGCCATGGCTGTCGGCCAGCAACTGAATCTCGATGTGGCGCGGCCGGACCAGATACCGCTCCATATAGACTTCATCGTTGCCGAACGCGGCCCGGGCCTCGCCCCGGGCCAACTGGTAGGCGTCGCGCAGCGATTCGGGATTGCGCGCCACCTTCATGCCGCGACCGCCGCCGCCGGCGGCGGCCTTGATCAGGATCGGATAGCCGATCTGGCGCGCGACTGCTTCGGCTTCCTCGAAGCTGGTGATCGCACCGTCAGAGCCCGGAACCACCGGCAGCCCCAGTTCGAGCACCGTCTTCTTGGCCACCACCTTGTCGCCCATCATGCGGATGTGCTCGGGGGTGGGACCGATGAAGGTGAACCCGTGCTCCTCCACCATTTCGGCGAACTGGGCGTTTTCCGCAAGGAAGCCAATTCCGGGATGGATCGCGTCGGCACCGGTGATGGTCGCCGCCGACAGGATCGCCGGAATGTTGAGGTAGCTTTCCCGAGCCGAAGGCGGCCCGATGCACACGCTTTCATCGGCCAGACGGACATGCATCGCGTCGGCGTCGGCGGTGGAATGCACCGCCACGGTGTGGATGCCCATTTCGCGGCACGCGCGATGGATGCGCAACGCGATTTCGCCGCGGTTGGCGATCAGCACCTTTTCAAACAAGCCAGCGGCCATGGGATCGACCAGTTGTATTTGGTATCATTCGATGATCAACAGAACTTCGCCGAACTCGACCGGTTGGGCATCGGCCACCAGGACCTGGGTGACGATCCCGCCTCGCGGCGCCTTGATCGGGTTCATCACCTTCATCGCCTCGATGATCATCACCGTCTGTCCGGTCTTGACCGGATCGCCGGGCTTGACGAAGGGCGGCGCTCCGGGTTCCGCCGCGACATACGCGGTTCCGACCATCGGCGAGGTAACCGCCCCCGGGGGAACCTGAGGCCCCTGACCCGGACGGGCCGCGGTCGGAACCGCCAGCGGCGGCGGCGCCACACTGACCGCGGCCACCGCGGCGTGGCGGGTAACACGAATCCGCCGGTCGCCCTCGGCAAATTCCACTTCGGTTAATCCGGTCTCGCGCAACAGGTCCGCAAGCTTGCGAACCAGTTCGCCATCGATATCAAAACTCGCCATGCGATAATCCTGCTGCCTAAACCTGATCGAGAATCGAAGCCATGGCGTCCAGCGCCAACAAATATCCCTGGGCACCCAGACCGCAGATCACGCCTTTGGCGATCGTAGACACGTAAGAATGGTGCCGAAACGATTCCCGTCGGAAGATGTTTGACAAATGAACTTCGATCACCGGCAATTCGGCCAGCGTCAAGGCATCCAACAGCGCGATCGAGGTATGACTATAGGCCCCGGCATTGATGATGATGCCGTCATTGGCCGTCCGCGCCTGCTGGATCCAACCAACCAGTTCACCCTCGCTGTTGGACTGGCGAAAGTCAACGACCATCCCCAGGGCCTCGGCCCGTTCCTGGCACGCGGCTTCGACCTCGTCAAGGGTTTGGGAGCCGTACAGCGCCGGTTCGCGCACGCCCAGCATGTTGAGGTTCGGACCGTTGAGGATCAGAACCGAAGCGTCGATGGGCAAACCTGACCTCATACCGCTATCCTGCCGAAACCGATGTTTATATCATAGGCGGCGGTGGCGGCAATGGCCGCAGTGCAATACGGTTCAAATTGTTCCCGCCCGCCACACCCCGGAATCGGACCGCGCCGGATCGGGCGATATCCCGGGCAGGGACAGGCGGAATCCCGGCCGGTGACGGCAAAGGACCTGAAGCGGATGCGCCGGTGTGGTAGCGTGGCGGCGGTGGCTGGGTTTTCCCCCCTTTNNCCTTTTCCCCCTTTTCCCTCCGGGCCGGGCCGGCCCGACTCTCCAGTTCGCACGAGACGAGACCCCATGCTGGCCATCTGCCCACCGGGTGCCCTCCAAAGCGTGTTGGCCGGCATGCCGACGCCGGCACTGGTGTTCGATGCGGTCGCCATCGCCGCCGCCGGGCCGCCGCCCGCGCCGCTGGCGGCCAATCCGGCGGCCCGGACCGCCTTCGGCCTGCCGGCCGACGGCCACGGGAGTCCGACCTCGCCCGGCGGCGGCCTCGCAAC
>PLTC01000249.1:234-3972 GCA_003165295.1 Rhodospirillales bacterium | reverse complement strand
CGAGGCGGCCAGCCGGATGATGGGCTATCTGAAGTCTTCCGCCTTCTAGTGGGCTCTGCCCACACCCGCAAAGGGCCGCTCGGCCCTTTGAACCCATGACGTGAATGAGGTCAAGGAGGCGAGCCTCCTTCGCGGGTGCAGGGCAGAGCCCTGCAAAATCAAGATAATAGTGATATCCTGGCGCCTATGGGGCGAAGCCCCCAATGTGTCAATGACAAGGCTGGCCGGTATGACCCCATAACGGCATTACTGGCAGCGGCCGACGCCGGAATGTAACATCATTGCCATGGACCATCGACAACACCTCGTGGACTGGGCGGCGGAAATCCGGCGCGGGGCGGTCCGGCTCGCCCTGCGGTTTCGTGGGGAACAGCACTCGGGCGGGCTGAGTACCAACAAGCTTGGGGTGCTGGGGCATCTCTACCGCCATGGTCCGACCACGCCCGGTGATCTTGCCGCCGTCGAGCGTCAACATCCCCAGTCGCTGACCCGGGTCTTTGCCGAGCTTGAGCAACTTGGCCTGATAACCCGCGCCCGCAGCGACCATGATCGCCGGCAGTCCGTGCTCGAGATTACGCCCGCGGGCCGGGAGGCGCTGGAGCGGGACGTTGCCGGTCGCGATGCCTGGCTGGTTTCGGCGCTGTCCACGCTGAGCGATACCGAAGTGCAGGTGTTGCGGCTGGCCTCGTCGCTCATGGAGAGGCTCGCAGGTACCGCCCTGCCGTCGGGGGAAGAGCATCGGGACCGGGCCGCTCCGGCGAAACCCCGCCATGACGACGGTTCCGCCTCCGGTTCCGGTGTCGGTGTCGGCGAGTCCCGTTAGGTGCCGCGTCCGAACCCGCCCCGCAGGCCGGTTTGCCGCGGGAAGTCCCCGGGGGATGCGGCCGGCAGGCGAACGGTGGCGGTGTGCCCGGTGGCAAACCGGCGGCGGATGGCCTGTTGCCGCCCCTGATTGTCGAGCATGCGCATCCCGAAGCCGATTCGGGGTGCGCGGAGGAAACCGACAGCGTGCCGAATTTCAGCCCTGTTGCCTCTCATGATCGTTGAATATGATCGCCGATGATCCAGTTTTACCCCGGAACCCCGCCGGCTGAAGTGGTGACAGTCAGGTAAACCAAGGAATAACCGGGTTCAGAATATAGCTGTCTCGTCTGCCGGTGGCCTTGGCCGCGGAGCGCCAACAAAGCGCTTATTTCTGTAAGTCGGCTGTGCTATTGACGGAAATGGTCAAATCCGATGGCTCCGACAAGGTTCTCGTTGGCGTTCGCTTGGCGGCATTATGATCTCGATAGACGGGTACGGTCCATGGTAATTCTTGTGAAAGAGGAAATTCCGGGACCTGGAGGCCAACCCGGGGACTTAGCTTCAAGCCTGTCCGGGGATATCGGGGCCGGTTTTGCCGGCGATGGCGAAATGTTTGCTATCAAACTGATTCCAATACGCTTGCTGGATAAGAATCATGATGCCGGTCGATAGCGAATTCGGGCTTTATAATTGCGCGCAGGTTAACCTCGGATGATCGGCTCTGGAGTTGCGAAATGATCGACAGGCACACATTTGAAGTTGTTGTTGATCTTGCGGGAAAGTCAGAGATCGAGGGCGTTTATAAAGAAGAGACCATCGCGATTGCGCGCGCGGAATACCTGTTGGGTCTGGCCAAATATTCTTCGGTGCGCGTTTCCCGGGTTGATGGTCGGGGTCGCACCGCGACCATTTTCGAAAAGACCTACGCCGGTGGTGGAAAGGTTGCGGTTGTCGGCGATCTTGACGAGGCCAGTCTGTGTCGTACCGTTGGCGACGTCTATGGTCATGACAGCCGGATGACCTTGCTTAAGGTGATGCGCCCGTATTGCGACGAACAGGTGATGATTCCGGCCGAGATCCTGCATAAATACATGCCGCTGCGCTATCTTGAGCGCGACGAAATGTTGTTCGGCCAGATCAGCCGGAGGATCGCGGGGGCGCAGGCCCGACAACTCCGGGTCGGTGCCGAGGCGCGCCTTCAGGAACTGCTCAAGCTTTTTGCCCAGGTTCGCGAACTGGCCAAGGACTCCGATGACCTGATTCCGGTTGCGGAGCAGCTGGGTACCCGGGGGCTGACCGGATTCCTGGCCCATGTCGAGGCCGGTTTTGTCGAGGCCGACCGTGCCCGCATCATCACTTACGCCTTTTCCCAGCGCCTGAACGAGGCCCGCGACTGGAATCGGAAGCTGATTTTCGTCTGCGAGCTGTTCAAGGAAGACCAGTCCGAGGCTGCCGACCGCTGTCTCGATGAGTTCCTGTCCGAGATCGTCGACGGCAATGCCGTGATCAAGGCGGCGATCGGCTACGCCAAAGATCTGGCAACGGCGCTGATGTCCCTCTGCGCGGCCCTGGACGGGGCCATAACCGACCGCTTTGCGCATACCCCGGCGTTGATGGCGGTCAGTGAAGTCCTGGCGGTCCGGCCGATGCCGAGGCTTCGGGCCGCCCTGCTGAACCGGATCGCGCTGGCCCTGGACGGCAAGGTGTTGCTGACGAAATCGGGTCGTGACGCCGATGTTGGGGCGTTCAGGCAACTGGTTCCGCTGTTGCAGGAATATGGTGGCTTCGTGGGGGGCGGCCCGATGGCCGCGGCGTTGACCCGGCGGGCCAAGATCACCCTTGGCCAGGACACGGCAGACCTGTCCATCGAAGAGGCGATCACCACCATGATGGCCTGTTTTACCCATAATGCCGGAAGGATCGGCTATCTGCTGGATATTCTGCCGACCGAAATCGGACGGCGGAACGCCAGCTTTGTCACCGAGAGGGTTGCGCTGCTGCTGTCGGAGATTCGCAGCATCCGGGATCTGGCGCCGGCCAACGATCCGACTTTTTCCCGCGACAGAGTCCGCGAAGCCTTTCGCAAGAGGCTGTATCTGGCGGGAATCCCGCGCAAGATGGCCGATGCGCTGTTGCGCAAGCTTGACGCCGTCTCCGCTCAAATGCCGGCGGCAACCCCGGTTCGGGGTCCGATCACCGTCAGCCCGGGCACCGCTCCCGCGGGACCGGTGCCGGCGGCGCCCGCGGCGGTGTCGCCCGCGGCGGTTCCGGCGTCGAACAGGACCGGCGCCGCCGCGCCGTCGCCGAACCGGGCAGAACGGTGCCCGGTGCTGGCCCTGGTCTACCGGGACCGGCCGTATGTGGTTGATTCGTCACGCGAGACCTATGAAATCGGCCGGAACCCGACGTCCTTCATCGTGGTCAATAACGACAAGGTTTCAAGGCTTCACGCGACCATCGTGGCGAAGGACGGAAAGTACGTTCTCTCGGACCAGAGCCGGAATGGCACTACGGTAAAGCTTGGCGACCAGCCGCCGGTGGTCCTGAACCGGCAGTCGATGACCCTTGAGGCGACCGGCGTGATCGGGCTCGGGGTCGATGCCCGGGAGATCGGGAACGACGAGATGGTCCTCATCAGCTTCCGCCTGAACTGAGCAACGTCCCGATGGCGCTACTGGCCTCACCGCCGCCCGGGCGGCCTTGCCGCCCTGCGGCCGGCTTTTGCGTCGGATCGCTCTTGAACCGGGCCGCGCTATTGCTTAGGTAACTGGCACTCACTGGGGTAGAGTGCCAAACAGTCTGGCGCTCCCGTGAGCGTTCAACGAGTTATGGAGTCCGTGATGAAATTCCGCCCACTGCATGACCGGGTCGTGGTCAAGCGCCTGGAATCCGACCAGAAGACCAAGGGGGGGATCATCATCCCCGATACCGCCA
>PLTC01000249.1:0-160 GCA_003165295.1 Rhodospirillales bacterium | reverse complement strand
AAGAGTCCGACATCATGGGCATCATTGAGGTCTGAGCCTCGAAGCCCCCTGATATCATGAACCAACGGCTGTTCCCGTTTAGTAAAAGGTAAGAGAAAATGGCTGCCAAAGAAGTCAAGTTCGGTGTTGATGCGCGCACCCGGATGCTGCGCGGCGTCGA
>PLTC01000171.1 GCA_003165295.1 Rhodospirillales bacterium | reverse complement strand
CCACCGGGGTCTGGTCCCAGACGTCGCTGACCAGGGCCTGCCAGGGCAGCAGGTGGCGGGAACCGGCCCACCAGCCGTCCTTGTAGATGCCCCGGTTGCCCAGCATCTCGAAATACTGGACCGGATGGGTTGACGGCGCCTGGGGATCGTTGAAGCTGGCGGCCAGACTCTTGCCTTCCAGCGGAATCTGCGGCACGCCATTGACCACCGTCGGCGGCGTGATCCCGGCCAGTTCGTAAAGCGTCGGCGCGATGTCGGTGACATGCTGGAACTGGGTGCGGATGCCGCCCTTGTCCTTGATCCCCGCCGGCCACGAAACCACCAGCGGGTCGGTGGTGCCGCCCAGATGGGACGCCACCTGCTTGGTCCACTGGAACGGCGTGTCCAGCCCCCAGGCCCAGGCCGCCGCGTAGTGGTTGGAGAACAGCTCGCTGCCCAGTTCGTCGGCGATCTTGGCGCGGTTCTCCACGGTCTCCAGCTTGCCTTCGACGGTGCGGGCGTCGGTGCCCTCCAGACCGCCTTCGCCGCTGGCGCCGTTGTCGCCGACGATGTAAAGGATCAGGGTGTTGTCGCCCTTGCCCTCTTCCTTGATCGCCTCGATCACCCGGCCGACCTCGTGATCGGTCTGTTCCAGGAAGCCGGCATAGACCTCGGCCTCATGGGCCAGCAGCTTCTTCTGCTCCGCCGACAGCGAATCCCAGGCCGGCAGTTCGGCCGGACGCGGGGTCAGTTCGGCATTGGCCGGGATCACCCCGAGGGCCTTCTGCCGGGCGAAGGTCTCTTCGCGCAGCTTGTCCCAACCCTGGTCGAACTTGCCCTTGTACTTGTCCACCCATTCCTGGGGAACGTGATGGGGCGTGTGGGTGGCGCCGGTGGCGAAATAGAGGAAGAACGGCTTGTCGGGAGCCACCGCATCGTGCTGGTGCAGCCATTTGATGGCGTCGTTGGCCAGATCGATGGTCAGGTGATAGCCCGAGCCCGGCTTGCCCGAGGGCTCCACCGGCACCGTGTTGCGATAAAGCCGGGGCTCCCACTGATTGTCTGCCGCAGCGAGAAATCCGTAGAAGTATTCAAAGCCAAGGGCGTTCGGCCAATGATTGAAGGGGCCGACCGGGCTGACTTCCCAGGTCGGGGTGTTATGCCATTTGCCGAAGGCTGCGGTCGAGTAACCGTTGTCTTTCAGGACCTCGGCCACCGAAGCGGCACTCTTCGGCCAGACCGAGTTGTACCCGGGATAGCCGGTCGCCCCTTCGGTCACGTTGCCGAAGCCGATCTCGTGATCGTTGCGTCCCGAGAGCAGGGCGGAACGGGTCGGCGAGCACAGCGAATTGACGTGAAAGCTGTTGTAGCGCAATCCCTCGGAGGCGAGCTTTTCCAGTTCCGGCGCCTTGACCGGCCCGCCCAGCGCCGAGGTGGCGCCGAAGCCGACATCGTCCAGCAGCACCAGCAGGACGTTCGGTGCGCCGGCCTTGGCTTTGACCTGCTGCGGCCAGTCGGGCTTCGACTGATCCCGATCGGCGTCGATCTTGCCGGCGAACGGCGCCGGCGTTTTCGGCAGGACTTCATCGGCGTAGGCGGCAACCGATCCGAGCAGAATCGCCGAGGCGCCCAGCATCAGGCTCATCTTAAAGGTCGTCTTGAAGATTTTCATCCGGCTTTCCCCTTAACAATAATGAAAATGGAGAGGGAGGCACCACTCCCTCTCCAACCTGATCTATTTCAGATCAAGCGCCACGGTATTGATGTTCCCGGTGAAGACGAACGGACTTTCGTAGGCCGGGCTGACCGGCGAGCCCAGGTCCTTGCCGACATCCAGGGTTTCGCCGTAGACGGCGATGGAATTGGCGACCTTGCCCTCAGAGACGAGTTTGCCGTTGACCGACAGACGGGCCTTGCCCGAAGCAACCCCGCGACCGAAAAGACTGCGGGTGGTGTAGGCGGAATCCAGCGGATCGGCGGTGAACTCGACGACGATCTGGACCTTGCCGGTCGGTAACGGTTCGGATGACACCAACCTGGCCGCCTCGTGGCCATAGGCGTTCACTTCATAGACCGGCTTGCCGTCCTTGACGTACAGCGAGAACCCGCCGTAACGCCCGCCCTCGGCGATGATCACGCCCTCGGCGCCGCCCGCGGGGACCTCCACGTCGGCGGTGATGGTGTGGGACTGCCCGCGCAGATTGGGCACCGACCGCGGCGGCAACCGTTCCACGCCGGAGCGGAAGACGAAATGCGTCCGGCCATCCGCGAGCGACGGTTGGGGACCATAATGGGGCGCCAGCGGATAAACGTTGTTCCGTTGGGCCTCGCTGTCGAACAGCGCCACCAGCTCCTTCAACTTCCCGGGATTTTGAGCGGCGAGATCGTGGGCCTGGCTATAGTCCTCGTTAAGATTGTAAAGCTCCCACGGATGGTCACCGACTGCGGTTTTGTCCCAGAGACCGGCGTTGAAGCTCTGCCACGGCAGCAGGTGACGCGACCCCGCCCACCAGCCGTCCTTGTAGATGCCCCGGTTACCCAGCATCTCGAAATACTGGACCGGATGGGTCGACGGCGCCTGGGGATCGTTGAAGCTGGCGGCCAGACTCTTGCCTTCCAGGGGGCTCTGCGGCACGCCGTCGACCACGGTCGGCGGCGTGATCCCGGCCACCTCATAAAGGGTCGGGGCAATGTCGGTGACGTGCTGGAACTGGCTGCGGATCGCGCCCTTGTCCTTGATCCGGGCCGGCCACGAAACGAACAGCGGATCGGTGGTGCCGCCCAGATGGGACGCCACCTGCTTGGTCCACTGGAACGGCGTGTCCAGTCCCCAGGCCCAGCCCGCGGCGTAGTGGTTCACGAAGAGTTCGGATCCCAGTTCGTCGATGTGCTTCGAACGCTCGGCGACGCTGGCCGGATTGCCCTCGACGGTTTGTTCGTCAACGCCCTCCAGCCCGCCTTCGCCGCTGGCACCGTTATCGCCGACGATATAGAGGACCAGGGTGTTGTCGCCTTTACCCTCTTCCTTGATCGCCTCGATCACCCGGCCGACCTCGTGGTCGGTCTGCGCCAGGAACCCGGCATAGACCTCGGCCTCATGGGCCAGCAGCTTCTTCTGCTCGGGCGACAGCGAGTCCCAGGCCGGCAGTTCGGCTGGACGGGGGGTCAGTTCGGCATTGGCCGGGATGACGCCCAGCGCCTTCTGGCGGGCGAAGGTCTCTTCGCGCAACTTGTCCCAGCCCTGGTCAAACTGCCCCTTGTACTTGTCCACCCATTCCTGGGGAACATGATGGGGGGTGTGCGTTGCCCCGGTGGCAAAGTACAGGAAAAACGGCTTGTCGGGCGCCACCGCGTCATGCTGGTGCAGCCATTTGATGGCGTCGTTGGCCAGATCGATGGTCAGGTGGTAGCCCGAGCCCGGCTTGCCCGACGGCTCCACCGGAACGGTGCCGCGATAAAGCCTGGGCTCCCACTGGCTGTCCTCAGCTTGCAGGAAGCCGTAGAAGTATTCAAAACCAAGCTTGGTCGGCCAGCGGTCGAACGGCCCGGCCGGACCGACCTCCCAGGTCGGGGTGTTGTGCCATTTGCCGAAGGCNNAGCCGTTGTCCTTCAGCACCTCCGCCACCGAGGCGGCGCTTTTCGGCCAGACCGAGTTGTATCCGGGATAACCGGTCGCGCCTTCGGTCACATGGCCAAAGCCGATTTCGTGATCATTGCGCCCCGACAGCAGGGCGCCGC
>PLTC01000068.1 GCA_003165295.1 Rhodospirillales bacterium | reverse complement strand
TCGGCCGGCGAGCCAGGGCAGATTGACCGCCCGCACCGTTCCCGCCACGGGATCGATCACACCGGGCAGCCCCAGCCCGACCGGCAGCCCCTGCCGGCCCGCCGCCTGTTCCAGGCCGGCAACCACCGCCGCCAACGCCGTCAGGGTCTCCGGGTAGCCGGTGGGGGTCGCGAGCCGCCGGCGCGCCAGTTCCCGGCCGTCTCCGGCGACCAGCAGCGCCGAGATCTTGGTTCCCCCCAGATCGATGCCGATGTACATTACCCCTCCACTGTCCCCCACCCGGGACAATACCCCCGAGTGCGGGGCCGGAGAACACCATTGGCCTTGGATACCGGCCGGGAGTATAGGAACCGCCAGCACACTCCGGGACCATCCGACTGGCCGAGGTCATGATCAGCATCAGTCATCGTATCGCCGAAGAACTGGGCGCCAGGGAAGCCCAGACCGACGCCGCCATTCGCCTGCTCGACGAAGGCGCCACAGTGCCCTTCATCGCCCGCTACCGCAAGGAAGCCACCGGCGGACTGGACGACACCCAGTTGCGACAGCTCGCCGAACGCCTGGTCTATCTGCGTGAGTTGGAAGAACGCCGCACCGTCATTCTCCAGAGTATCACCGAGCAGGGCAAACTCACCGACGAACTGGCGCGCCAGATTGCCTCGGCCGATACCAAGGTGCGGTTGGAGGACCTTTACCTGCCCTACCGGCCGCGCCGTCGGACCAAGGCCCAGATCGCCAGGGAGGCCGGGCTCGAACCCCTGGCCGACCGGCTGCTGGCCGACCCCGGCCTCACCCCCGAATCCGAGGCCGCCGGCTTCGTCGATGCCGACAAGGGCGTTGCCGACGTCAAGGCGGCGCTGGAAGGCGCACGCCACATCCTGGTGGAACGTTTTGCCGAGGACGCCGAGTTGATCGGTCGCCTGCGCCGCCACCTCGCCGAAAATGGCCGGCTGGTGGCCACGGTGATACCGGAAAAGCGCGAGGAGGGCGCCAAGTTCTCCGATTATTTCGACTTTTCCGAGCCGCTGGCGGCGGTGCCGTCTCACCGGGCGCTGGCCCTGTTGCGCGGACGCGGCGCGGGCGTCCTCGATCTCCGGCTGGAGGTGGCCCCGCCCGACCAGAGCCCCCATCCCTGCGAATCGATCATCGCCGGTCACCTGGGACTGGCCGATCAGGGCCGCCCCGCCGACCGCTGGCTGGCCGATGGCGTGCGCTGGACCTGGAAGCTCAAGATCGGACCGCATCTTGAGACCGAGCTGATGGGGGAACTGCGGGAGCGCGCCGAGGACGAAGCGATCAAGGTGTTCGCGCGCAATCTTCACGACCTGCTGCTGGCGGCTCCGGCCGGACCGCGGGCCGTGATCGGGCTTGATCCCGGCATACGGACCGGAGTCAAGGTTGCGGTGGTCGATCGCACCGGCAAGCTGGTTGATACCGCCACCATCTATCCCCACCCGCCGCGCAACGACTGGGATGGCTCGCTGGCGGTGCTGGCGGCGCTGATCATCCGGCACCAGCCCGAACTGATCAGCATCGGCAACGGCACCGCCTCCCGCGAAACCGACCGGCTGGTCACCGATCTCCTGAAACGCCAGCCGGACCTCAAGCTGACCCGGGCGATGGTCTCGGAGGCCGGCGCCTCGGTCTATTCGGCCTCCGAGGTCGCCGCTCTCGAGTTTCCCCAACTCGACGTTTCCCTGCGCGGTGCGGTCTCGATCGCCCGCCGGCTCCAGGACCCGCTGGCCGAGCTGGTCAAGATCGAGCCGAAATCCATCGGCGTCGGCCAGTACCAGCACGATGTCGGTCCGCAAAAGCTGGCCCGCGCCCTGGACGGGGTGGTCGAGGACTGCGTCAACGCCGTCGGCGTCGACCTCAACACCGCTTCGGTGCCGTTGCTGGCCCGGGTCTCCGGCCTTTCGGAAACGGTGGCCCGCAACATCGTCGAGTACCGGGATGGCCAGGGCGCCTTCCGCAGCCGCACCCAGTTGCTCGAGGTGCCGCGGCTGGGCCCCAAGACCTTCGAGCTGGCGGCCGGCTTCCTGCGCATCCGGAGCGGCGACACCCCGCTCGACGGCTCGGCGGTCCATCCCGAAGCCTATCCGGTGGTCGAACGGCTGCTGGCCCGAAGTGGCCGCACCCTCGACCGGGTGATTGGCGACACCGCCTTCCTGCGCGGTCTCGACCCCGACGATTTCACCGATGACCGCTTCGGACGGCCGACGGTGGTCGACATCCTGGCCGAACTGGAAAAGCCTGGCCGCGACCCCCGACCCGAGTTCCGTACCGCGGCCTTCCAGGACGGTATCGAGTCGCTGAAGGACCTCAAGCCGGGCATGGCGCTGGAAGGCGTCGTCACCAACGTTACGGCGTTCGGCGCGTTCGTCGATGTCGGCGTCCATCAGGATGGTCTGGTCCACATCTCCCAACTGGCCGATCGCTTCGTCAAGGACCCCCATACCGTGGTCAAGGCCGGTGACATCGTCCGGGTCAAGGTGCTGGAGGTGGATCTGCCGCGCAAACGTATCGCCCTGACCATGCGTATGGAGGAGCCGGCCGGCCGCCCGCCCGATCAGCGTCGCCCGGACAGCCGGCCGCCCGATCGGGATCACCGCCCCAAGGCCTCGTCATCGCCCGGCCCCGGCCGCCACAAGCAACCACCCGCCAAGCCACCCGCCCCGGCGGCGGCGCCTGCGCCGCGCACACCGCCCGCCCCGGCTCCGGGCGACAACGCCCTCGCCGAAGCCTTTGCCCGCGCCCGGAACGCCAAGGCCAAACGCTGACGTCCGGTGCACAGGGAGCGGTCATGGCACCGGTGGCCCGTGGGCGACGGGACTGCCCCGACCAACCGGTCGCCACATGGCCATCCAAAAAGAAAGCCATCCCAACATCCATGCCGAGCCGGCCAACCGCATCAGCCCGACCGCTTCGTTCACGTCGACCGCCGATGGTGGCTCGTTTCGACGACGCTGCTGGCGTTCGGCCGCCAAATCAATGATCCGGGCGTCCATGACCCCTCCTTCTGGTTGCGGTGCCTGCCGGGCACCCGGGTTCCCGCTCGTTCCGTTCACTCAGGATCATGGATATGGCCATGATCCGGCGGCTTTCCTACCCCGCCGGCCGGATCGGTCTCATAATGGTGCGCTTCGTTGACGCATTGCGGGGCTTTCCCCCAACAGGCGCCGGGATAATACTGTTGTCTTTGATTTTTCAGGGCTCTGCCCTGCNNCTCGCCTCCTTGACCTCGTGACGTCCTGGGTTCAAAGGGCCGACTGGCCCTCGTATGGAGGGTCTTCGATAGAGATACATGGAGGTTTGACTCGTTATGGCTGTAGCAGCGGCGGAAAGAGGGG
>PLTC01000037.1 GCA_003165295.1 Rhodospirillales bacterium | reverse complement strand
CGCGCTGGAACACGGCCGAGCCGTGGACCCGCGGCAAGATGTCGACCGAGCACTCGATGTTCCGCAACGTGCGGTTGTCGCGTCCGTC
Source organism: Rhodospirillales bacterium (assembly GCA_003165295.1). GTDB lineage: Bacteria > Pseudomonadota > Alphaproteobacteria > Azospirillales > Azospirillaceae > BOG-933. Next base: position 14,833 of record PLTC01000037.1, on the reverse strand, counting down.
CGGGCGAACTCCCGACAGGATCAACTCGCGAACCGCGCGGCGCTCCAGGGTGTGCCAGGCCGAGTCGAATCGCTCCGCCGTGACGGCGTCGGCGGCTTCCGGATTGGGAATCGCCACGGCCTTGGCCCGCTGCTTGACCGCCGCGGCGGCCTCGGCACGCGCCAGCTTCCCCTCGGTCCGCTTGGCCGCCTTCAAGTCGCCGCTGAAACTGGTCCAGAGCGTCTCGATCAGGGCGTCGGGCTCCGGCTGGACATACGGCGTCTTGACCGTACCGGCCTTCTGGACCAACTCCTCCTGCATCTCGCAGATTTCGCGGATGTACTCGTGGGCCTTCATGATGGCTTCCGCCATCAGGGCCTCGGGCATCTCGCGGGCGAAACCCTCGATCATCAGGATCGCGTCCTTGGTGCCCGATACCATCAGGTCCAGGTCGCTCTCTTCCAACTGGTCGTGCGTCGGCAGCGGAACGAACTCGCCGTTGATGTAGCCCAGGCGGACCGAGCCCAAGGGGCCCATGAACGGCAAGGGCGACAGGCACAACGCGGCGGAGGCCCCGTTCATCGCCAGGACGTCGCCGTCGTTCTGACGGTCGGAAGCCAGGACGAAGCTCTGGATCTGGACTTCGTCGAAATACAGATCGGGGAACTGCGGCCGGATCGGGCGATCCATCAGGCGGGCCGTCAGAATCTCCTTGGTCGTCGGACGGCCTTCGCGCTTGAGGAAGCCGCCGGGAATGCGCCCGGCCGCAAAGGCCTTCTCCTGGTAATGGACGGTGAGCGGGAAGAAATCCACGCCGGCCTTCGGCGTCTTGGCGGCGACGACGGTGGCCAGCACCGTGGTTTCGCCCCACGTCGCCAGCACCGCGCCGTCGGCCTGGCGCGCGATCTTGCCAGTTTCGAGGGTCAGCTTGCGGCCGCCCCAGATGATTTCCTTGCGATACACTTTGAACATCTTTGTTCTTCCTTCCATCCGACACCCGGCCACCCCGGATTGGGTGACTCCGGGCCGCGGTCCTTCCGTCGTCGTCATCCCCGCGTGAAATCAAAAAAAGGCCGGCCGGGACGTCCCGGCCGGCCAAACCAGCAGTGAAATCCCACCCGCGAAACCCAGGTGGATACCAAATGAGCGCCGTGGCCGGGTCGCGTCGGCCCGACAGAGACTGTTCGCCCCCCCCCGCGGGGGGCGCCCCCCGGGGGCCATCCTGGCGGAGCAGGAAAGGGCCGTATCTCGCATCAGGGATGGCCGGAACCCTCTTAACGACGCAGGCCGAGGCGTTGAATCAGGGTATCGTAGCGGCTGCTGTCCTTGCGCTTCAGGTAGTCGAGCAACCGGCGGCGTTGACCGACCATCACCAGCAGCCCGCGGCGGGAATGGAAATCCTTGGGATGTAACTGAAGATGCTCGGTCAGATTGCGAATCCGTTCGCTAAGAATCGCCACCTGGACCTCGGGCGAACCGGTGTCGCCGGCGGTGGTCGCGTATTCACCGATGAGCGCGGTCTTGCGCTCGGCTGTAATCGACATCGTGGTCTCCCGTCAAAGGTTGAGTACGCGCACCGGACGGACTTCCCCGCCGTCGAGCAGGGCCAGCGCCACCGGCCGGCCCTCGGCAGTGGCCAACACAATCGGGTCGCCGTCGCCGCAGGCCGCGGTCAGCTCTTCGAGCCGCCCGAGATCCTGGCGGCGCAGCAACGCCACCGGTTGACCCTGTCGCATCCGTTGCGCTTCCGCCGCCGTCAGGGCCAGTGCCGGGATGTCGTCCAGCGCGGTCTCGAGCGGCAGCAGGTGGTCATCAAGGGCCGCACCTTGCTCCAGCGCCGCCAGTTCGTCCAGGGAAATCGCATGGGCCAGCGTGAACCGACCGACGGCCAGCCGGCGCAGCGTGTCAACATGGCCAAAGGTGCCGAGCATCCGGCCCAGGTCCCGGGCCAGGGAGCGCATGTAGGTGCCCTTGCCGCAGACCACTTCGAACTCGGCATGATCGGGGTCGGGCCGGCCCAGCAGGGTCAGGCGGTCGATGCGCACCGGCCGCGACTCCAGCACCACCTCTTCCCCGGCCCGGGCCAGATCGTAGGCGCGCTCGCCATCAATCTTGAGCGCCGAATATTGGGGCGGCAGTTGTTGGATCAGTCCGACGAAGCGGGGCAGCGCCGCCAGAATCTCGTCCTCTCCGGGGCGCCGCTCCGAGACCGCGACCACCTCGCCGGCGCAATCGTCGGTGGCCCGTTCCTCACCCCAGCGCGCCCGAAAGCGGTAGGTCTTGGTCCCGTCCATGACATAGGAGACGGTCTTGGTCGCCTCTCCCAGCGCAATCGGCAGCACGCCGGTTGCAATGGGGTCGAGGGTACCGCCGTGACCGGCCTTTTCGGCGCCGGTCAGGTACCGGACCCGGCCCAGCACCTGGGTCGAACTTGGCCCCGCCGGTTTGTCGATCACCAGCCAACCGTGAATTGGCCGGCCCTTCCGCTTACGTGCCACGAACCGATTCCCCGTGTTGGTGAGAGCCCCCGGACTCCGCCGGGTCGGCGCCGCTCTCGGCACCGCTGCCGACGCCCCCCGTCGCCGCCGGATGGGGCTGGGCCGGATGGGGCTGGAGATCACGCGCCACCTCGGGCAGGTGGAGCAGGCTGTCGATCCGGCTTGCCACCTCAAAGGAGGTGTCGGCCTCGAAGCTCAGCGCCGGCGCGTAACGCAGATCTATTTCCCGCGCCACCTGGCCGCGCAGGAAGGCCGAAGCCCGCCGCAGCGCCGCCACCGCGTCGCCCAGGTGCTGGCCGCCAAGGGGCGTGACGAAAACGGTGGCGTTGCGCAGATCGGGGCTGAGCCGTACCTCGGTTACGGTGACGTTGAGGGTTTGCAGGGTCGGATCCCGAAAATCGCCGCGCCGAAACAGTGCCGACAGCACATGGCGCAACTCCTCCCCCACCCGCAATTGCCGCTGGGAGGGTGGCCGGGCGGCGTGTTTGTGAGTCATGGTCAGGCCACCTTTACCACAGTCTTTATGCGTTCGCTCATGCGGTCATGGAAGGGCGCGAATCCGCCCGGGCACTTGATCCGCAGGCTGTCGAGTGTGACGCTCTGCCGCCACGCGGCATCGACGAAATCCGTGGCCAAGCTGACGCTGCCGTCGCCATAACCGACTTCAACCGCGCCAGAGCATTTCGTCAGTCGATCAAGGGTTCCTTTCGGATCCGGGTCCTTTTCCGGGGCGTAATCTGGCCCGTAACCGGCCGCCTCGGCGTCTTCGTTACTGAGCGCCAGCCAGCCGAGGGTTTGCTGCCGGTCGGCCAGCCACCACGCCTCCACCTCCTCAATGGCCACCCCGATCACCGTCCAGACGTGGCCACTGACCAGATTGCGGATGTCCGCAACAACCGCCTGAGTCTTCCGGTGATCAAGGACGATGACCAGGATATCGGGCGGCCGGTAGATTCCCTTTTCATAGTCAGCAACGATCATCTTAAGCTTCTTCAGCACGCCGCCATGCCCGGTCTTGCGGATGCGGGAGACATGGCAATCCTCTTTCGGGTTCACAGGCCATGAAATTCCCCTCTGGCGGGCGATTTCCTCTATGATCGGTCGCAGCAGCACGACATCGATCTCGCCCTCGGATACCAACGTAACCTTCATGCGTCGAGGAACCTGTTACCATACCACGATTCGCCGAGCGGTTCGTCGGGCAAGCCGTTGGGGAAAAGATGATCGAGGCGGATGAACTCTGCCGGCTGGCCGGGACCGCGGCGCCGGACGGTGGTGACCTGCTCGGGATGATCGTGGAACTCGTCGAGCAGATACGGGCTGTGGGTGGTCAGGAAAACCTGAGTCGGTGCCGGTGCCTTGCGGCTGGCCATGTCGCGAAACAGGCTGACCATCCGGCTCATCAGACGGGGATGGACACCATTCTCTGGCTCCTCGAACAGCAGGATCGACGGCGGGTTGGGCGCATAGTGCAGGGCGATCACCGCCAGCACCCGCAGGAACCCATCGCTGACCTGACTGCTGTTGTACAAGGTCTTGCCCTCAGCTACCTCCAAGGTTTTTGGCGCCGCCGCCGAGGCGTGTCCTTTGACGGTGAAGTCCGAAATGTTGTCAAATATTCGGATCGCATCCTTCCGAATACGATCGAACCTTTCTGAGTGCTTTGCCTGAAGCTGAGCTAAAAATGGTACTAAATTCTGCCCCTTCGGCCCAATTTCTTCGGCGTAGCCGATTGCCGGCAAGCGAAGTTGCTCGACATCGAAAATAGACGCCAAGCGTATATCTTTTATATATCTCAAAAAATGAACAATTTCGGGAAATTTCTTTTCATCATCGGGCGATCGCTCAATATAGGTTGCAACACTGCTTGGAAGCTGATGAAAACTATAGTGCTCGGTGCCATCGATGCCTCCACTTTTTAGGTGTGTATCACGGCCTTTTCTGGAAATCAAGGGCAATAACTTGCTGTTGGAATCAAGCCGATAGGTAAGACCCTCATGCCCGACGTTGAGGTAGCGTCTCTTAACTATAGAAATATCCAATTCATAAATCCCTCCCCATTTCATGTCTCGATTCGGAGGAATATTAAATGCGGCACGCCATGAAATCTTCTTTCTCGATTGCCGTAGATTGGGAATATCGTCGTAACTCCAACCGCGATCTTTCAGGTATTCATCAATACTACCACCGAAGAAAGCACGTAAAAAGTCAATGGCCTGGAGCAGTGTCGTCTTGCCGGCGCCGTTCGGTCCTATCAGGACGTTGATATTGGAAAACTGAAGAGGCTCTCCTGCCTCCTCAGATCGCGTAATGGTCTTGAAATTTTCCACCCGAAACGAGGTCAGCATATCATACCATCGTAGCCCTTAGCGACCAGGGGTACCACCTCCAGACTCTACCAAGGGCTGGTGGCGGTTGGAACCCTGGACTTTAGGAACGGGGTCTGGGGCCGTCGGCCCCAGTGGGGTTCAGGGGCAACGCCCCTGTCCACCCTACAACGCCCGCGCGACTTCCTCGATCTCGAAGGCTTCGATGATGTCTCCGGCCAAAATATTGTCGTAGTTCTCAAAGGCCATGCCGCATTCATAGCCTTCCCGGACCTCCTTCACCTCGTCCTTGAAACGCTTCAGCGTCTTCAAAGAGCCGGTGTGGATGACCACGTTGTCGCGCAGCANNCAACCCGCGACCTTGCCGACCTTGGTGATATTGAACACCTCGCGGATGGTCGCATTGCCCAGGAACCGCTCGCGCAGGACCGGCGACAGCATGCCGACCAGCGCCGCCCGGACATCGTCGATGACGTTGTAGATCACCGAATAGTAGCGAATCTCGACGCCGTCCCGCCGGGCCATTTCCCGCGCCTGGGGATTGGCGCGGACGTTGAAGCCGATGATCAGCGCCTTGGAGGCGTTGGCCAGGGTCACGTCCGATTCGTTGATCGCGCCGACGCCGGTGAACAGCAACCGGACCTTGACCTCGGTACTGTCGGCCGCCAGCTTCTCCAGCGCGCCGCCGATGGCCTCGATGGAGCCCTGGACGTCGCCCTTGATGACGATGGCCAGTTCCTTGGCCTCGCCCACCTGGATACGGTTGAACATCTGCTCCAGCGTGCCCCGGGCGGTCGCAGTGACCTGGGCTTCGCGCTTCTTGCGTTGCCGGAACTCAGTGATCTCGCGGGCCCGGGCCTCGTTGTCCAGCACCGCGAACTCGTCACCGGCCATGGGCGTGCCGTTGAGACCCAGCACTTCCACCGGCGCCGCGGGCTCGGCCAACTCGACGCTCTGGCCGCGGTCGTTGATCAGCGCCCGCACCCGGCCCCATTCGCAGCCGGCCACGAAGATGTCGCCGACCCGCAGGGTTCCGCGCTGGACCAGCACCGTTGCCACCGAGCCGCGACCGCGTTCCAGCTTGGCCTCGATCACCGTGCCCACCGCCGGGCGGTTGGCATTGGCCCGCAGTTCCAGGATTTCCGCCTGGAGCAGGATCGCTTCCTCGAGTCGTTCCAGACCGGTGCGGGCCTTGGCCGAGACCTCAACCGCCAGAATGTCGCCACCCAACTCTTCAACCACCAAGCCGTGCTGGAGCAGCTCCTGGCGCACACGCTCAGGCTTGGCGTCCGGCAGGTCGATCTTGTTAATGGCAACGATGATCGGCACCTTTGCCGCCTTAGCGTGCTGAATCGCCTCCACCGTCTGGGGCATGATGCCGTCATCGGCCGCCACCACCAGCACCACAACGTCGGTGACGTTGGCGCCGCGTGCCCGCATCTCCGTGAACGCGGCGTGACCGGGGGTGTCGATGAAGGTAATCCGGCCGCCGTGGGACAGCGTCACCTGATAGGCGCCGATGTGTTGGGTGATGCCGCCGGCCTCCCGCGAGGCCACGTCGGTATGGCGCAAGGCGTCGAGCAGCGAGGTCTTGCCGTGGTCCACATGGCCCATGATCGTGACCACCGGCGGTCGCGGCGTCAGTTCCTCGTCGCGGTCCAGTTCGCCATGCATGCCGACCTCAACGTCGGCGTCGGAAACCCGGCGCAGGCGGTGGCCAAATTCGGTGATCACCAGTTCGGCGGTGTCGGCGTCGATGGTCTGGGTGATGGTGGCCATCACGCCCATGCGCATCAGCGCCTTGATCACGTCGGCAGCACGCTCGGCCATGCGGTTGGCCAGCTCCTGGACCGTGATCACCTCGGGCACCACCACCTCGCGCGTCACCTTCTGCATCTCTTGACGCGCATTGAGACGCAGCTTTTCGCGTTCCCGCGCCCGCCGCATGGCGGCAAGGCTGCGCGTCCGCTCCGCCTCGTCGGCGTTAAGCGCCTGGGTGACCGTGATCTTGCCGGCCCGGCGGCGGTCGCTGCCCTTGCGCGGCGACGCCACCGGCTTGGGGGCGACCGCGGTCTTGGCCCCGGCCTTGCGGGTCTTGCGCTCGTCTTCGTCCTCGTCGGCGGCGGTGCGGACCGGAGGCACGGCGGGGCGTGCGGCGTCGGGTGCCGTCGGGGTGGCGGCGGGGGCCACCGCCATCGCTGCCGTCACGGCGGCGGTGGCGCTGCCGGGTCGGGCCGGGGGCTTCTTGCGCTCCTCCTCGGCTTTGCGCCGGGCGTCCTCGGCCTCGCGTTTTTTGGCGTCTTCCTCCTGGCGCCGGCGTTCGGCATCTGCCGCTGTCGCCTGCTCCTGGGCCTGGATGCGCCGCATTTCCTCGATTTCGCGCTGGCGCAGCGACTCGGGATCCAACGGCTCGACCGGTTCCTCGACCGTTTCCAGCTCGATCTCGATCTCGATCTCAGTCTCAGCCGTCACCTCCTCTTCGGCGGCGACGAGCAGGTCCTCCTCGGTCCCGGTGCTCCGGCGTTCCTCTTCGCGCTTGGCCGCACCCAGCAGTGCCCGGACCCGTGCCTCGCGCTCTTCCTTGGTGAGCTGGCGCACGGCGCCGCCGCGGGGACCGCGACCCGGTCCGCCCTTGGCCGGCAGGCCCTCGGCGGCACGCCGCGCTGCGGCACCGCCGTCGGCGATGCCGGGCGCTGCCCCCTTTTCGATGGTGCGCTTGCGTTTTACCTCGACGGTGACCGTCTTTGATCGACCATGCGAAAAGCTCTGTCGCACCGATCCTGCGTCCACCGTCTTCTTCAGCTCGAGTTTCCCCTTGCCGGTAAGGTGCAACACTTCTTTCTTGCGATCCTGGTCGTTGCTTTCAGTCATTGGTGTCCGACTGGTCCGTCGTTAATCCGGTTGGGCCGACGGGCGAGAGCCCGACCGGCATGATCCTCAATCCCGCATAGCGTCCGGCGTCGATCCGCAGATGGTCCGCGAGGCCGCCACGGGCCAGCACCGCATGAACCACCATGTCCCGACCAAGAGCCGCACCCAGTGCCGCCGCTTCGAAGTCTTCAAGAACCGGCAACCCGCCGGCCAGCGCGCGCAGCTTGGACCGGCCGTCGGCGGCGCCATCGGCCGCCGCCAGCAGGAGCGCCGGGCTTCCGCTCCGACCGACCCGGCCGGCACGTAAAGCCTCCCGTACCTTTTCGAATCCCGCCACCGCCTGGCCGGCGCGGCGCGCCAGGCCAATCAAATTCAGGCACCGCCGGGCCAGCAGCATGGCCAGCTGGTCCGCAAGATCGGTTTCCACCCGGACCGGCCGTCGCGCCGCCCGGGCAAAGGCCTTGCGTGCCATCGCCTTTTGCACCACCGAGCGGTCGGCGGTCAGCCACAGACCGCGACCGGGCAGGGCACCTTCCAGATCCGGGACCACCGCGCCATCCGGGGCCACCACGAATCGGATCATCCCATCCTTTGGCTGAACCGCACCGGTGAGGATGCAGCGCCGTAACGGGTCACGCGGCTCCGCCGCGGTCCCGTCGTCCGCACCGACCTCCAGTTCCACCGGCACCATGCCACCGTCCATTCTACCATCCCGCCTGGGGCGATACCATCCGGTACCGTCCCGCTTCCATCCCCTGCCGTCGGGTCGACTGACCTCCCGGGTTCCCGTTGCCCAGGCCTCACGACGCGCCGCCCGGCACCGGCCGGGGTGCCGAAGACGGCGGCCCGCCGGCACCATCGGCGAACCAGTGGGCTCGCGCCGCCATGATGATCTCGTTGGCCTCCTCTTTGGAAGGCCCATCCTTACCTAAAATCTCGATCAGCTCGTCTCCGGCCAGATCTGCCAGATCGTCGAGGGTCCGAATCTGATGCTCGCCCAGCTTGACCAGCAGCGACGGTCCGAGTCCGGTCAGATCCGCCACCTCGTCCTCGACGCCCAATTCGTGCCAGCGTTCGGTATAAAGGGCGTCCTGGTTCTCGATCCAGACCCGGGCGCGCTCCTTGATCTCGTCGGCGATGTCGGCGTCAAAGCCTTCGATCTCGGCGAGATCGTTGGTTTCGATGAAGGCAACCTCCTCCAGGGAGGTAAAGCCCTCGGCGACCAGCAGGTGCGCGATCACGTCATCCACGTCGAGGGCGTCGATGAACAACTGGGAACGGGTCTTGAACTCTTCGGAGCGGCGGTCCGATTCTTCCGCTTCGGTCAGGATGTCGATGTCCCAGCCGGTGAGTTGGGACGCCAGCCGGACGTTCTGACCGCGCCGGCCGATGGCCAGGCTCAACTGGTCATCGGGCACCACCACCTCGATGCGCTTGTTCTCTTCGTCCAGCACCACCTTGGCCACCTCGGCCGGGGCCAGCGCGTTGACGACGAAGGTGGCGGCGTCGCCCGACCACGGGATGATGTCGATTTTCTCTCCCTGCAACTCGCCGACCACCGCCTGGACCCGGCTGCCGCGCATACCGACGCAGGCGCCCACCGGGTCGATGGAACTGTCGTTGGACAGTACCGCGATCTTGGCCCGGCTGCCCGGATCCCGCGCCACCGACTTGATCTCGATGATGCCGTCGTAAATCTCCGGGACCTCCTGCATGAACAGCTTGGCCATGAAGATCGGGTGGGCGCGCGACAGGAAAATCTGCGGCCCGCGCGGCTCTTCGCGCACGTCGTAGATCAGGGCGCGGACGCGGTCGCCGTTCTTGAAGTGTTCGCGCGGCAGCAGCTCGTCACGACGCAGGATCGCCTCGGCCCGGCCCAGGTCCACCGTGACATTGCCATACTCAACCCGCTTGACCAGACCGTTGACGATCTCTCCGACCCGGTCCTTGTACTCGGTGAACTGGCGCTTGCGCTCGGCATCACGGACCCGCTGGACGATGACCTGTTTGGCGGTTTGGGCGGCGATCCGACCGAAATCGATGGGCGGCAACACGTCCACCAGGAATTCGCCGGGTTTGGCGTCGGCCTTGATCCGCTGGGCCTGGGCCACCGTCAGCTCGACCGCCTCGTTGGTGACGGTCTCAACCACCTGCATGTAGCGGGCCAGATGGATGTCGCCGGTTTTGCGGTCGATCCGGGCCCGGATGTCGTGCTCGTGGCCGTACTTGGATCGCCCCGCCTTCTGGATCGCGAGTTCCATCGCCTCGAGAACCTCGTCTCGATCGATGCTCTTCTCGCGGGCTACCGCATCGGCGACTTGCAGCAGTTCCATAACTCGGGTTTCCCTGGACTCGGTTGGCTCGGTGAAAAAAGGATCGGGAGGGGCTGTGCGGTACCCGGTATGGGTTCAGGACCGGGCGGCCAGAAGTGCGTCGTTCAGAACCAGCTTGGCCCGCAAAATCCCGTCGAACGGCAGTTCGGCAAGGCCGGCGTCGGTTTCCAGGCGTATCCGGTCGCCGACGACGCCCCGCAGGGTGCCGCGGAAGCGGCGACGGCCATCCACCAGCGCCCTGGTCTCGACGCGGGCCTCAAAGCCGGTGAAGCGTTCGAAATCCTGCAATCGGATCAGCGGACGATCGATGCCAGGGGAACTCACCTCCAGGGTGTAGGCGCTGGCGATGGGGTCGGCCACGTCAAGAACCGCGGAAACCGTCCGGCTGATGTCGGCGCAGTCCTCCACCGTCATGGGCGAACCATCCAGCCGCTCTGCCATGATTTGCAGCACTGGCCGTCGACCACCCGACATCTGAACCCGCACGATCTCATAGCCCATGGCCGTGATCGCCGGCACGATGACCGCTTCTATCCGTTCGGTTCCGTCCATTCCCCAACAAACCTGGCCCGCAGGCGACGCGGGATCGATGCCGTTTGGCAATAAAAAAAAGTGGGCCGGCGGCCCACCCGCAAAGCGACGATGCGGCCCGCTCGCGCGTGCCGCCAAGCCGTATTGGATACCACCGTCACTATAACCCATTCCGTCACCGAGGCAAGAGCTTTCCCGACGGGCGCTTTCCGCGGTTTGGCGGGCGACCGGGCGCGGGCCTGGCCTTATGACGCCGGGCCGGGCACCGGCAGGGCGTCCATCCGCTGGCGCAGAGAATCGGAAAAGCTTTTGATGTCATTCAGAAACCGCTTGATCAGGGCCGCCGCCTCATTCGCCTTTTCCAGGAACAGCAACTGGGTCAGGAAGGTTTCGTCACCGACCACCTTGTTCAGTTGCTCGACCAGGGCCTTGCGCACGGCGACGATCTCGACGCCGGCCCGCTCGATCTCGTCGGCCCGCTCGGACCAGGCCTTTTCCAGCAGGTCCTTGCGCTCGGCGGACAGCAGGGGGTCGGTTCGAACCAGTCTTCGGTTTCGTTCGATCCAGCGGGTCAGCTCGTACTGGGATTTTGCCAGCGGGCTGTTATCGCCGAGCTGGTCCAGCAGCTGCTTTATTTGCTCTTTTATCTCGGCGACCTTGGCCTTGGCGGCATCGACATCGAAGTCGGTGACGGCCTTGACCGACTGGTTGTAGGTTTCGATGGTTTGGGCGAACGCCTTCAATGACGACCTGAGGTCGGTCATGTTGGCGGAAAAATGGGCCGAAGGCGTGTCCTCGGCCGCCCGGACGGTGGCCGGTGCCATCAGCAACCACCAGGCGACCGCTGCGACCGTGGTGGTGGCGACCAGCCGGCCCCATGCCCGGGATCTGCCCCATGCCCAAAGCGCCATTGAATCCTCCCTCTTGACCGGTTCGCGGCGACCGGCTTGGCCTGCCGGCATCACAGGGGATGATATGGGAAGGCCAAGCCTACCAGATCAGGCTGGGCAGCACCGCGGTCGGGCAGGGGCCGCCGGCGCCCAGCAGGTCGGCGAGCCGGTCGCGGTCGGGTGGCAGGCCCCATCGGCCGCCCAGGCGTTGGCACAGGATGCCGCCGGTGACCAGCGCGGAGTCGATGCCGGCGGCGGCGGCGCCGGCGATGTCGGTGTGCAGGCTGTCGCCGATGCCCAGGATGCGCCGCCGGTTGCTGATGCCGAGCAGGGTGAGGCAGCGTCGATAGACTTCGGCGTGGGGCTTGCCGTGATAGCGGACGCTGCCGCCCAGATCCTCGTAGCGCCGGGCGAGCGTGCCGGCACACAGCACGCGGCGCGGGCCAACCATGACTTCGAGATCGGGATTGGCGCAGACCATCGGCAGGCGGCGGCGGGCACAGGCATCAAGGACCGGTCCGTAGTCGGCCGGGGTTTCGTCATAGGTGGACGGGCCGGTGTTGACGACAAAGGTGGCGGCATCGGGATCGGTCACCAGCACCAGATCGGGCAGGCCATGGAAAAGCAGGCGATCGTGTTCCGGCCCGAGATGCAGGCAGCGCCGTCCGAGCCGGGCATGCCAGGGGTCGGGGCGATGGGCCAGTGCCTCGAAGGTGGCCTCTCCCGAGGTCATCAGGTGGTGGTAGTGGTGGTGGGTGATGCCCATGGCCGAGAGGATGCCGGCGACGGCATCGATCCGGCGCGGGGCGTTGGACAGCAGGCACAGCCGCTTGCCCGCTGCGGTCAGGCGGTCGAGGCAATCGACGACTCCGGGATAGGGCCGCTCGCCGTCGTGGAGAACGCCCCACAGGTCGAGGATGAAGCCGTCGTAACGCGCCATCAGCGGCGCAAGGCCGGTCAGCAACAACGTGGCAGGGGTACCGGACATGCTGGCCCCTCCGGGGAGATTCGGGAAGAAAGTTTTCTGAGGCTGTCGCCTTACTCCGCCCGGTCCCGACGGTCAAGGCATGCGGCGGCTGGGCCGCGGCTCTCCGATCAGAAAGCCCTGGCCGTAGGCGATGCCCATGCCGATGGCACAGGCCAACTGGTGTTCGGTCTCGATCTTCTCGGCAATCAGCTCGATCGGCCGCCCGTTCAGATGGGTTTGCAGTGCCGTGACCTGAGATCGCGATCCGGGATCGGTGAGAAAGGTTGCATCCAGCTTTATGAAGTGAATCTCCCGGGCGATCAGGGGCACGGGGTCGACCGGCACCTGTTCGACCTGCCCCATGGAAAAGCGGTAGCCCTGCCGCTTCAGATCGTCGAGCACGGCCGTCACCGCCGGTACCCCGGCGACCAGATCGTGCTGGTCGATTTCGAACATCAGTTTGCCGTGCAGCATTTGGTGATCGAGGCCCCGGAGGAATTGGGTGGTAAAGCTGGCGTCCAGCAGGGTTACCGGCGAGACATTGGCGAAGAAGCCGATGGTATGCTGGCGACGATCGGTTTCCCGGACCAGTTGCGCGATTCGGTTGAGCAACAGCACGTCGATGGCCGGGAGCAGCCGCGCGTACTCGGCTGCCGCCAGATAGTGCTCGGGCAACAGCAACCGGCCATCGGGCAGACGGATGCGCGACAGCGCCTCATAAAAGCGGTGCTTGCGTTGGGACAGGCTGACGATCGGCTGAAGATGAACTTCGACCCGCTGTTCGGCCAGGGCGTCCCGCACCATCGCGCTCATCTCGGCGTCTTCCGAGCCGGCCCTGCCCGAGGATCCCGCGGGTGCCGGCAATGGCGAGGGGACCGGCCCCGGCCCGGCCCGGCCGGGGGCGGCATGGGTTGGCGCGGGGACCGGCGGCGGCGCGGGGACCGGTGCAGAGACGGGCCCGCCCTGGGCGGATTCGCTGTGGTGGTGCAAAAACAGGTCCACCAGTTCTTCGTAACCCTGGCGCAGGCGGGCCAGACGCTCGGTCTGCCAGGTCTGCGAGGCGCGCCGCGCCGCGATTTCGTGAGCCAACCCACCCGCCAGGATGACCACCGCGGCGGCCAGGACCATTGTGACGGTATCGGTTTCGGGCCGCAGCACCGCCAGCAACAGCACGGTCGCGGCCGCCACGGCGACGGTCCCTACTGCGAAAACGGTATGTCCCCACCAGCGCAGTTGCATGCTTTGGCTCCTGCCGTCCGGCCGGCCGCACCGCCGGCGGCCGGTTCACAAGGTTTGGATCGGGACCGGGATCGGGCGACGGCCACAGTACCATCCCACCCGGGGATCGGGGGCCGGTAAAGCAATATCAGGCACAGCTTCCGGTCCGGCGGCAGGCGGGCGAGTGTACCGTGACGGTTGCGGTCTTTTCCATGGATTTTCCTCGGGCCACCGGCCGGGCTGTCGCGGACGGGCTGTCGCGGACGGGCTTGCCGTTCCCGCGGTCCCGTTCTACCCTGTGGCTCCGTTCCGCATCGTCCGCCCCGGAAAAAGGGTTCCCCCGCCCATGACCGCCGCTTTGCTTCCCGCCACCATGACCGCCATCGAGATCGCCGCTCCGGGCGGTCCCGAGCAGTTGCGCCCGACGGTCCGGCCCGTGCCGGTGCCCGGTCCGGGCGAGGTTCTGATCGAGGTCGCGGCGGCCGGGGTCAACCGTCCCGACGTGATTCAGCGTCTTGGTCATTATGCGCCGCCGCCCGGGGCCTCGGACCTGCCCGGGCTGGAGGTGGCGGGCCGGGTGGTCGGGTTGGGTGCCGGGGTTTCCGGCCTGGCCCTGGGCGGGTCGGTGTGTGCGCTGCTGACCGGCGGCGGCTACGCCGAATATTGCACGGCGCCGGCCGTCCAATGCCTGCCGGTGCCGGCGGCGCTGTCGGTGGTGGAGGCGGCGGCGGTCCCGGAGACCTTTTTCACGGTCTGGCACAATGTGTTCGAGCGCGGCGCGCTGCACGCGGGCGAGTCGCTGCTGGTCCATGGTGGCTCCAGCGGCATCGGGACCACGGCCATCCAGTTGGGCCGGGCGTTCGGCGCCCGGGTGTTCACCACCGCCGGCAGCCCGGACAAGTGCCGGGTCTGCGAGGAACTGGGCGCCGAACGGGCCATCGATTATCGCAGCGAGGACTTCGTCGCGGTGATCAAGGAACTGACCCGGGGCAAGGGGGTCGATGTCATTCTGGACATGGTCGGCGGCGACTACCTGCCGCGCAACCTCGAGTCGCTGGCCGCAGACGGCCGCCATGTCAGCATTGCCTTCCTGCGCGGCGCCAAGGTGACGCTCAACCTGATGCCGGTGATGCTGAAGCGCCAGACCCTGACCGGCTCGACCCTGCGTGCCCGCCCGGTGGCCGAAAAGGGCCGCATCGCCGCGGCGCTGCGGGACCGG
>PLTC01000177.1 GCA_003165295.1 Rhodospirillales bacterium | reverse complement strand
AGCGCGATGGCGCGGCCGATGCCGCGGCTGGCGCCGGTGACGAACAGGGTCTTGCCCGCAAGGGAGGTCATGACCGGTCACCCTTCATCGGTTCGTGAGAGCGTGATCTCACGGCTCTCACTGTGCCCGATCGCCGGTGGCCGCGCAACCCCGGCGAACCGGCCCCCCCGAACCGGCCCCCCCGAACCGGCCCCCCCGAACCGGCCGCGGCGTGACCCGCGGCGTTGCCGGTTCGCCCCATGGTGTGTAAGGTACCCCAATGCTGACACGAATCGAAATTCACGGCTTCAAGACCATCGAGACCTTCGAGACCTTCGGTCTCGATGTGCGGCCGTTCTCGGCCATCGTTGGTCCGAACGCCAGCGGCAAATCCAATCTCTTCGACGCCCTGAAGTTCCTGTCCCTGCTGGCGGTGCATGATGTCCGCACCGCCATGCTCAGCCTCCGGGGCGAACCCGAAGAACTGTTCCGGCGTACCGAAGCCGGCTTGTTCGATGAAATGAGATTTGCCATCGAGGTCCTGCTCGACCGGACCGGAACCGATTCCTTCGGCACCCGCTACACCCTCAAGGCGCGGCGCCTCCGCTATGAGCTTCATCTTTCCTTGAAAAAAGATGCCAGAGGCCAACCCCGGGGGATTTTCGTAACCCACGAACTCTGCGATGCCATCACCAATAAGGATGATGAGTTGCGGCGCGACAGGTCCAGCGGCGCAACACCGGCAACGGAGTGTCCCGGTTGCTGTCGGCCATCGCCGGGGCTCAGAGACTGGACGCACTGCGCGGGTCTCGGTTATTCGGGGCCTTCGAGACCGGATTGCGCGCCGCTCTGACCGGCCCTGGCGGCCTCAACGCGCCGTCCCGGCTGCGCGCGGCGGAGGCCGACCGGCGAAGATTTGCAGAAAAAAAATGCACGGCCACCGGCCGTTGCGATGGCAGAATGCGAGGCGCGGGTACAATTGGGAAAGGGGGATGGAAATGGCGCGACCGACGCGACGGCGGCAAGCGGGGCTCAGGCGTTTCCATCCAACCACCTTTGCCGGTGCCGGCCCTTACGCCTCATCGGCCGGCTTGAACCGGTAGCCGACCGCGGGTTCGGTGATGATGAAGCGGGGGCGGGCGGGTTCAGGTTCCAGCTTTTTGCGCAATTTGCCGATATGGACGCGCAGATACTGGGTTTCATTGATGTGCGCCGGTCCCCAGATTTCCCGGAGAATCTGCTGGTGGGTCAGGACCTTGCCGGCGTGGCAGACCAGCAGGCGCAGGGTTTCGAACTCGCGCGGGGTCAGCGGGATGTCGTGGTTGTCGCGCGTGACCCGATGGCTGTCGAGGTCGACCACCAGACCGGCGGTTCGGAACTCGTGGCTGGGGGCGCGGCCGGCGGCGGCGCGGTGCTGGAGCGCGATTTCGATCCGGGTCATCAACTCGCCGATGCCGAACGGCTTGGTCACGTAATCGTCGGCGCCGCGGTCGAGGGCCTCGATCTTGTCGGCTTCGCCGGTGCGGACGGTCAGGACGATGATCGCCGCCCGGCAGCATTCGCGCAGGCGCGACAGTGCCTCGTGGCCGTCCAGGTCGGGCAGGCTGAGGTCGAGGATGATCAGGTCCGGGGCCTCCTGGCTCGCCAGCGCCACCGCTTCGCCGCCGGTGGCGGCCTCGATGACCGTGTGGTGGTGGGCGCCAAGGCTGATACGCAGGAATTTTCGGATCTGTGGCTCGTCATCCACCACCAGAATCGTCTTTTTGGCAAGTTTGCCCATGGCGTCTTCCGCAGCCTTTCCAAAAGAAACATGGGGACGGCCGGGCGCCCCATCATCGGGTCGGTTCGAGGGCGGGGGCCGCCGCGCCGTCGCCGGCGGCCGGCGGTTGGGGTTCGGCGGGTGGATGGGGTTCGGCGGGTGGATGGGGTTCGGCGGGTGGATGGGGTTCGTCGGGGGGCGGGTCGTCCAGATGGGCCGGCAGCGGCGGCGCGTCGGTTATGGGCAGGCCGATGGTGATCACCGTGCCCCGGCCCAACGGGCCGGAACTGGCCGAGACGGTGCCGCCATGGGCCTCGACGATGCCGCGGCAGATGGCAAGACCCAGGCCGGTGCCCATGGTCTGCTGGCCGGTGGTCTTGACCCGGTAGAACATGTCGAACACCCGTTCGCGCTCGTTCTCGGGGATGCCCGGCCCGTCGTCCGTCACCGCCACCATCACGCGGCGGCCGGCGCTGCGGGCGGAAATGG
This sequence comes from Rhodospirillales bacterium, assembly GCA_003165295.1. Lineage (GTDB taxonomy): Bacteria > Pseudomonadota > Alphaproteobacteria > Azospirillales > Azospirillaceae > BOG-933. The sequence goes on along the minus strand of PLTC01000177.1, from coordinate 7,443 downwards.
TGATGCGGCTGCCGGCCGGGGAATACTTGCAGGCGTTGTCGAGGATGTTGATCATGACCTGGGTGATCAGCACGAAGTCCAGGTGCAGCAGCGGCAGTCCGGGCTCGATGTCGAGATCCAGCGGACGCTTGGAGATGTGCTTCTTCAGCCGCTCCAGCGCCGAGCCGATGATGTCCTGGATTTCGGCCCAGTCGAGACGCGGCTGCAAGGCGCCGGAGCCGAGCCGGGTCATGTCCAGCAGGTTCTGGACGAACCGGTTGAGCCGCTCGGCCTCGTCGACGATGGTCTGGAGCAACTCCCGGCGGGTGTTGTCGTCGAAGGTCTTCCAGTAGCTGAGCAGGCTTGTCACCGAACCGGTGATGGCCACCAACGGCGTTCGCAGGTCGTGGGAGATCGATGACAGCAACGCGGCGCGCAGGCGCTCGGTTTCAGCCAGCACCCGCTGCTGTTCGTAGTCCGAGACCAGATTGGTCCGTTCGATGGCCACCGCGGCCTGACCGGCCAGCGCGTCCAGCAACCGGGTCTGCTCGGGCGACAGCAGCTTGTCCGGTCCCTGCATGGCCACGCCCAGCACCCCCACCGGTCCCCGCGCGGTGCGCAGCGGCAGGAACAGCCATTCGGCCCCGGGCAGGGTGCCCGAACCGCGGCCGGCGGTCTTGCCGTGATTCCAGGCCCAGTTGGCCGCTGCCGCCGAGACCGTATCCAACTGGTCTTCGGGTGGATAGCCGGCGACGATCTCCATGCCGGCCTCCTTGCGCATCAACACCAGCGCCCGGCCCTGGATGGTGGAGGCCACATGATGAACCACGGCCCACAGCACGTCGTCCAGCACCCCGGCCCCGGCGATCTTGCGGCTGAAGTCATAAAGCGTGGCGGTGCGCCGGGCACTTTGCTTGGTCGCCTGTTCGCGCCGCCGCACGCCGGCCGCGTAGTGGCCGGTGACGACCGCGGCGGCCAGAAAGGCCGCGAATTCAAAAATCTCCTGGGAATTGTAAATCAGCAGGGTGTAACGGGGCTCCTTGAAAAAATAGGTATAGGCGAGAAAACTGATCAGCGAAACAACCAAAGACGGTATCAGTCCGCCACGAATGCCGGTGATCAGCACAGCGGCCATGAAAATCAAGACGAGGTTCGAGAAACCGAAAACCGTGTCACCGAGGAACGCGACGCCGAGGGCCGCCCCCGCGGCTTCGAGGGCGAACAGGTAGTCCTTCCACGGCACCGCGGTTGCCCGCCGGGCGGCGGCGGCGGCCATTGATTTGGGCGTGGTCGGGGTTTCGTCGCTGGTGATCACCAGCACGTCGAAGGTCTGGCCCCGCGACAGCAGGGCGTCGGTGACGGTGCTGCGGAACAGCCGGGTCCAGGCCGGCCGGTGCGACTTGCCGACGATGATCTGGCTGACGTTGCGCTGACGGGCGGCGGTCAGGATTTCATGGATCACGTCCTCGCCGCTGAGCACCGCGGTCTCGGCGCCCAATTGCTCGGCCAGCCGCAGCGCCGCCGAAATCTGGTCCTTGACCTCGTCGGGCAGCGTCTGGTGGTGGGAGGTTTCCACATAGACCACCACCCAGGGCGCCTGCCGGCGCTCGGAGGCGCGCTTGCCGGTGCGCACCAGCCGGAACGCCACCGCATCGGTGCCGATGCAGACCATGATCCGTTCCCGGGTCGGCCAGGGGCCGGGAATGGCGTGGGCGCGCATGTAAGAGAGCATCTGCTCGTCCACGCGCTCGGCGGCGTAACGCAAGGCCAGTTCGCGCAGGGCCGTCAGGTTGCCCGGCGAAAAGAAATTCTGCATCGCCCGCCGGGCCTGGTCGGGGATGTAGACCTTGCCCTCCGACAGCCGTTGCATCAGCTCCTGGGGCGGCAGGTCGATAACCTCGATCTCGTCGGCCTTCTGGAGCACGCTGTCGGGGACGGTTTCGCGCACCTGAATGCCGGCGATGCGGGCGATGACGTCGTTGAGGCTTTCCAGGTGCTGGATGTTCAGGGTGGAATAGACGTCGATGCCGGCATCCAGCAGTTCGGTCACGTCCTGGTGGCGCTTGGGGTGGCGGCTGCCGGGGACGTTGGTGTGGGCCAGCTCGTCCACCAGCACCAGCTTCGGCCGCCGGCGCAGGATCGCGTCAAGGTCCATCTCCTCGAAATGCAGACCCCGATACTCGATCTTCTGGCGGGGAATGCTCTCAAGCCCGCGCAGGAACGCCTCGGTTTCGCGCCGGCCGTGGGTCTCGACCACCCCGGCCACGATGTCCACGCCCTCGCGCCGCCGGAACTGGGCGGTGCGCAGCATGGCGTAGGTCTTGCCCACGCCCGGAGCGGCGCCGAGGAAAATCTTGAGCCGGCCGCGATGCTCGCGGTTGACCTGCTCCAGCAGAGCCTCGGGGGACGGGCGGTCTTTGTCGTCGCGTTCTGCCATGGGGTGGGGCTTCGGCCGAAGGAGAGGGCGAGGCGGGCGCGGACCGATCGCCCCGACCAGGGATATGGTTGTAAGGATCGCGTGCCGGAAGGCCCTCCTAAAGGACCAGATTATAGTGGTCGGGCCGTCGTTCGGAGTGCCAGCGCGCCAGCAAATGGTTCTGCCGGTCGAAACCGATGCTGAGGTAGTTGCGGGCGCGGATGAACCGCTGGTGGGTTTCGCCGAAATCGGGCATTTCCACCGTGAATTCGTCCGATACCTTGTCCCGGCTCCGCGCCAGCTGGCGCAGTCCCCAGGTGGCCAGGCGGCCAGGCGGCGGGTGGACCACCCCCGAGGCGGTAAGCTGCCACATTTCGACCCCGCCGCCGCGGATCTTCGCGGTGCCGGCCAGATGGACCTCGCCCGAAAGCGCGGTGACGCGGCACCGGTAGCGCAGGCTGAAATCGGCCAGCCGGTGCAGCAGGCGCAGCCACTCCTCCTGGTGGGCCGGGCTGCGCCACTGGTCGCGCAGATCGTCGTCGGCGTGGGAACGCGGCCGCAGGGTGTTGACCAGTCCCTCGACCCAACCGAGGGCGACGAAGGCCAGTGGCACACAGGACATCACCAGCAGGTTCTTGCAGCCGGCGAAGCGGGTCAGCCAGCCGGGCAGTTCCTTCCAGGTGGCGTCTCCCAGCACTTCGGTCCGGCTGCGCTCCGAGCGCAGATCGAGGGCGAGGATGCCCAGGTCGCCGATCCGCAGCCCCTGGGTAAAGGTACCGACCTCGGCGCCCCATACCTGATCCAGCGAATCGCGAATCCCGGCGCCAAGCTGGAACAGTGAAAACTGGCGGCGTGCCACCGCGAACAGGCCGCGATAGACTTGGCAATGGTGTTCGGGGTCGGGGCGGGAGCCCCAGCCGTCGAAGATGTCGTGGTCGTCCCACATCATCACCGACGGGATCGAGGCCATGGCGCGGGCATAGGCCGGCCCGGCCAGAGTTGTGCAATAGGCGTCGAAAAAGTAGTCCATGGCCTGGTCGGCCATGGTGCGGGTGAAGGGCAGGGCGTAGCGACCGGGCGCCGGCTGCCGCCACCAGTCGGCCAGCGCCGCGCACTCGCGCCACAGATTGTCGGCGTGGAGCTGGTCGCCACCCTGAAGCAACAGGTGATAAGGCCGCTCGGCGTGCTGCTTCAACAGCGGCGTCCACATGCCGTCGGTGCCATTGGGCAGCGACGCCACCTGTTCCGCGTCGTGGATGCCGTTGGACGCGGTGTAGGCCAGCCGGAGCTGGGCGAACTGCCCCGGGACGGAAAACGCCCACCTGGCGCCACGCTGGGGAAAACCATAGCCGATGCGCCGGTCGTGGGGGCCGCGCGGCAGCGAAAACACGAAGCGCCAGAGGTGGCGGCCCCGCCAGACGAAGACGTGGCGGGGCGGCACCGGGTGGTCGAGGCCTTCGACCGTCAGGGGATCGGGTTCGGTGGTGCCTTCGAACACGAACAGCACCGACAGGTGCCAGCCGTCGCTTCCTTCGCCATGGAAGTGCAGGATCGGACCGGCGATCGGCTTCGGCACCGGCTTTTCACTCGCCATGGCGTCATCCTCCGTTCCTGTTGACCGGGCTGCGTCCGGCCTTGCGCGACTGCGGGAATCGGCCGAACCATAGGCGGAGCAGAGCCAGGGGCCTAGCAAAAAAAAGGCAAAAAAACCGGTCGCTCAGGCGCGCTCGACCCGCCAGACCGTGGTCGCCCGGGCGTCGGTGTCCTCGATATCGAGCAGGGTCGGCACCAGGTGGTGGGCGAGCGCGGTCAGGCCGGTGCGGGGCAGGTAACTGCGTCCGGGATCGCCGATGATCACGGTCAGGCCGGCCCCGGCCAGCGTCCGCAGCCAGCATATCACCGCTTCGGCCATCGGCCGCTCGTAGCAGACGTCCCCCGCCAGCACCAGATCCACCCCGGGCACCGGCCGTCCCATCGGGTCTTCGGTCGCGACCGTGATCCTCGCGGGCCGGCCGTCCGGCATCGAGTCGGCATTGAGTACGGCGTTGAGTGCGATGGCGGCGCGCGCAAACGGGTCGATGTCGACGGCGATGACCGCAGCCGCGCCGGCCCGGGCCGCGGCCAGGGCGATCAGGCCGCAGCCGGCGGCAAAGTCCAGCACCGTCCGTCCCGCCACCAGTTCGGGGTGGTCCAACACATACCGCGCCACCGCCTGGCCCCCGACCCAGGGGAAGGCCCAATAGGGCGGGGGCAGTCCGCTCCGGTGCAGGCTGTCCTCGGTGGCCTGCCACAACGGCGTGACCTCGGTGGCCAGATGCAACCGGAGTTCGGGGACCAGCGGCGCGGTACCAACCGCAGTATGCCCAAGAATGAAAGCGCGCTGCGCCATTTCGTCGCAGTCAATCAACCGTGTCACTCCCTCTTGGTTACCGGCCAAAGCGTTACCGATCAAAGCATTGACCCTGGCAGCGGCAGGCCCTGGCTTGTCGCCACAAGCCGTTGTTTACCCTTCTTTTACCACCAGTCGTGGCCAAAAAAACGCATCAAAAGCAATTCTTGGTCTGGACAGGTCATTCCTGACATGATACCCAGCATTGCATCGGGAATGGGGGGCGGAAAAATGCGTCGTTGGGCCATTCGTTTGTGTGTCTTCGTTCTTGGGCTGTCAATTTCAGGAACAGTGCTGTCGACCCCGGTCCAGGCGCAGATGTGCGTGCACTATGCTCGCATGTTGACCAGTTTTACCATCCAGGGCGATGCCTGGACCTGGTGGCAGGGGGCGGTCGGGCGCTATCAGCGCGGGGTCCGGCCGGCGGTCGGTTCGGTGCTGGTGTTCCGGCGGACCGAGCGACTGCATTACGGTCATGTCTCGGTGGTCAGCCGGGTCATCGACAACCGCACCATCCTGGTGGACCATAGCTGGCTCGAAGGCGATGCCCTGCACCGCGGCATGAAGGTGATCGACACCTCGCCCAACAATAACTGGTCGGTGGTCCGGGTGTGGTACGAGCCGTCGGACAATTTGGGATTGCGATCCTATCCGACCTTTGGTTTCATCTATCCCCATGGCGTTGGCCCTGGCGATCGCCTGGCGCCGCTGACGGTGGCCGCCCGTGACCAGGACGATGACGACGCCGATGACCGTGGTCAGGTTTCCGGTCCGCGGACCCGGACCACTGTGCATGCCGGCGCGCCGGCGCCGTCGTCCCCGCATCTGGTGGTGGCACTTTACCCGGGCCACAAGCCAATGATGGTTCTGGCCGGTGCGATGACGGTTCAGCCCGGTCGTGTGGCCGCGGTGCCGGCCCGGTCCGTGAAACCCGTGACCACGGCCGCGGCGCCGGCGGCCCGCAACCGGGTGGACTACAGCGAGGTGCCACAGGTGGCAATCCCGCGCCACAAGCCGGGCAGCCATGCCGGTCATGGCGGAACCCAGGTCGCCGATGCCAGCCATGTTCGCGGCCACGAGAATGGTGCGGAGATCGGCGACTGACCGGGATCGGACCAACCGAAGCCTTTCGGACTCTGACGGACGCGGCGGTGGCGGTCCTGACCGCCGCCTCACCGTCAGAAAAGGTCAGACTGACCCGACAGGCAGCGGCGGCACGGCGCGAAGGGCGCTTGGCCGCCCTTGGCCGTTCGATACCGCCTGACCGTCCCGCCCGCCCCCAACGGCCGGTGCTGTTGTCGCCCCGGGAGATGGCCAAACGCAGCCGGGCCACCAGCGTCAAGGGACGCATCGCCCTGTTGCACGCCCTGGCCCATATTGAACTCAACGCCATCGATCTGGCCTGGGACCTGCTGAGTCGCTTTCCCGATGAGGCCATGCCGGTGGCGTTTTTCGACGATTGGGTGACGGTGGCTGACGACGAAGCCCGGCACTTCGAACTGCTGGCCGCTCGCCTGGTCGGGTTCGGGGCCGGCTATGGCGATTTGCCCGCCCACGACGGCTTGTGGCGGGCGGCCGGGGATACCGCCCATGATCTGGCGGCGCGTCTTGCCGTGGTGCCGATGGTGCTGGAGGCCCGCGGTCTGGACGTGACGCCGCGGACCGTCGCCGAACTGGCGCGCCACGGCGACGGCGCCAGCGCCGCCGTGCTCCAGACGATTTTTGACGACGAGATCACCCATGTAGCCGCCGGCTGCCGCTGGTTCGAAGTTCTATGCCGCCGGCGCGGTGTCGAGCCGGTGGCGACATGGCGTACCCTGATCGGCCGCCACTTCGGCGGCATTCCAAAGCCACCGTTCAACCACGAGGCCCGCGCCCGGGCCGGGATGGCCCCGGCCTATTACCAGGGCTTCGAGCCGGAACCGGGATGACCCAAAACGGGGGCCAGGGCATCGGGAGGCATCAAGTACATGTGTGTCCCGTTGAATCGAGGGAATGAGATTCAGCTTGTCCATTGCTGCGGCGTAGTATAAATGAGAACGCCGCGCGGGTCTGGCGCGTGAGGAGAGATGGGCATGGCGCGCTCCGGTGAGGAAGCGAAGGTGGTGTCGGCCAACCGGCTCGATACCGGTGTGGTGGTGTGGCTGGGCGACGGCAACGTCTGGGTCGAACGGGTCGAGGCGGCGGTGCCGCTCAGCGGTCCCGCGGCCGACGCGGCGCTGGCGCTTGCCCGGCAATCGGTCGAGGCCCGGGTGGTGGTCGAACCCTATCTGGTCGAGGTGACCGTGGTCGGGGGACATCCGCAGCCGCTTCGTCCGCGGGAGCGCATTCGCGCGCTGGGTCCCAGCGTTCGCCCGGATCTCGGCATCCAGGCCGGGACCGTCGGGTGACACCGGCCCGGCCGAGTCCATCGTCTGTCAACCCTCCGGCCCCTGTCCCGAGGATTCGTTCATGACCCATCTGTCGTCTGCCGCCGCTGCCGGTATCTACCACTATGACGAGATCGACCGCCGTTTCCTTGCCGAACGGGTCGAGCAATTCCGCCGGCAGGTGGCGCGCCGCCTGTCGGGCGAGTTGACCGAGGACGAGTTCAAGCCGATCCGGCTGATGAACGGCCTCTACCTTCAGCTTCACGCCTACATGCTGCGGATCGCCATTC
>PLTC01000306.1:3339-3539 GCA_003165295.1 Rhodospirillales bacterium | reverse complement strand
CCACCAACCACGGCGGGCAGTCGGAACTCGCCCTGTCCAGTTGCTGGAAGGCAATTTCAAGTTCGTAAAGGGTGTCGTTGCGCGCCTCATCGACCCGGGGCGCCTGGCTGGTTGGCCCGATGAACAGACCCGAGAACAGGAACGACAGCGAGGGGTGGTGCTGCCAGTAGGTGATCAGGCTGCGCAACAGGTCGGGGCGG
>PLTC01000306.1:0-3267 GCA_003165295.1 Rhodospirillales bacterium | reverse complement strand
TGACCTCGATCACTCCGGGATCGGGGGTCACCGCCAGCGAATTCAGTCGGGGGTCGCGGGGCGGGGTGTAGCCTTCCAGCAGGACCGGCATGTCCAGCTCGATGGCGGTCTCTTCGATGGCGGCGATCATCGCCACGAAGTCCTCCAACAGCGCCATCGGCGGCAGGAAGATATAGAGCCGGCCGTTGCGCGGCTCGACGCACAGAACGGTGCGCACCACCCAGGGGGCCGACTGGCCGGGCTCGGGAACCCCGGTGCGCACGTCGGCCATGTCCTGCCGGGGCTGGCGGCTCAGGGGTTCGGGCCGGGCCGGGCCGGTGGTGCTTTGCTTCAGCGGCACCTGATTGGGTGGCAGCGGCCGGCGTTCCTCGAAGGGATCCTGTTCCCACGATACCGGCCGGTCGCGGGGGTCGACCCAGGGCAACGAGCCCAAGGGCAGGCGGAAACCGACCGGGCTGTCGCCGGGGACCAGCAGCAGCCGCTCCTGGCGCAACGGCCAGGCGCTGGACAGCCAAACTGGACCATGGGCTTCGTGGCGACGGTTGATCGGCAGGGCGAACCCCACCGGTTCATTAAGGCCGCGCGCAAAGACCCGGGCCAGCCGCTCGCGCTCCTCCTTGTCATCGAGGCGGTTTTCCAGCGGATCGACATTGACCGGCAGCAGGCTCTCGCGTTTCAGGTAGTGCCAGGGGTCTTCGTAGGCGGCATGGACCAGCGTCGGGTCGATCCCGAGCCGGCGCGACAGCGCGCTCAGGAATAGTTCAGCCTCGCGGACTCCGAAGCCATAGTCTCGGTTCTCATCCCCCAGCAGCGCCTCGTTGACCCACAGGGCATCGCCATCCTGACGCCAATAGATCGCAAACGCCCAACGGGGCAGCGACTCGCCCGGATACCACTTGCCCTGGCCGTAGTGGGGCAGGCCGCCTGGGGCGAAACGGCGGCGCAACCGGCTCAGCAGAGCGGCGCCGAGCTGCCGCTTGGTCGGACCCAGCGCGGCCACGGTCCATTCCGGGCTGTCCATCTGGTCGATGGAGACGAAGGTCGGCTCTCCGCCCATGGTCAGCCGGACGTCACTCTGGCGCAGGTCGTCGTCGACCCGATGGCCGAGGGCCTCGATGGCCGCCCACTGGGCGGGCGTGTAGGGTTTGGTGACGCGCGGCGCCTCGCGCACGCGGGAGACGCTCATGTGATGGGCGAAGCTGACCTCGCACGACTCGACGACGCCGGTAACCGGGGCGGCGCTGCTGGCGTCGGGGGTGCAGGCCAGCGGGATGTGGCCTTCGCCGGCCAGCAGGCCCGAGGTCGGATCGAGTCCGATCCAGCCGGCACCGGGCAGGAACACCTCGGTCCAGGCGTGAAGGTCGGTGAAGTCGGCCTCAGGCCCGCTGGGGCCGTCGAGGGCCTTCTGGTCGGCCGTCAGTTGGATCAGGTAGCCCGAGACGAAACGGGCAGCAAGCCCCAGGTTACGCAGAATCTGGACCAGCAGCCAGGCCGAATCGCGGCACGAGCCGGTGCCGAGGGTCAGGGTTTCCTCGCAGGTCTGAACACCGGGTTCCAGGCGGATGACGTAGCCGATTTCCCGTTGCAGCCGGCTGTTGAGGGCGACCAGGAAGTCGATGGTTCGGAGCGGGCTGCGGTCCACCGAGGCCAGCCACGCCGACAGTCGTGGACCGCTGGTTTCGGTTTCCAGATAGGGCCGTAATTCACGCAGCAGCCCCGGCTCGTAAGTGAACGGCACGTCTTCGGCGCTGCTTTCCAAGAAAAAATCGAATGGATTGATCGCGGCGATCTCGGCGACCAGATCGACCTCAATCACGAACTCCCGGGTCCGTTCGGGGAAGACCAGCCGCGCCTGGTAATTGGACTGTGGGTCCTGCTGCCAGTTGAGGAAATGCTGGCGGGGCGTGATCCTCAGCGAATAGCTGAGGATCGGCGTCCGACAGTGGGGAGCCGGACGCAACCGCACAATCTGCGGACCCAGCGCCACCAGCCGATCATAATGGTAGGTGGTCTTGTGGTTGAGTGCGACCTGAATCGCCATGCGAAAACTCCCCGGCAAACAAAGAACCCTGGCCCGCCCGATCCGGCGCCCGACCTTCGGGGTAGCAGCCTAACAGCGATGACTGCAATGCAAAAGGCGGCAGAAGGACTCGGGGGAGTATTGGCCTCGCCGGTGACGGTTCTTTGCGGGTCCGCGGGTGCCGCCGGTTCGAACCGGACTCTCGCTTCGGCTCCGACCCGCCAAGGCAGGGGTTCAAAAAAATGTCAGCCTGGAACAAAGGGTCCGGCCCATACGGGGGACGTCGACGGTCCCGGTGTGGTCGTCTGCTCCCATCCCTTTCAATGGCAGAGCACGGGATACATCGCCTTGATCGTCCGCGAACGATCCGCGTAAGACGGCTCGTTTAGCGAACATTAAGCAAACATAAAAGAATCATTGCGTATAATGCGGTACAAAATCCTTGACATCATAAATTATTATCCCGCATGATCATGGGGTCACACAGCCCATCATGGGCGCGACGCCAGAGGAGGAAACGGACGATGGTCGGTGCGACGTCAGGCAATGGCGGCCACTACAACCCCGACGAGCCACGGGACTGGCACGGTCGCTGGACCAGCGGCGGCAGTAGCGGTTCAGCGTCGGCGAAGGCCAAGCCGATTCACTTCGGGCACGGCGAGAACCCGCCGCTCGACGATCTCAGCGCCGTCGGACGCGCCACCGGCCTGCTGGTTCACACCGGCGTTCAGTTGAAGGGAGCCCATGGTTTTTCGCGACGGCAACCGGAAGACCGGCGAACGCTTCGCCCCGGTGCTGGCGGCCTGGAACGCCGACTCCAGGCTCGGCCAAGGTGCGTTTCACGACCGCTATCTTGACTTCGGCGGCGGCATCCACGCGGTGGACGATTTGCGGCGGGCCGCCGCCCTTTCCGCGCGGGCGACAACCTTCAACGAGATGGCCGATGCCGCCGAGCACTTTGCCACCGCGGTCCGCACCATCGCTACCCGCCAACCGTCGTGGCCGCCGGTGATCAAACGGCTGGAGGAACGGGCGAATGAGGCCATCGACCAAGGGAAGGTTGTTCTGGCGGCGCAATCGCAGAGCTATGAGGAACTCAGGAGGGAGCGATTCGTCACCGACCACTTGGCCGATGCCCAGGCGGCAGCGGATCGACTGCATGTTCCTGTGGAATATATCCTTGCCCTGTCAGGAATGGAATCGACGTGGGGCGATTCACGATTTGCCAAGGAGGATAGTAATTTTCT
>PLTC01000197.1 GCA_003165295.1 Rhodospirillales bacterium | reverse complement strand
CGCCTATGAGGACCGGCTGCGCACCCTCAACGCCTGCGACTTCGGCGACCTGCTGCTCCATATGCTGACCGTGTTCCAGGGGCACCCCGACGTACTGGCCCTCTATCACCGGCGTTTCCGCTATCTGCTGGTGGACGAGTATCAGGACACCAACGTCTCGCAATATTTGTGGCTGCGGCTGCTGGCTCAGGGTCACCGCAACCTGTGTTGCGTCGGTGACGAGGACCAGTCGATCTATGGCTGGCGCGGTGCCGAGATCGGCAACATCCTGCGTTTCGAGCAGGACTTTCCCGGTGCGCAGGTGATCCGGCTGGAGGAGAACTACCGGTCGGGCGGGCATATCCTGGCCGCCGCCTCGGGCCTGATCGCCCACAACCGCAAACGGCTGGGCAAGACCCTGTGGACCGCGGCCGGTGCCGGCGAAAAGGTGCAGGTGCGCGTGCTGATGGACAGCCTCGAGGAAGCCCGCTGGGTCGGTGACGAAATCGAGGCACACCAGCGCCGCGGTACCGGTCCCGGCCAGATCGCGGTACTGGTGCGTACCGGCGCCCAAACCCGCGAGTTCGAAGAACGCTTCATCACCCTGGGCCTGCCCTACCGGGTGATCGGCGGCCCGCGCTTTTATGAACGCCAGGAAATCCGTGACGCCCTGGCCTATTTCCGGGTCATCGTCCAGCCTGCCGACGATCTCGCCTTCGAACGGATCATCAACCTGCCCAGGCGCGGCATCGGCGTCGCCGCGCTCGAACAGATCAATCAGCTGCGGCGCGCCCGGAACGTGCCGATGACCGAGGCGTCCTGGCTGCTCTCGGGCACCGATGACCTCAAGGCAAAGCCGCGCCAGTCGTTGCGGGCGTTGCTCCAGGACTTCGACCGTTGGCGCGGATTGCTGGAGCGCCTCTCTCACACCGACCTCGCCCGGATGGTGCTGGATGAATCTGGCTACACCCGGATGTGGCAGGAGGACAAGTCGCCGGAGGCGCCCGGCCGGCTCGACAATCTCAAGGAGTTGCTCAACGCCATGGCCGACTTCGAGAACCTGCCCGGGTTCCTGGAGCATGTGGCGCTGGTGATGGAGGCCAATCAGGGCGGCGCCGAGGACAAGGTCAGCATCATGACCCTGCACGGCGCCAAGGGCCTGGAATTCGACGTGGTGTTCCTGCCCGGCTGGGAGGACGGCCTGTTCCCCAGCCAGCGTTCCATGGAGGAAAACGGTGCCGCCGGCCTCGAAGAGGAACGGCGACTGGCCTATGTCGGTTTGACCCGGGCCCGCCGTCTCGCCTGCATCAGCCACGCCCAGCGTCGCCGCATCTATTCGTCCTGGATGGACACCCTGCCCTCACGTTTCCTCGACGACTTGCCGGCAGCCCACATCGACAGCGACGATCCCGCCGCCACCGCTGCCCCTGGCGTCTTTTCCGGGCACGGCTTCCATGCTCCGGCCCCCTCGTTCCAGCGCGGCGGCCCTCCGCGGCCGGCACCGCTGATCGAGGGCTTTGCCCGCCGGATCGAGGCCCGACCGGCACCCCGCCCCCTCTACACCCCGGGCGACCGGGTTACTCATCCGACCTTCGGCCCCGGCACCGTCCGTGTCGTGGAGCGCGATAAGCTGGAGATCGATTTCGATCACGCCGGCCGAAAAAAAGTCGTCGAATCCTTCGTAAGCCCGGCCGATTCCGCCGGGTAAAGCCACAGACCGCAGGGAGAACCGGCGCCATGACCTCGAGCATTACCGCCATCGGATATCCCCGCGCCACCCCGTCCGCCACACCGCTGGCCGCCGCCGCACGCAGCGGCAGCCAGGGCAGCCCGACCGCCACCGGCTCGGAAGCCACCCCTGCCCTGGTCCAGTTGACGCTGTCTGCCGCCGCGACTTCACCGGGTGCTGCCTCCTCCGGCCAATCGCCTGACACCCAGGCACTGTCGACCATGGTCCAGGTCACCGAATCGAGTCGGGATGCACGCGCCCGTGCCGCCGAAGAGCAGCTGAAGCAGTTGATTCAGCAGGTCAAGCTTTTGCGCCAGTTGGGGGGTGACCCCAAGACGGTGGCGCGCCAGGCGGCCGAACTCGCCAAGGAGATCGGAGCCGCGGCCAAGAATTTCGCCGCCGCCGCCGGCAGCGATTCCATCGGCATCACCACCGCCGGAGCGACCGGCACGCCGACGCCCGCCACCGCGGCCACCTCGGGAACAACCACAGACCAGCAGCAACTGGCGGCCGAGGCCAGTCAGGCCGAGGCGACCGCCCAGCAGTGCGAAACCACCAGCGGGAGTGCGGGCACAGGCACAACCGCGACCACCGCCACCTCATCCGCCACCACCACCTCACCCCCTACGTCCGACGAAACCGGGACCCCGGCCGGCAAGGCCACCGGCGCCGACGATGGCGACAGGAACAACCCGGGCCGCGGCAGTGTCGTTCCCGCCACCGCCAGCCAGGCCTCTGCCGGCCAGGCCCTGCTCGGCCAGCTCACCACCGCGGGAGCCGCCTCGTCCTCCCGGTCCCAGGCCGTCGCCTCAGAACAAAAGCTGTTCGACGATGTCAAGATCGCCCTCGCGAGCCTCAAGGCCCTGATCGATCGGGCCGCCGCCGCCGACCCTCATGACAAGAAGGATGGACAGAAGGCCGTCCACGACGCCGAAAAGGACGTCGATGCCGCGGTCGACACCATCGGCCAGCACGATGAGGGCGACGCCCCGGTCCCGGCCGCCCGTATCAATGTGGTCGCCTGACCAGGCGCCGGGGTTGCCACAGTCCTCGACGATCGCCTGACCGCACCCGATTGTTCTCCGCTCCGGCGGACATGAGATGGAATCCCGACCCGATCTCTGGTAAACGCTCGGGACATCGTCGATCTTGACGCATGCGAGGGTGGGGCAACGGCGAAGTATGGCTGGTCATTCCCAGTTCAAGAACATCATGCACCGCAAGGGCGCTCAGGACGTCCGGCGGGCCAAGGTTTTCAACAAGCTGGCACGGGAAATCGCGGTGGCGGCCAAGGCCGGGCTGCCTGACCCGTCGGCAAACCCCCGGCTGCGGGCGGCGATCCAGGCGGCACGGGGCCAGAACATGCCGCGCGACCGCATCGAGCGCGCGATCAAGAGCGGCTCTCCCGGAGGCGACACCGCCGCCTACGAAGAGGTGCGCTACGAGGGATATGGCCCGGGCGGCATCGCGCTGATCGTCGAGGCGCTGACCGACAACCGCAACCGTACCGCGGCCGAGGTCCGTTCAGCCTTCGCCAAACACGGCGGCACCCTCGGCGAAACCAACTCGGTGAGCTTTATGTTCAGCCGGGTCGGCCAGATGCGCTACCCGGTTGCCGCGGCAGGAGCCGACGCCATGTTCGAAGCGGCGCTGGAAGCCGGCGCCGAAAATGTCGATTCTGACGCGGAAGAGCATACCATTACAACCAGCGTCGAGGGCTTTTCCGCCACCCGGGACGCGCTTGACGCGCAATTCGGCCCGGCCGAAACCGCGCGGCTGGCCTGGGTCCCGCTCAACACGGTGACCCCTGACGAGGATTCCGCCGCAACCCTGTTGAAACTGCTCGATGCCCTCGAAGACAATGACGACGTCCAGACCGTTGAGGGTAACTTCGACATCCCCGAAGCCCTGATGGAAAAGCTGACCGGATAGGGTCACGGGGTCCGCGACCGCCGGCGGCCCCGGCGGGGTCCAGGGCAAAACCCCTCGGTCGCCGAAGGCAACAAAGGAAAGAGGCGAGGTGGCAGACTCTTTCGCCAGAAGCGCAGTCGTGCGGGTCATCGGTCTCGATCCCGGCCTTCGCCATACCGGCTGGGGGGTAATTGACGTGGCCGGCAACAGCCTGCGCCATGTCTCCGATGGCGCCCTCCATTCCGACGCCCAGTTGTCCCTGGCCGACCGGCTGTGCCAGCTTCACGACGCCCTGGCCGCGGTGCTCTCAGCCTGGCACCCCGACGAGGCCGCGGTCGAAGAGACCTTTGTGAACCGCAACCCCAGTTCGACGCTCAAGCTGGGCATGGCCCGGGCCGTGGCGCTGCTGGTGCCGGCCCGGGCCGGGCTGCCGGTGGCGGAATACCCGACCAATCTGGTCAAAAAGTCGGTGGTTGGGGCCGGTCACGCCGAAAAGACCCAGGTCCAGATGATGATGCGCGTGCTGTTACCCGGTTGTGCCCTGAACAGCGCCGACGCCGCCGACGCGCTGGCGGTGGCGGTCTGTCACGCCCACCATCGCGCCACCCGTCTGGCCTGGACCGAAACCGCCACCACAACCGCCGCGATCGGGGCCAAGGTCGGGGCCGTGGCCGGGAGGCGCCGATGATCGCGAAACTCAGTGGCCGGCTTGACAGTCTGGGTGCCGACCACGCGGTGATCGACGTGAGCGGCGTCGGCTATCTGGTGTTCTGCCCGGCACGCACCCTTGGCCGGCTGGGAGCCCTCGGGACCGCGGTGACGGTGCTGGTCGACACCCACGTCCGGGAAGACGCCATCACCCTCTATGGCTTCGCCGACGCCGCCGAAAGAAGCTGGTTCCGGCTGCTGATCACGGTGCAGGGGGTGGGCGCCCGGGTGGCGCTGGCGCTGCTCGGCGTGCTCGGTCCCGACGATCTGGTCCGGGCCATTGCCGCCCAGGACCGCGCCGCCCTGGTGCGGGCCGATGGCGTCGGCCCCAAGCTGGCGACGAGGATCCTTTCGGAACTCAAGGACAAGGCCGGCGGCCTGGCCCTGGGGCCGGCGGCGGTGGCCGGTCCGGCCGGCGGCGGCGCCCCCCTCCCGGCTGCGGCCACCCCCGAGGCCGCAGCGATCGGCGACGCCGTCTCGGCCCTGGTCAATTTGGGCTACGGCCGCAGCGAGGCGTTCGCCGCGGCGCTGGCCGCGGTCAGGGACCTGGGGACCGGGACCGACCTGTCGGGCCTGATCCGCCACAGCCTCCAGGCCCTGGGCCGCCGGGAGGCTGAGAAGACATGACCGCCGCCGCCCCCCCGGACCCCCGCACGCTCGGCCCCGACTTCACCGCCGGCGACATCGCCGAGGCTTCGATCCGGCCGCTGACGCTGGCCGAATTCATCGGCCAGCAGGCGGTGCGGGAGAATTTGGCCATCTTCATCGCCGGCGCCCGCAGCCGCGGCGAAGCCCTTGACCATGTGCTGTTCCACGGCCCCCCGGGCCTGGGCAAGACCACCCTGGCCCAGATCGTGGCCCGGGAGTTGGGCGTGGGCTTTCGCGCCACCTCCGGGCCTGTGATCGTCCGGGCCGGCGATCTCGCGGCGCTGCTGACCAACCTCCAGCCGCGCGACGTGCTGTTCATCGACGAGATTCACCGGCTGTCGCCGGCGGTTGAGGAAATCCTCTATCCCGCCATGGAGGACTTTCAGCTTGACCTGATCATCGGCGAGGGACCGGCGGCGCGCTCGATCCGCATCGACCTGCCGCCCTTCACCCTGGTCGGTGCCACCACCCGCTCGGGACTGATCACCCGGCCGCTGCGCGAGCGGTTCGGTATCCCGCTGCGGCTCGATTTTTACACCCCGGCCGAGTTGGAATTGATCGTCAGCCGTGCCGCAGCGGTGTTGGGACAGGCGATGACCGCCGACGGCGCCGCCGAAATCGCCCGGCGTGCCCGAGGCACGCCCCGGGTCGCCGGCCGGCTGCTGCGCCGGGTCCGCGACATCGCCGCCTTTCACCAGGCCGCCACCGTCGATGCCGGGGTCGCCGACGCGGCGTTGACCCGGCTTGATGTCGACAAGAACGGCCTCGACGCCATGGACCGCCGCTATCTGGGATGCATCGCCGGCAACTACAGCGGCGGACCGGTGGGGGTCGAGACCCTGGCCGCAGCGCTGTCCGAACAGCGCGACGTGCTGGAAGAGGTGATCGAGCCCTACCTGCTCCAACAGGGCCTGCTGCAACGGACGCCGCGGGGACGCATGCTCACGGTGCCGGGGTTTCGCTATCTGGGTCTCACGCCCCCCAGCCCGCCCGCGGCGCGGCAGCCTGATCTGCTCGACCGGCTGGCGGCGGAGCCGGACGACGGAGACCGACGGGAGGATATCGATCAGGATGACGACGACGCAAACACCGTCCGGCGGAGGCCCCACCATGGCTGAGGGGCACGGCCGCATGGATGCCGATACCCATCGATTTCCGGTTCGGGTCTATTTCGAGGACACCGACGCCGCCGGCATCGTCTACTATGCCCGCTATCTGCACTTCCTGGAACGCGCCCGCACCGAAATGATGCGCTGCCTCGCTATCCCCCATGCCCAAATGACCGCAGACCATGGTGTGCTGTTTGCGGTACGCAGGTGCGAAATCGACTATCTCAGTCCGGCCCGGCTCGATGACTCCCTTGAAGTTCTGACCCGGATTGTCGAAATCCGCGGCGCCAGCCTGATCGCGGAACAGTCGGTGCGACGTGACCCGGACCTGCTGGTACAGGCATTGATCCGTCTGGCCTGCATCACCCCGGCCGGACGGGCGGCCCGGATTCCGCCGGTGATCGGCCGGAATTTCCGGCGGCTGACCGGGAACGCCCGGGATAGTGAATGACCAAGGCCCGAACCCACGTCGAGGGAACCGAGGGATATGGAACAGACGATGATTGATGCCGCCCAGACCGGCGGAGCCCTGGCCGGCCACCACGACCTGTCGATCGTGAACCTGTTCATGTCGGCCGACCTGCTGGTCAAATTCGTGTTGCTGATGTTGATCTCGGCCTCGATCTGGTGCTGGGCGATCATCTTCGAGAAGGCCCTGCGCCTGCGCAAGCTGAACGCCGCCGCCGCCGAGTTCGAAGAAAACTTCTGGTCCGGGGGATCGCTCGACAGCCTCTATGATCGGGTCGGCAAGGCTGCCACCGACCCCATGTCGGCGACCTTCGCCGCCGGCATGCGCGAGTGGCGGCATGCCTCGGACCGCGGCCTGACCACCTCGGGCACCATGCGCGCCAGCCTCCAGCAGCGGGTGGAACGGGTCATGTCCCTGACCATCGGCCGCGAAATGGCCGCCATCGAGAAGTACATGACTTTCCTGGCTTCGGTGGGCTCGACGGCACCGTTTCTCGGCCTGTTTGGCACGGTCTGGGGCATCATGAACAGCTTTACCGCCATTGCCAACACCAACAACACCAGCCTCGCGGTGGTGGCGCCGGGCAT
>PLTC01000203.1 GCA_003165295.1 Rhodospirillales bacterium | reverse complement strand
CCGTTATGGCCGCCGGCCAGCCAGGGATCCTCGTAGACGACGCCGCCCAGCAGCTCGCGGTGCTTGGAATAGGCCCGCTTCCACAGGGCGCGGAAGGCGCGGGCGGACGACACGATGGGATAGTAGTGGACGCCGAAGCGGGCGGCGATCTCGGCGACCCGGTAGGGCATGCCGGCGCCGCAGGTGACGCCGTGGATCAGCCCCTTGGCGCCCTCCAGGACGCCGTGCAGGATGTGCTCGCAGCCGCCCATCTCCCACAGAACGTTCATGTGGATGCGGCCCTGGCCGTTGGACTGCTCGTGGGCGACCCGGGCCTGATGGATGCCGCCCCGTATGGAGTGGGCGATCAGTTCCTCGTGGCGCTCGCGGCGGGTCTTGCCGTAATAGCGTTGGGCGATCAGCCGGCCCTGGTCGTCATAGCTATCGGCGTTCACCCCCGAAAAGGTACCGACCGCGCCCGCGGCGGCCCATGCCCCCGAGCTTTCGCCGTTCGACACCGAAATCCCCTTGCCGCCCTCGATCAGCGGCAGCACCTCCCGACCGGAAATCAGCAACGGCCTCAGCGCCTTCAAGGAACCCTCCCGATCATTGTGCCGGCGACGGACGGTGCGGGGCCGGCGGCTCCAGGCGGCTGGTTATGACCGCGACCCTCGCACGATGTCACCATCGAACCATATATGAAGTTATTTTCCGCAAGACGAATCCCGGCTCCCGCCGCCATCGCCATTTCGGCGTCGGGACGGTCGGTGATGATCGCCGCCACGCCCCAGTCGCGCAGTTGCGCTGCCCGGGCCGGGTCGTTGACGGTGTAGACCAACACCGTCCGGTCCGGCGCCGCCAGCGCCGCCACGGCCGCTTCCGAGGCCAGGCACCGGTGATTGACGACCAGGGCGGTGGCGCCGGCCCGATGGGCCCGGGTCGTCCAGTCCGGTTCGATCCGGTCGAGCAGCAGCCCCCGCGGCCAGTCGGGCGCCACCCGGGCCGCCGCTTCGAGGACGTCCGACGCAAAGCTGGTAATCAGCGGCGGTTGCGCGCCGGCGCCCGGAGCACCGGGCTGCCACAGATCCCGCGCGACGGTAAGCGCGGCCTCCGCTACTTTACCGCCGTCACCTGGGCCTTCCTTCAATTCCAGATTAACCCCAATTCCAAGGTCGAGAGCGGCACGCAGAAAGGCGTCGAGGGTGGGAACCCGCTCGCCGGCGAACGAACGGTCAAACCACCGGCCGGCATCGAGTCGCTGCACCGTTGTCCAGGCCGCCTCGGCCACCGCGCCGTGGCCATCGGTGGTACGCTCCAGGGTATCGTCGTGGAGCAGCACCGGCACACCATCCGCGGTCAGCCGAACGTCGATCTCCACCCAAAGTTCCGGCAACCCCGGTGCGCTGCCGCCGGCTTCGCAAAACACCGCCTGTCCGGCCCAGGACCCGCGCAACGCCGCCGCCCGGCTCAATCCGGCCAGGGTATTTTCCGGGGCGAACGCCCGGGCGCAACGGTGGCCGATGACGGGGGGCAGGGCGGTGAGGGGCATGGAAGAGGGCGGGGGCCAGGCTGTCAGCTTGTGCGGTCTTCGTACAGGGTTGCGGGCGGTCATGCCATAGGCAAATTGAGGGAGCGGCGGCGGCACCCGGGAACGGTCCGGCGAGGCCGGCTTCCGGGGCGAAGGGGTGGGACGGGGGGCCAGGAGGTTTGCGGGCTGTCCCGAATGGATTATAGTTGTCGCGACGCAAGGCCGGGCCTGCCGGAACAGCCCGGGCGTTCCTGCTCGGGCGGTTTCCCCGATGGGGCGGTGCCCCCAAGGAGTTCGTAAACGCGATGTCATGGTTCGCAAGGATCATCTCGGGCAAAAGCGCGGCCGATGGCGGCCAGCAAAACGCCTCCGTTCCGGGGGCGCGCCTGCTTATCGACCGGCAGGAATATGGGCTGGCGGAACTCGGGGTTCGGACCTTCCGCGTCCGTCCTTATGAGGGGGCGCTGATCGGACGGCAGAACTTTTCCTTCACCCTGATCCTCACCGTCGATAACGAAGAGTTCAGTTGTCTCGGTTCCGGGGTGGTCCGGGAGATTTCGGCCCAACAGGGCCTGATCGCCAAGTTCCTGGCGCCGCAACCGGTCTTTGACCGCAAGCTGATGGAGTTCCTGGCCCGCCGCCGGACCGGGCAAAGACGGGTCGGCTGAACGGGGTGTCAGGGGCCGGGGGGGCGTGGGAGCCCGGGGGATTCCGCCCCTGTGATGCTTGCGTCGTCTCCGGGGCCTGCGTATAAAGCGTCCTCTCAACGAGCGGCGAGGCCGGGTCGGTGGACCCCCGGGGCATGCCCAACCGCTTCGAACGGCAACCCTCAGCCTGAAGGAACCGAAAATGCCCAAGCTGAAAACCAAAAGCGGCGCCAAAAAGCGATTCAAGGTGACCGCCAGCGGTCACGTCAAGGCCCAGGCCGCCGGCAAGCGCCATGGCATGGTCAAGCGCACCCAAAAGATGAAGCGAAACGCCCGCGGCAACATGGTTCTGAACGATTCCGACGCGCGGATCGTCCTCAAGAACTTCCTGCGCAACGCATAATCGGGAGAGCGAACCATGGCACGTGTCAAACGGGGTGTTACCACCCATGCCCGCCATCGCAAGATTCTCAAGCTGGCCAAGGGCTATCGCGGTCGCAACAGCACCAACTTCCGCATCGCCATCGAGAAGGTCGAGAAGGCGCTGCGCTACGCCTACCGCGACCGGCGCAACCGCAAGCGTGACTTCCGCGGCCTGTGGATCCAGCGGATCAACGCCGGCACCCGGGAGCATGGGGTTCCGTACTCCCGGTTCATCCACGGCCTGAAGCGGGCCGGCATCGACCTTGACCGCAAGGTGCTGGCCGATATCGCCGCCCGGGATCCTCTGGCGTTTGCCGAGCTGGTCAAGCAGAGTCAGGCGGCGTTGGCCTGACGGTTCAAAGGGCCGGGGGGGCGGTATATCCCCCCGGGCTGCCTGCCGGGGCCGGGGTGGTCCCGGTTGCCGGGGACGGAACGCATGGTTGACAGTCTCAAGGCCGAAATGTTGCGGGCGATCGCGGTCGCCGCCGACCTCACCGCCCTTGAAGAGGTGCGGGTGGCGGCGCTCGGCAAAAAGGGCCGGGTCACCGGCCTGATGAAGGACCTGGGCGGCCTCGCGCCCGATGAGCGCAAGACCCGGGGCGCCGCCCTCAATGTGCTGAAGGACGAGATCGCGCTGGCCCTCGACGCCCGCAAGGCGGAGTTGCAAGGAGGCGCGCTGGCCGCCCGGTTGGAGAGCGAGCGGGTCGATGTGACCCTGCCCGTGCGACCCTCGGCCGAGGGTCGTATTCACCCGATCAGCCAGACCATCGACGAACTGACCGCGATCTTCGCCGATATGGGCTTCACGGTGGCCGAGGGGCCGGACGTGGAGGGCGACTTCTACAACTTCACCGCTCTCAACATTCCGCCCGAGCATCCGGCGCGGCAGATGCACGACACCTTCTATCTGCCCGACGCCCCGGACGGCAGCCAGCGGGTGCTGCGGACCCACACCTCGCCGGTACAGATCAGGACCATGCTGTCGGCCAGGCCGCCGATACGGATCATCGCCCCGGGGCGCACCTATCGCTCCGACTACGACATGACCCACACCCCGATGTTCCATCAGGTCGAGGCGCTGGTGGTGGACGAGGCGACCCATATGGGCCACCTCAAGGGCTGCATCGTCGAGTTCTGCCGGGCCTTTTTCGACATTGACGACCTGCCGGTGCGCTTTCGCCCAAGCTTTTTCCCGTTCACCGAACCCTCGGCCGAGGTCGATATCGGGTGCCTGCGCTCGGGCGGTGAACTGAAGATCGGGGCTTACGGCGACTGGCTGGAGATCATGGGCTGCGGCATGGTCCACCCCAAAGTGCTGGCCAATTGCGGCATCGATCCCGCGCGCTACCAGGGTTTTGCCTTCGGCATGGGGATCGAGCGCATTGCCATGCTGAAATACGGCATTCCCGACCTGCGCACCTTCTTCGAGGCGGATCTGCGCTGGCTGAAGCATTACGGCTTCGTGCCCCTGGACCAGCCGTCGCTGGCCTTGGGGCTTTCGCGCCAGTTTTGAGGACTCCCGGAATGAAATTCACCCTGTCCTGGCTCAAGGACCACCTGGAGACCGAGGCCGGCATCGACCGCATTTCGGCTGCCCTGACCGCGCTCGGTCTCGAGGTTGAGCAGGTGACCGACCGCTCCCGGGCGCTGGCGCCCTTTGTGGTGGCCCATGTTCTCAAGGCCGAGCGTCACCCCAACGCCGACAAGCTCCAGGTCTGCACCGTCGACACCGGTCACGGCACGGTTCAGGTGGTGTGCGGCGCGCCCAATGCCCGGACCGGGTTGAAGGCGGTGTTCGCGCCGGTGGGAACCCGGATTCCGGACAGCGATCAGGTGCTGAAGAAGGGCGTGATTCGCGGCGTCGAGTCCGACGGCATGCTGGTTTCGGAGCGGGAACTGGGTCTCTCGGACCAGCACGCCGGCATCATCGAATTGCCCGCCGAGGCCCCGGTGGGGGCGTCCTTCGCCCGGCTGCGCGGGCTCGACGATCCGGTGATCGAGATCGGCCTGACCGCCAACCGCGCCGACTGCGCGGGCGTCCGCGGCATCGCCCGGGACCTGGCCGCGGCCGGGCTGGGCCGGCTCAAGCCGCTGACCGGTGGCCATCTGGAGCAGGCGCCGGTGGCCGGCCACGGCCCCGGCGGGATCGGTGTCGGAATCGAGGCGCCGGCGGGCGCCTGTCCGCTGTTCGTCGGCCGTTACATCCGGGGCGTGCGCAACGGGGAAAGTCCGCGCTGGCTTCAGGACAGGCTGCTGGCGGTGGGCCTGCGGCCGATCTCGGCTCTGGTGGATGTCACCAATTACCTGACGCTGGATGTCGCCCGGCCGCTCCACGTCTTCGACGCCGACACCCTGGCCGGCGGCATCATCGTCCGCCCGGCCCGGGCCGGAGAGAGCCTCAAGGCGTTGAACGGCAAGGAATACCGGCTCGACGAGACCATGACCGTGATCGCCGACCATGACGGGGTGCTGGGTCTGGCCGGCGTCATCGGCGGCGAGGCTTCGGGCTGCACCGGCGACACCGTCAACGTCTTCGTCGAATGCGCGCTGTTCGATCCGGTGCGGACGGCGGCCACCGGCCGCCGGCTCGGCATCGATTCGGACGCCCGTTACCGTTTCGAGCGGGGCGTCGATCCGGCCGCGGTGTTCGCCGGCCTGGAGCGGGTGACCCGGTTGATTCTCGAGATGTGCGGCGGCACGCCGTCGGAACCGGTGGTGGCCGGGGCCGAGCCCGCGTGGCGGCGCACGGTGACGCTGCGGCCGGCACGGGTCCGTCACCTGGGCGGCGTCGATATCCCGGTGGCCGAACAGGAACGCATCCTGACCGTTCTCGGCTTTACGCCGACGCTGGAGGCGCCGGGACCGGAAGGCGAGTGCCTGTTGTCGGCGGCGGTGCCGAGCTGGCGCGGCGATGTCGAGGGCGAGGCGGATCTGGTCGAGGAGATTCTGCGGGTCCACGGCTACGATAACATTCCGGCGGTGGCCATGGCCCGGCCTTACGTCGTGACCCGACCGGCGCTTACCGCCCGCCAGCGCCGTGCCGGTCACGTCCGGCGGACGCTGGCGACGCGCGGCCTTGACGAAGCCGTGACCTGGTCGTTCCTGTCTTCGGCGGCGGCGGACCTGTTCGGCGGGCAGCCGCCGACCCTGCGTCTGATCAATCCCATCAGCGCCGATCTCGACGTGATGCGGCCGTCGCTGTTGCCGAACCTGATACAGGCCGCCGGACGGAACGCCGATCGCGGTTGGTCCGATGTCGGCCTGTTCGAACTCGGCCCGGCCTATCGCGACCCGACCCCCGAGGGCCAGGATCTGATTGCCGCCGGCCTTCGCGCCGGGCTGATGGTGCCGCGCCACTGGGCGGTGGGCAGCCGGCCGGTGGATGTCTTTGACGCCAGGGCCGATGCCCTGGCGGCGCTGGAGGCGGCCGGCGCGCCGGCCGGCAACCTTCAGGTGACGACCGATGCGCCGGCCTGGTACCACCCCGGGCGCTCGGGCGTATTAAGGCTGGGGGCGGTGGCGCTCGGTCGATTTGGTGAACTTCATCCGGGTGTGCTCGACCGGTTGGGGGTCAAGGGGCCGGTGGTCGGCTTCGAGGTGCTTCTTGATGCCGTGCCGCCGCCGAAAAAGAAGGCCGGCACCGCCCGACCGTTGCTCAAGCTGTCCCCGTTCCAGCCGATCCGCCGGGATTTTGCCTTCGTGGTCGATCACGCGGTGGAGGCCGAGCGGCTGATCCGGGCGGTCAAGGGCGTCGACAAGGCGCTGGTTCGCGAGGTGGCGGTGTTCGACCGTTATGAGGGACCGGGGGTCGAGCCCGGCCACAAGTCCCTGGCGCTGGCCGTGACCCTGCAACCGGAACGCACGCTGACCGACGCCGAAATCGAGGCGGTGGCGGCCAGGATCGTCGCCGCGGTGGCGAAGGCCACCGGCGGCAGTCTGCGCGGGGCCGGTGCGGTGCCGTCCCGGCAGACGTAGAGAACGACGCCGGGGGGGGCAGGGCTCTGCCCTGCACCCGCGAAGGAGGCGCGCCTNNCGGGTGTGGGCAGAGCCCACAAATTCACGCCTGTCGAAACCGAAGGTCACGACCAGACGCCCTGGCGGCGGTCGTCGACGCGCTTGGCCTTGTGGGTGGCGCGCGGCAGGGTGTCGGGCGCCAGCACCCGGACCTCGGCGTGGACTCCGGTGGTGGCCTTGACGTGCCTGGAAAGGCGGTGCGCCAACTCTTCCAGGGAGCCGTTGAAGCCGCGGACCGACTCGACCTCGACGGTCAGGCGGTCGAGGTGGTTGATCCGCTCCACCACCAGCCGGTACTCGCCGGTCAGCGCCGGGTCTTGCCGTGCCACCGCCTCGATGTCGCTCGGGAACAGATTGACCCCCTTGATGATCAGCATGTCATCAAGCCGGCCGTGGATGCCGCGCAGACGCAGCGAGGTCCGGCCGCAGCGGCAGGGTTCGGTGGTGATGGAGACGATGTCACCGGTGCGGAAGCGGATCATCGGCCGCGCCGCCTTCTTGAGGGTGGTCAGCACCAGTTCGCCACGCCCGCCCTCGGCCACCGGCTCGCCGGTATCCGGGTTCAGCACTTCAACATGGATGTGATCCTCGGCCCAATGCAGGCCGTCCTTCTCCTCGCACATGCCGGCGCACGAGCCGAAGATGTCCGAAAGCCCATAATAGTCGTAGACCCCGGCACCCCACAGCGCCTCGATGCGGCTGCGGGTCTCGGGGATCGAGCCGCCGGGCTCGCCCGCCACGAAGATGCGGCGCACCGCCAGATCGCGTTTCGGGTCGATGCCCTCCTTGAGCGCGGTCTCTCCCAGGTACCAGGCGTAGGACGGTGTCGTCCAGATTGCCGTGGCCTGGAACTGCCTGAGGATGGCCAGCAGCCGTTCCGAGGGCAGGGTCCCGGCGTGGATCGACAGCGCCCCCAGCTTCTGGGCGCCAAGCACGCACGGACCACCGACGAACAGGGAGAAATTCAGGGAATGGGCGTAGCGGTCGGTGGGGCGCAGGCCGCTGGACCAGAACTGGCGCGCCTCGTAGTCGATCCAGTCGTCGAAATCGCGCGCGGTGAAGGGCGAGGCGGTTGGGATGCCGGTGGAGCCGCTGGAGGCCGAGATGTAGACGATTTCCTCTTCCGGTACCGCCACCAGATCGCCGAACGGCGGCACCGCCAGTTGCCGCTCGCGGACCACCGTCTTGTCGATGAACGGAAAATGGCGCAGATCGTCCAGCTCCGTCACCTGATCCGGCCGGATCCCCGCCGCCTCAAAGGTACTGCGGTAGTAGGGCGAGCCTTCCCAGGCGTGATGCAAATGCTCTTTGAGCAATGCCAGCTTCAGCCGCCGCCATTCGGAACGCGACTGGGTTTCCAGAACCGGCGCCCAATAGCGCGCATCCCGACTCTGCTCTTTTTGCCCTTTGCGCAACGCAACCGCCATACCCGAAAACTCCCTCCGCTCAATCAATGCCGATGGCGCCGGTCATGCTCGGCCAGCGCCTGACGTGCGGCCCGCTCGGCATGGGCGACCTGCTTGAAGACCCGCCGCTCCAGCGCCTGAAAGGCGCGTTCGGCCGCGAAAAACATGAAGCCGCCGCGCTCCGCGACGACGATGCCGGCGGACCGGCCGTGAACTTCGATGGCAAAGGCATGGGATGCAGACATGACACAATCCTCCCCCGGACGGCGCATACGGAAGCGCGTCCCGAACAATCGAACGAACAATGGCGAAAACGAGCGTCCAGGCGTGCCGGCGGCCCCAGGCCAAGCCGGCGCCCTCTCCGTTACCGGCAACAACCGGCCGGACAGCCTTCCGGCATTGGGTGTCGACACGGGTGCTGGCGGGCGATGACGGACATTCCGTGAGGTCCTTGTTACGATCTGCATTCGGCACGGGCTGACCACCCGCACCGCCCGGGTCTTATGCCAGAGCGTCGGATGGCCGTCAACATATTTCTATCAAGATAGTGATCTAATCGACCTGAAATAACACTTATTTTTCGTTGTTGGCGTCAGATGTCGTAATTGGGCTGAAAGCCCGGCGTTTCGACCGGCCGGCCGATATCCGCAAGGGTGGCCGAATCGAGAATCCCGGCCATGGCATCACGCACCTGTCCCATCAGTCGGCGGATGCGGCATCCGTCCTCGCTGATACAGTC
This sequence comes from Rhodospirillales bacterium, assembly GCA_003165295.1. Classification (GTDB taxonomy): domain Bacteria; phylum Pseudomonadota; class Alphaproteobacteria; order Azospirillales; family Azospirillaceae; genus BOG-933. The sequence continues at coordinate 8,010 of PLTC01000203.1, read as the reverse complement.
GTCGCAGCGCCGGTAGGCGGTTTGACTGACACACGCGACCGGGGCCAGCGGGCCGTCGAGCAGTCGGATCACCGTCCCGATCACGATCCGCTCGGGCGGCAGCGCCAGGGCGTAGCCGCCGCCTTTACCCTTGCGGCTGGACAGAAACCCGGCATTGCGCATCTCCAGCAGGATCATGTCGAGGAATTTCTTGGGAATACGCTCGTGTGCGGCGATGTCGGCGATCAGCACCGCCCGGTCCCCGGGTTGGTCGGCCAGATAAAGCAGGGCCTTCAATCCGTATTTCGCCTTCTTCGAGAGCATGCCGCGTGATCCCTTCGACCTTTGATATCGGGCCGGCTGAGGTCGGGCCGGCGTCCCGGGACATCCCACCTGGCCGGAATATCCCACCAAACTAACAGACTTGCGGGCGAGCGTCCCGCTCGCATACGATCGACGTGAACGGCACGTTTTTTACCATGGATGTTCGTTGTATTTTCCGGGAGCCTGCGAATGCCCTCCATCGACGCATTCGGACTCGAGACCCTCAGCCTGCATGCCGGCCAGCAACCGGACCCGATCACCGGAGCGCGGGCGGTGCCGATCTATCAGACCACCTCCTATGTGTTCCGCGACACCGACCACGCCGCGGCGCTGTTCAATCTTGAACTGCCGGGGCACATCTATTCCCGCATCTCCAACCCGACGGTGGCGGTGCTCGAGGAGCGGCTGGCGCAACTGGAAGGCGGGGTTGGCGCGGTGGCGACGTCCAGCGGTCAGGCGGCGTTGCATCTGGCCATCGCCACCCTGACCGGCCAGGGCGGGCACATCGTGGCCTCGGCCTCGATCTATGGCGGTTCGGTCAACCTGCTGGCCCACACGTTGCCCCGTTTCGGGATCACCACGACCTTCGTGCCGCCCCGCGACCTGGACGGTCTGGCCCGGGCGGTCCGTCCCGAAACCCGGCTGGTGTTCGGCGAGACCATCGGCAATCCCGGCCTGGAGGTTCTGGACATTCCCGCGGTCGCGGCCATCGCCCACCGGGCCGGTGTGCCGCTGCTGATCGATAACACCTTCGCGTCGCCGGTGCTGTGCCGGCCTTTGGAACTCGGCGCCGATCTGGTGATGCACTCGACCACCAAATGGATCGGCGGCCATGGGGTCGCCATCGGCGGCGTGATCGTCGATGGCGGCGGCTTCGATTGGGTCGCCTCGAATAAATTCCCGACCCTGACCGAGCCCTATGCCGGCTATCACGGCCTCGTCTTTGCGGAGGAATTCGGCCCGTCCGCCTTCATCACCCGGGCGCGCGTCGAGGGTCTGCGCGATTTCGGCGCCTGTCTCAGTCCGACCAACGCCTTTCATCTGTTGCAGGGCGTCGAGACGCTGCCGCTGCGCATGGAGCGCCATGTGGCCAACACCGCGCTGGTGCTGGGGTTTCTCCAGGACCATCCGGGGGTGGCCTGGGTGTTGCATCCGACCTTGGCCGGTCATCCCGACCACGCGCTGGCCGGGCGCCTGCTGCCCCGGGGCGCCGGTTCGATCGTCAGCTTCGGCATCCGCGGCGGCCGGAGCGCCGGGCGACGTTTCATCGACTCGCTGCGGCTGGCGTCCCACCTGGCCAATGTCGGCGACGCCAAGACCCTGGTCATCCACCCGGCCAGCACCACCCACCAGCAGATGAACGCCGAACAACTGGGCGCCGCCGGAGTCGGTGAGGACATGGTGCGACTGTCGGTCGGGCTGGAAAGTGCCCGGGACATCATCGCCGACCTTGACCGGGCGCTTCGCGCCTCCCAGAAGAGCTGAAGGGGCGGAAGCCATGTCCATCGAACTTGCCACCCGCTTTGGAGCCATTCGGGCCGCCACCGGCGGTCGGTCGTTCGACCCCGACCTGCCGGCGGTGGTCTTTTTGCACGGCGCCGGCCTGGACCATACGGCCTGGACCAGCCAAAGCCGTTGGTTCGCCCATCACGGCCGCAGCGTGCTGGCCATCGATCTGCCGGGGCATGGCGGTTCGGGCGGCCGGGTGCCGACCACCATTGGGGGCCTGGCCGAAGTCGTGATTGACGTGCTTGACGCCGCCGGCCTTGCCCGGACCGCGCTGGTCGGCCACTCCCTCGGCGCGCTGATCGCCCTCGAAACCGCGGCGCGCTATCCCGAACGGGTGCGGGCGCTTGGGCTGGTCGGGGCCGCCGCCAGGATTCCGGTCAATGCCGCTTTGCTGGAGGCGTCGCAAGCTGCCCTGCCCAAGGCGATCTCGATGATCGTCTCGTGGGGCTTTGGCCCCCGCGCCATCTTCGGTCCGTCGCCCAGTCCGGGCCTGTCGCTGACCGGCCTTGCCTGGCAGGTGCTGGCCCGCGCCGCGCCCGGCGTGCTCCATGCCGATCTCACCGCCTGTCAGACCTATACCGACGGCCTCGAATCCGGCCATCGGGTGCGGTGCCCGACGGTGATGGTGATCGGCGAACTCGACCGCATGACCCCGGCGGGTTGCGGACACGAACTGGCTAACGCCATTCCAGACGCCATGGCCGTAGAGTTTCCCGGAATCGGCCATATGATCCCGATGGAGGCGCCCGACGCGGTGCTCAGCGCCCTGCGTTCCATCGTATGATGTGGGCGGGCGTAAGGCTGATACAAAGAGGTGGCGATCCAGGCCCAGGCGCTGGGACGAAAGGCCGACGATCTGGCCAACGAGGACCCGCTGGCGACGCCTCAGCGCGCTCAGGCCGAACTGGAGGCCCTGAAATGGCCGTCCGACCTCGCCCCGCCCGAACCCGGTCGCCTGCTGTCGCCGGCGGTGGCGGCCTCTTCCTCCGCGGCACTGTCGAGCCGGCAGGAAATCTACCCACGGGGCTGGCCTGCCGAACGGGCCTTGAAGATGGCGCCCGGCTCGCGCCCCGGACCACGGTTCCTGAAAGAGGAGCAGGTGCGCGACCGGGTGGGCGGGCGTTATCCCGAGGCGACACCGCTGCCGCCGCGGCCTGCCTTGCGCGGCCGACCGCCAGAGCCGCGACTGGACCAATCTCCAGCGCCTGGTCGGCTTTGCCGTGCCGAAGGTCGAGCAGGATATTCTCGGTGCCGGGTCACCCCTGCTGCTGGTCGATGCCGGCCTGCTCGGGCGCCACGACCTGATGGATCGCCTGCAACAGATCGAATCAACTAAAGAGCGCAGACGCAATGGCCATCCCCCTAACGCGCCTGAGTCCTATTGCCGCAGCGGAGCGACGAGCGACAACATCCCGGAATCCAGGATGAGCCTTCCGCGGCGTGGGTGAGCATGATCCGCTCGTCTTCAAAAGAAGCCGCGGGTCATAAACACCAACTGCGCAATCTCGTTCTGCCCAGAAAGGCATCCACCTGTTCCCGGGATCGCCGCCAGGCGTTGCCGCCATAGAGCCGGCCGTCGCCGGTGGCAAGATCGATCACCGTGTCGGCAATCAGCACCCGCTCCAGCGGCACCGCCTGGCTCAGGCGCCCGGCCACCCGGGGAAACCACTGCCGGATCGCGGCCAGGGACCGTTCACGCCGTCTTTCGATCTCCGGCCGATCCGACATGGCCCCGCTCCGCCCTGGTGTCAGGCCCTGAGGTCCTTGAACTGCTCGGTGGCGCGGACCAGGGCGCTGCGGATGCCGGGCTCCATGGCGGAATGGCCGGCGTCGGTGACGACGCGGTAATCGGCCTCGGGCCACGCCCGGTGCAGGCGGTCGGCGGTGATGATGGGACAGACGATGTCGTAGCGGCCCTGGACGATCACCGCGGGCAGGTGGCGTAGCCGGCCGACCTGATCGAGCAGCCGGGTTTCCGGCTGGAACAGGTTGTTGCGAAAATAATGGGCCTCGATGCGGGCCAAACCCAGGGCGTGGGTGTCTTCGGACGCCGCGGTGATCAGGTCGGGATTGGGCTGGAGCGACGAACAGGCGCCCTCATAGATGCTCCAGGCCCGGGCCGCCGCCATGCGCACCCCGGCGGTGGGGGAATCGAGCCGCCGCCAGTAGCCTTCCAGCAGGTTGTTGCGTTCGGTGGCCGGCAGAAAGCTGGCGAAATCGGCCCGGGCTTCGGGGTAAATCATGCCCATGCCATTGAGAAACCAGTCGATTTCAACCTGTTGCATCAGAAAGATGCCCCGCAGGATCAGGCTCAGGCAGCGATCGGGATGGGTCTCGGCATAGGCCAGCGCCAGCGTGCTGCCCCACGATCCGCCGAACAGGTGCCAGCGCGAAATGCCGAGCGCGTCGCGCAGTCGCTCCAGGTCGGCGATCAGCAGGTCGGTGGTGTTGTTGCGAACCTCGCCCAACGGTCGCGAGCGGCCGGCGCCGCGCTGGTCGAGGATCACGATCCGGTAATGGCCGGGGTCGAAGAAGCGGCGATGGGTCGGCGAGGCTCCGGCGCCGGGTCCGCCATGCAGGAACACCACCGGCACCCCGGCCGGATTGCCGCATTGCTCCCAATAGAGCGTATGCAGTTCGTCCACCCGCAGCATGCCGCTCTGAAAGGGTTCGATCGGCGGAAACAAATCGGCGCGCGCCATCATCCCTGTCGGTTCCTCCGTGTCCCAGGCCCGCAGTCTAGGGTCCGCCCGGGCCGAGGCCAAGGCCCATGCCGCGGCGCACGCAAGATTTTGTTGACGCCGCGGCCGGGACGCTGTGCGCTCACGGCGGTCCCGGCACCGGCGGCAGGGCATCGGTCTGGCGCAGTGCCTCGCCCAGCACCAGCGCCGCGGCCAGGGCGACGTTGAGCGAGCGCGCCGGTGGCCGCAACGGCACCAGCACCGCGGCGGTCGCAGCCTGATGCACGGCCTCCGGGACCCCGGCGCTCTCACGCCCGACCAGAATCAGGTCGTCAGGGCGAAAGGCGAAGGCGGTATAGGACTGGCGGGCGCGGGTGGTCAGCAGCACCAGCCGCGCCCCGGGGCGGGCGGCGCGAAAGGCGTCCCACGAGGCATGGCGGATCAGGTCCACCTGTGCCAGGTAGTCCATTCCCGCCCGCCGCAATTTCCGGTCGTCGAGTACGAAGCCGCAAGGCTCGATCAGGTCGAGCCCGACCCCCAGGCAGGCCGCAAGGCGCATCATCGCTCCAGCATTCTGGGGAATATCCGGCTGGAACAGCACCAGCCGCATCACCTGCGTTCCACCGCTATCAAAATCTCCCGATTTCGTGCCTTGGTCGTTGGCGCAGGTATCCGGGGGCGGCGTCCCCGAGTCGCGATGCCAGGCACCGCCCTGGAAGATGGGTCTGCCCGATCACCTGCCAACAAAGCCCGTTGGTTGCGCCAGGGTCGGGTACGTCACGATACTGGCGTCGACAGACTTTACGGCGAGAGCCCTTTCCGATCACGGAGGATCGACGAAGGCTCCCGCCGCCTGCCTTGCAGTGAATCCCCGTCTTCAGTGGGTATAGGCGACCGGAATGTACCAGCCCGCCGGCAGGTTGGTGCGGTGGTCGGCGTAGACCAGGCCGTTGGGCAGATGGTGATCGGCAACCACCGTATCGCCATGGTCGCCATGGGCCGCCACCGACGGATGGGCGGCGGGATGGGCTGCCGGATGTGCCGCCTGCGGGGTGACGGTTTCGCCGGTCTCCAGGCTTGCCAGTTGCAGGAGCGGCGACGGCTTGACCGGGAGTGCCGCCGGTGCGGGCCTGGTGACCGCGGCGACCCGGAGCGGTTCGGGGGCCGGAGCGGGCGGTCGGACCGGGTTTGGCGTCGGAACCGCCAGGGCGATCGCCACCGGCTTCGCCTCGGGGGCGGGCCGGGCCTGGGGTTCGGGTTCGGGGAGCGACGCCACCTGTACCGGTAGCGGAACCGGGACGGGTGCGGACGGCTTCGCCGGGGCCGACGCCGGCGCGGGCAGGGCGGCCACGGTGACGGCCGGCTTGGCAGGGGCGGCGCCATCGGGCTCGACGCCGGCGATCTGGGGACCGATCACCGCCATGTAGTGCCGGGTTTCGCCCGGCAGCGGCCGGTGGGTCTTGAGCGTGACCTCGTACCGGCCGGGGCCGGCGTTATAGGCCGCGAGGAAACCGGGGGTGCCGTACTGGTCGTACATCTCGCGGATATAGGCGGTGCCGGCCATGATGTTGTCGTGCGGATCGAACGGATCGTTGCCCAGCCCGTAGGCGGCGCGCAAATAGGCCCAGGTGGACGGCATCACCTGCATCAGACCCATCGCGCCCTTCTGGCTGACGATCGGCTGGCCGTTGACATGAGTCCGGCCGCCGCTCTCCTGCTGCATGACCGCGCGGATCCAGCGTTCAGGAACGTTGAATTTTTGGGATGCTTCGTGGATAAAGCTATCGATGGTCGCGGGCGGCGGCGGCGGTGCCGGCTGGGCCGCGACCTGAAACGTCGGGGCCGGAGTTTCGGCGCAGCCCCCCAGCAGCCAGGGCGAGCACAAGACCGACAGCGTCAAAAACAAATGCCGGCAATTGCCGGTCGGGCGGACACGTTGCATCATCGGTCTCGCTTCCCTCTAAACAACCGGGACGATAAATACATCCACATGAGCCAGTTCGTCAGGCGAGTTCAGATTCTGGATGAACATAACATTGCAACTGGCTTACCGTACAGACAGAAAATGCAACGCACGGAAATTTTTTTTCGGAGGCGCGCATGATTGCGGCCGATAAGGGACCGATCGACGCGGGACCGGAAGCCGTACCGGATCCGGTGTCCGTGCCTTCGCCCGCGCTGTCCCGGGATGTGCTGACCGAGGTGATTCGCAACGGCGTGCCGCTGGTCGGGGACATGGGCGTCACCATCGAAGCCCTGGGCCGGGGCACCATCCGCCTGCGTCTGCCCTGTCGCGCCGACTTTGTGCGTCCGGGCGGAACCGTCACCGGCCCGGTGTTGTTCGCCCTGGCCGACGTGGCCCTGTGGGGTGCGGTGCTGAGCCTGATTGGCCGGGTCGAACTGGCGGTGACCACCAGCATGACCATCAACTTCCTGCGCCGCCCGGCACTTCGGGCGGTGGTGGCCGAGGCGCGGGTTCTCAAGCTTGGCAAGCGGCTGGCCTACGGCGAGATCACGCTCTGGTCCGAGGGCGAGGAGGCGGCGGTGGCTCACGTCACCGGGACCTATTCAATCCCACCCCACGATCCGGTGCCGGTCGTGGCGGCGCATTACGTGGCCACGCCATCGCCGGCGGCCACGTCGTCCTCAGGCGCCCCGCCGCACCCGGGCGGTGTCGGGCCGGAGCCCGGGGCCTGAGATCGCGGTATCATCATACCGCTCGGCAATCTCTTGCGGGTTCAGCATCTTTTAAGCCTGTTTGGTGCCTTTTGGGTTGACAGCGCCGCCTCCGGGGTCCTACAAGGCGGCCCCAGGTCCCCGGGCGGACCGCCGAGTTGCCGCCGCGTGATCCCCTGACGATCGTCGTCGGGAGACTCCGTTGGGAAAATCCGTCGAGAGAATCCATGAAAACCTATACCCTCAAACCAGCGGATATCGACAAGAAATGGTTTGTCGTCGATGCCGATGGTGTGGTCCTGGGGCGGCTGGCCAGTATTCTGGCCAATATCCTGCGGGGCAAGCACAAGCCAACCTACACGCCACACCTGGATTGCGGCGATAACGTGATCGTGATCAACGCGGCCAAGGTGCGCCTGACCGGCAACAAGCGCCGGGACGATATTTTTTATTGGCACACCGGCTATCCCGGGGGCATCAAGGGCCGTTCCAAGGGTCAGATTCTGGACGGCCGCTACCCCGAGCGGGTCCTGGAAAAAGCGGTCGAGCGCATGGTGCCGCGCGGTCCGTTGGGCCGGCGTCAGATGGGCAACCTGCGGGTCTATGCCGGTGCGGCCCATCCCCACGACGCCCAACAACCCGAAGTGCTCGACATCGCGTCGCGCAACCCCAAGAACAAGAGGAGCGCGTAAGCCCATGTCGAGCGCGACCCCCCAGACTCTCACCAGCCTCAAGGACCTCGGCGGCCCCACGGCCACCGCCACCGCCGTCGATGCCCCCCAGGGCTCGGAACTGCCCGAACCCAAGATCGACCCCCAGGGTCGCGCCTACGCCACCGGCA
>PLTC01000269.1 GCA_003165295.1 Rhodospirillales bacterium | reverse complement strand
CGCCGGTGCCGGTGCCGCCGGTGCCGCCGCCGGTGCCAGGGCCAGATCGATGGCGATGCGGTGATGGACGCCGGCGCCGGCGGGCAGGTCCTCCACCGCCAGCACCCGGACCGGCCGGCTGGCCTCGATGCGGACCTCGGCGGTGGTGGGCGTGGCCGCGGGGGCTACGTCGAAGCCGGTGATCGGAGCCAGACTCGAGAGCGGGTGGTGCCCCGCCGCCGCGGTGATCTCGGTTTCGACAAGGTCGATGGTGACGGTCAGGCCGTCCGCCGAAAGCGCCTGGGTAAACGGCGCGGCGGCATCCAGGTCCAGCACCGCCCGCACCCGATCCTGGTGGCGGCCGAAACGGACATCCAGCAACTGGCGGGCCTCGGCCAATCCGGGCAGCAGCGCCGCCAGCACCAGCACCAGAGCCGGCACCGCGGCCGGTCGCCAGGAAAACCGGCGGTGGCGGTGGGCGGGCGGCACGGGGGCGCAAGGGTCGGGCATGGGTCGGGTTCTCCCTCCGGCTGGGCTCACCGGGCGCGGTTGAGGGCAGGGGTGGCGGCGGGCTCCAGCCGGTCGTGCAGGGCCGAAAGGACGCCGTCGATGTCGTCCACCACCCGGAACAGCCGATGGTGGCCGCCCGACACGAAGCCCTCGGCGGTCATGTGGTCCATTGCCGTCAACAGCGGCGTCCAGTACCCGGCGATGTTGGCGATCACGATCGGCTTGTCGTGCAGGCGGAGTTGTTTCCAGGTCGCCACCTCGAACATTTCGTCAAGGGTGCCGAAGCCGCCCGGCAGCACCACGAAGGCATCCGACCGCTCGGCCATCAACCGCTTGCGCTCCTGCATGCTCTCCACCACCACCAGTTCGGAAAGGTCGCTGTGGCTGAGTTCCAGCACCCGGAGGTGGTCGGGAATGATTCCGGTGATGCGGCCGCCGGCAGCCAGCACGGCATCGGCCACCAGCCCCATCAATCCGATCCGGCCACCGCCGTAGACCACGCCGATGCCGGCGTCGGCCAGCCGGGCGCCGAGCTGTCGCGCCGCCTCCTTATAGACATCGTTGACGCGGATGGACGAGCCGCAGTACACACATACGGAGCTTAACGATACCATAGACATACCTGCGCAACCGGGGATAGGACCGAGGATCGGGCATGGCCGGGGCGGGGCCGGACCCTCGTCCACGGCGTTGCCGGAGGGCCAGAGCGTCGCCACAAGGCCGCTTACACCAAGGGCCGGGAAATCACAAGTCTGGCCCCGCGGGCGACGGCGGCGGCCCGGGAAGGGAAGGGACCAATGGCGGCTTCGCGACGCTCTGCCGATCGACCTTCGACGGCCCGATCGGTCCGGGGGTTGCGGATGGCGTTGCCGGTGATGCTGGCGTTCGGGCTCGGGTTGTGGCCGGGACCGGTGCCGGCGGGCGACCCGACCCGGGCGGTGGCCGAACGGCAGGCGGAAATGGACCGGATGGCGGAGGCGATGCGGGTTCTTGGCCGTTTTCTCAAGGGCGAAGCGGTCACGGCGGCGGAGATTGCCGCCGGTGCCGGGGCCATCCACCGGATTGCGGCCGGGCTGGCCGCCGGGCTGTTTCCCGAAGGGACCGCGATCGGGGTCGGCAACAGCGCGGCCCGGCCGGAAATCTGGCAGGAATGGGACCTGTTCGGCCAATACGCCACCGATCTGAGGGCGGCTGCCGTCCGGCTGGCCGCCGTCGCCGCGACCGGCGACGTCCGGGCGTTGCGGGAGCCGGTGGTCGCGGTGGTCCGGGCCTGCGGCGCCTGTCACGAGCTGTTTCGGAAGAAGCCATGAACCCGATCGGCAGGTTCCTTTCCGGGGGCCGACCGCCGGCGCTGCCGGCGCTGTTGCCGGTGTTGCTGCTGCTGGCGTTGCTGGTGCCGGCGGCGGCGGCGCTTCGGGCGCAGTCCCAGGCCGAGCGGGCGCTCCGCGGCCAGTACCTGTTCGACGCCGCCGGCTGCTTCGGCTGCCACACCGACGAGGTCCATGGCGGCCAGCGGCTGGCCGGCGGCCGGGCGCTGGAGACGCCCTTCGGCACCTTCTATCCGCCCAACATCACCCCGGATCCGATTTACGGCATCGGCAACTGGAGCGACGCCGATTTCATCCGGGCGTTGCGCCATGGCGTCCGCGCCGACGGCTCCCCGTTGTTTCCGGCCTTTCCCTATACCTCGTACACCCTGATGGACGATGGCGACATCCTCGATCTCAAAGCCTATCTCATGGCCCAAAAGCCGGTGGCGCAGCCCAACCGGCCGCACGAACTCAAGGACCCGTTCGGCTGGCGGGTGCTGATGCCGGCCTGGAACCTGATGTACCTCCATGTCGGACCGCTCGACACCAATCCGCGCCAGTCGGCCCAGTGGAACCGCGGCCAGTATCTGGTGCGGGCGCTCGGCCATTGCGGCGAATGCCACACTCCGCGCGACTGGCTCGGCGGCCTTGACCCGCACCGGGCGCTGGCCGGTATCCCCGCCGCCGACGGGGGCGAGGCCGCACCCAACCTGACCCCCGATCCCGACACCGGGCTTGGCCGCTGGTCCGAGGCTGATTTGCTGCTGTTGCTGGAAATGGGGCTGAAGCCCGATGGCGACGTGGTCGGCGGCAGCATGGCCGAGGTGGTGCGCAACACCACCTCGCAACTGACCCTGGCCGACCGCAAGGCGATCTTCGCCTATTTGCGCAGCCTGCCGCCCCTGACCGCCGCGGGCCCGACCCCGCCGCCGTAGCGGCGGCGGGTTTGGCGAACGGCAGGGCGTCCCGCCCGTTCTTTTGAAACAGGCCGGCGGTCTCGCGTTCCGGTTGACAGGATTTCCCGGACCGGTCTAGTGTCTCGCGTCAGCAAAATTGNNTGCCTTCGGCGACCAGGGCTTTGCCGTGGACCCACCAAAGGCCGGCGGCCTTTGGAAACCAGGACTCTCACCGTGCAATTTAGCTGACGTGCCCCACTAGGAACAGGCAGGCTTGTGCGCCGCTGCCAGGAGCCCCCATGTCCGACGCCCGGTCCCCCAATCCGCGCCACCTGCGCGTCTTCATCGCCTCCCCCGACGATGTCGGGGCCGAGCGGGAGACGGTCGAGCGACTGGTCGGGCACCTCAACCACGAGTACGGTCACGCCCTGACCGTCGAGGCGACGCGCTGGGAGCATGAGCCGCTGGTGGCCACCGCCGACTACCAGAGCCAGCTCTCCTCGCCACGGAACGCCGATGTCGTGGTGGTGGTGGTCTGGACCAAACTCGGCAGTCTGCTGGCGGTGGACCGGTTTCCCGGACCGCTGTCCGGCGGCCCGGTCACCGGCACCGAATATGAATTCGAGGTGGCGTGGCAGGCCGCGAAGGAGCAGCAGGGTCGGCCGGAGCTGCTGTTCTACCGCCGGACCTCCGCGGTCCCGGTCGCCCCGGGCAACTTTGGCGCGCAGATGAAGGACCTCGAGCGCGTCGAGACCTTCATGACCCGCTGGTTCGGCGGGGGCCGGGACCGGCCGGCCACCGCTGCCCATTTCTCCTATGCCGAACCCGCCGATTTCGAAGGCTTGTGCCGCGAGCATCTGCGCCGGATCGTCCTGCGGCGGCTGGAACGGTTGTGGGAGTCAGGGGCCGACCAGCCGGACGCCAGGCCCTGGCTGGCGGGCTCGCCGTTTCCCGGCCTGCGCTCCTTCAAGCCGTGCGAGGCGCCGGTGTTCTTCGGACGCGGCCGGGCGCGGGTTGACCTGCGGCAGCGGCTGGCCCGCCAGATCGGGCGCGGCACCGCCTTTATGCTGGTGCTGGGCGCCAGCGGCTCGGGCAAGTCGTCGCTGGTCAAGGCCGGATTGCTGGCCGACCTCAAGGCCGGTCAGATGCCGCCGGTGACCCTGTGCCGGCACGCCATCCTGCGGCCCGGCGACCGGGACCAGCCGCTGGCGGCGCTGGCCGCGGCCTTGCTGGAACCGGAGGCGCTGCCCGGACTGGCCTGGGACGAGGCGGCGCTGCTCCAGGCCCTGCGAGACGCGCCCGGGACGGTGTCGGCGCCGCTGGCCCAGGCGCTGGCCGCGTATGCCGATCCCGGGTCGGTGCGGCTGGTGCTGGTGGTCGATCAGTTGGAGGAACTGTTCACCAACCCGAACCTGACCGTGGCCGACCAGGACCGTTTCGTCGCGGCGCTGGAGACCCTGGCCGGCAGCGGCCGGGTCTGGGTGGTGGCGACGCTGCGCAGCGACTTCTTCGAGCGCATCGACACCCTGCCCCGGCTGGCCCGTCTCTCGGGCGGCGAGGCAAGTTTCCGGCTGCTGCCGCCGGGCGGCGAGGAACTGGACCGGATCATCCGCGGACCGGCCGCCGCCGCCGGCCTCGGCTTCGATTCCGACCCCGTCACCGGCGAATCGCTGGCCGACACCCTGCGCACCGCGGCGCTGGCGGCCTCCGACGGCCTGCCGCTGCTGTCCTACCTGCTGGAACAACTCTGGGACCGGCGCAACCGCGACACCGGCCACCTGACCGTCGAGGCTTATCACGAGCTGGGCGGGCTGGAGGGCGCGCTGGGGCAACGGGCCGAAGCGGTGTTCAAGGCCCAACCCCCGGAGGTCCAGGCGGCACTGCCCCGCCTGCTGCGGGAACTGACCGCGGTCGGCCAGCACCACGCCGCCCGCCCGTCCGCCCGCTGGGCGCCCATGACCCGGTTCCCGTCGGGCAGCCCCCTGTACCAACTGGCGCACGCTTTTTTGGCCCCCGAGGTCCGTCTGATCACCGTCGATGGCGAAACCGGCGCCCCCGCCCGCCTGCGCGTCGCCCACGAGGCGCTGCTCAGCCACTGGAAGCGCGCCGCCGGCCACCTCACCACCGACCGCGTCGACCTGCAACTGCGCACCCGCCTGGAGCAGAGCGCCCGGGACTGGTCCGAGGCCGAGCCCGCCGCCAGGCCCGACCACCTGCTGTCCCCCGCCCTGCTGATCCAGGCCGAAGACCTGCGCGCCCGCCGGGGCGAAGACCTTGGGGATTCCGGCATTCTCGGCCTGATCGAGGCGTCCGCGGTGGCGCGGGCGAAGGCGGAGGAACTTCGGCGCGACCAGGAGCAGGCGGCGGAACGGGAACGGCTGAAGGCGGAGACGGAAAAAGCCCTGCTCAAGGCCGATGCGGCTCGCCGCGAGCGGCGGCGGACCCGGATCGCCGCCGCGGTATTGGCGGTGCTGCTGGTCATTGCCAGCATTGGCGCGTGGTTCGGCTGGAGCGGGCGGAAGACGGCGGAGGACCGTCTTGCCGAAAAGGCACTTGGATTCGCCCAGGTCGAAAAGAACGATGCGGAAGCAAACTCCCGCGCCGCCGAAGACGCACGGCAACGCGCCACCACCCAGGAACAGGAGGCGACAAAACGCCCTGCCGAGGCTCAATTGAACCAGTCGCGCTATTTGAACGAAAAGGCGCAGGCGGCCGAAAGGGATGGGGACCACGAACGCGCCGCCCTGATCGCCCTGGCCGGTCTGCCCCGGCAACTGCCGGCGGCCGATCGCCCGTTGGAGCGGCCGTTGTTGAATACCCTGACTGAAGCGGTCGGGCACGACCGGCTCAAGGCGATCCTGGCCGGACATGAGGATGGTGTGTGGGTAGCCGCGTTCAGCCCTGACGGCACCCGCATCGTCACGGCCTCGGAGGATGGTACCGCCCGGGTCTGGGACGCCGCCAGCGGCAAGCCGGGCGCTGTGCTGAGCGGGCATACCGGCTGGGTCGAATCCGCCGCGTTCAGCCCTGACGGCACCCGCATCGTCACGGCCTCGGAGGACAAGACCGCCCGGGTGTGGAACGCCGCCAGCGGCAAGCCGGGCGTTGTCCTGAGTGGGCATACCGACGAGGTCGAATCCGCCTCGTTCAGCCCGGATGGCACCCGCATCGTCACGGCCTCGTCGGACCATACTGCCCGGGTGTGGGACGCCGCCAGCGGCAAGCCGGGCGTTGTCCTGAGCGGGCATACCGGCGCGGTCGAATCCGCCGCGTTCAGCCTTGACGGCACCCGCATCGTCACGGCCTCGGCGGACCATACTGCCCGGGTGTGGGACGCCGCCAGCGGCAAGCCGGGCGCGGTGCTCAACGGGCATTTCGATTGGATCACGTCCGCCGCGTTCAGCCCGGATGGCACCCGCGTCGTCACGGTCTCGTTCGACCATGTTGCCTGGGTGTGGGACGCCGCCAGCGGCAAGCCGGGCGCTGTGCTGAGCGGGCATGCCGGTCGGGTTGAATCCGCCGCGTTCAGCCCTGACGGCACCCGCATCGTCACGACCTCGCGGGACCATACCGCCCGGGTGTGGGACGCCGCCAGCGGCAAGCCGGGCGCGGTGCTCAGCGGGCATACCGGCGAGGTCGAATCCGCCGCGTTCAGCCCGGATGGCACCCGCGTCGTCACGGTCTCGTTCGACAATATTGCCCGGGTGTGGGACGCCGCCAGCGGCAAGCCGGGCGCGGTGCTCAGCGGGCATGGCGGTTGGGTTGTGTCCGCCGCGTTCAGCCCTGACGGCACCCGCATCGTCACGGCCTCGTGGGATAAGACCGCCCGGGTCTGGGACGCCGCCAGCGGCAAGCCGGGCGCTGTGCTGAGCGGGCATGGC
>PLTC01000173.1 GCA_003165295.1 Rhodospirillales bacterium | reverse complement strand
ACGAACGGCCGGATCTGGTGTTCCGGCCCCACAATGCCCGTTTCCCCGAGCGCATCCGCGACCATGGCGGCGACTGCTTTGCCGCCATCGGCCGTAAGGACATTGTGGTTCACCATCCTTACGAAAGCTTCGATGTTGTTGTACAGTTTCTGCGTCAGGCGGCGCGGGATCCCGCGGTGGTGGCCATCAAGCAGACGCTGTACCGGACGTCCAAGAATTCGCCCATCGTCCAGGCGCTGGTGGAGGCCGCCGAAGCCGGCAAGTCGGTGACGGCGATGGTGGAACTCAAGGCCCGATTCGACGAGGAAGCCAACATCCGCTGGGCGCGCGACCTGGAGCGGGCCGGGGCGCAGGTGGTTTACGGCTTCGTCGACCTCAAGACCCACGCCAAGGTCTCGCTGGTGGTCCGGCGCGAGAGCGGCGGCCTGCGCTCTTATGTCCATTTCGGCACCGGCAACTATCACCCGATCACCGCCCGTATCTACACCGATCTGTCCTTCTTCACCTGCGATCGGGCCTTGTGCCGCGACGCCGCGGTGATGTTCAACTACATGACCGGCTACGCCACCCCCAAGGTCCTGGAAAAGCTGGCGGTGGCCCCGATCAGCCTGCGGCAGCGGCTTGAACGGCTGATCGACGACGAAATCGCCCATGCCCAGGCCGGACGTCCGGCGCAGATCTGGCTCAAGCTCAATTCGCTGGTGGATCCCGAGATCATCGACCGGCTCTATCAGGCATCGTCGGCCGGCGTGAAGATCGACATGGTGATCCGCGGCATCTGCTGCCTGCGGCCGGGGGTTCCGGGCCTGTCGGACAACATCCGGGTCAAGAGCATCGTCGGCCGCTTCCTCGAACATTCGCGGATCGTCTGTTTCGGCAATGGCCACGGACTGCCCTCGGACCACGCCCTGGTCTTCCTGTCTTCGGCCGATCTGATGCCGCGCAACCTCGACCGGCGGATCGAAACCCTGGTGCCGGTGGAAAACCCCACCGTCCACCAGCAGGTGCTGGATCAGATCATGGTGGCCAACCTCAAGGACGAAACCAACAGTTGGCTGCTGGCCGGGGACGGCAGCTACCGCCGGGTCATCCCCAGCGCCGAGCACTTCAGCGCCCACACCTATTTCATGACCAATCCCAGTCTTTCCGGCCGGGGCAGCGCGTTGACCACCGAGCGCATCCCGCCGAGGCTGGTCCTCAAATCGGCGATGTGATACCGGCCGTGCCGGGACCATGACCCATCGCATCCGCAAGGTTGGCGGCGGCAACGGCGGCAAGGCGGCGGCGCGCGCGCCTGGCGAAGAGGCTCTGCCCCCGATCCGCAGGTCGACCGGTCAGAACGTCAACAAGAGGATATGAGAGCCATGCCGCTTCCTTTTGCCCGTGATTGGACCGAGGCGCCACGGCGCACCGCCCGGATCGGCGTGCTGGACATCGGCTCCAACTCGATCCGGCTGGTGGTCTATGACCGCAACTGCCGGGCGCCGGTTCCGATCTATAACGAAAAGGTGCTGTGTGGCCTTGGCCGCGGCGTCGAGCAGGGAGGACGCCTGAGCGGCGAGGGAATGGCCCAGGCGCTGGTCAACCTCACCCGTTTCAAGACTCTGGCCGACGCCATCGGGGTGGCGCGACTGGACGTGCTGGCCACCGCCGCCCTGCGCGATGCCCGGGATGGCCATGCCTTCGTCACCACCTTGCGGGAACGACTCGGGCTCGAGGTTCAGGTCATCGGGGGCGAGGAAGAGGCGAGGCTGTCGGCGCTGGGCGTGCTCTCGGCCATTCCCGAGGCCGATGGCGTCGCGGCCGACCTTGGCGGCGGCAGCCTGGAACTGGCCGGTGTCGAAAAGGGCGGCGTCGGTCCCCGCGTCACCCTGCCGGTGGGACCGCTCCGGCTGATCGAGGCCAGTGGCGAGCGGCCGGCGCTGGCGACCCGCATCATTGAACAGCACCTGGACAAGGTTGGCTGGCTGAAGACCGGTCGCCGCCGCCGGCTTTATGTGGTCGGCGGAAGCTGGCGCTCCGTCGCCAAGCTGCATATGAGCCAGACCGGCTACCCGTTACGGGTCATTCACCACTACACCCTGGCCGGCGCCGCCGCCGCCGACTTCGCCGATCAGGTCGGGCGCCAGACCCGGAGCGCCATCGAAAAGGTACCGACGGTCTCGCGCCGGCGCAGCGACACCCTGCCCTACGCCGCCCAGGTCCTGGCGGCGCTGATCCGCGCCACCGACGCCTCGTCGGTGATTTTCTCGTCATTCGGCCTGCGCGAAGGACATCTCTACGACCTGCTGCCGGTGGAGAAACAGCGACTCGACCCGCTGATCAGCGCCTGTTCCGACCTTGCCACCCACCAGGGACGCTTCGGGTCGGGGGAGATTCTCACCGCCTGGACCGACGGCCTGTTCGCCGGCGAAGACCTGCCCGCCCTGCGGCTGCGGCGGGTCGCCTGCCTGCTCAGCGATCTGTTCTGGGCCGAGCACCCCGACTATCGCGCCGAACACGCCTTCGAGCGGGTGCTGCGCCTGCCGGTGGTCGGCATCGAGCACAGCGAGCGCGCCCAACTGGCCGTCACCAGCCTGATCCGCTATGGCGGCCGGCTGGACGACGCGCCGCTGCGGCTGGTGCGGTCGTTGCTCAGCGACGGCCAGTTGACCCGCGCCGAGGTGCTGGGGCTGGCGCTGCGACTGGGCCACAGCCTGACCGGCGGCCTCACCGGTCTGCTCAACCGGATCGGCCTGCGGCTGGCCGCCGACCGGCTGGAGTTGCTGCTGCCCGCGGACCTCGCCGGCCTGCGCGGCGACGTGGTCGACCGGCGGCTCGAGGCCCTGGCCAAGGCGCTCAATCGGGAATGGAGCATCCCTCAGGTGTAAAGCGTCAACAGCCGGACGCGCAGGCTGGCCTCGCGCCCGGTGGTCACCCGGTTCTCAGTTCCGACAAAAGCGACTCGATCTCCCCGGTCAGCAGCCCGGTCGGCTTCGATAAATCCTGGGCCGCCCAGATCACGCGAATTGCCGAGGCATACGACACCGCCCCCGTGTGGGCGGCGTCACTGAATCGCTCATTGAACAGGTCGATATCCGTCGAGACCTGATTGACCACGGAGAGAATATTGTTGGTTGCAATATCCTGCTGCCCGATCGAGCCGGCAACCGCCGCCCCAAGGCCGCCAACCTGTTCGATGGTTCGGGTGATGTCCGTGATGGCCTCGACCACGTCGCGCGTCACCTGCTGAATATTGCCGATCTGGGCCGAGATATCGTCGGTCGCCTTGGCCGTCTGAGCGGCCAGCGCCTTGACTTCCTGGGCCACCACGGCAAAGCCCTTTCCCGCGGTCCCGGCCCGCGCCGCTTCGATGGTGGCNNATGGTGGCGTTGAGCGCCAGCAGGTTGGTCTGTGCGGCAATGCCGGTGATCAGGCGCACCACTTCACCGATGCGATCGGCCGCCACCACCAGCCCGGTCATGGTGTCATTGGTTCGCTCGGCCTGGGCCACCACACGCTGGGTGATATCCGAAGACTGGCTCACCCGCTGGCTCACCTCGGCCACCGACTGGGACAGGGTCCCGGCGGCATTGGTCAGTTCGAGCACGTTGGCGACGGTTCGTTGGGACGCCGCGGTGGCGCCCATCGAGCGGGTTGCCGAATCGCCCACCCGACGCCCCATGCCCGAAGCGGTACTGACGATCCGGTCCGAGTTGTCCCCGAACGCCTTGAGCGCCCCGCGCACCTTGGCCTCAAAGACGGCGGTCAGCTGTTCCAACCGCTCGGCCCGCTCCAGCTTGGCCCGATCCCCACGCCGTTGCGCCAGCGCCAGACGCTCATTCTCCAAAGCCGCCTGCTTGAACACCTCCAGGGCCGCGGCCATGGCGCCGATTTCGTCCCGTCGCGCGAGGCCGGGAATCGCCACCGACTTGTCCCCCTGGGCCAAAAGGTGCATGGCCTTGGTAATGCGGATGATGGAACGGGAAATCTTGCTATCCAGCGAATAGCCAATCGCCACCACCAGAATCGCAATCACCAAGGACGTCAGAATCAAGGCATGACGGGACAGGGCGTAATTATTTTGCGCAACGTCAATCATTCCCGCAACCTGGCGGTTGGTCAGGTCTTCGACTTTGGCGAGATCGCCCTTGATGCTGTCGAATAATTTCTGCGACCCAAGGTAGCCGTATGACGCTTTAAAGCTCTGACCTTTCTTGGAGAAGCTGATCAGATCATCACTCGCCGCCAGATACTTATCCCACTCTTGGACATAAACATCGTAGGCGTTACGCTCGTCGGGGGAGGAAACCAGGGACCGGTACCTCGCCTCCACGCTTTTGATGGTCTCCCGGTTGGTCGTGACCGCCTGGTCCAACCCGGCCACCCCGGCATCGTCGGCCGTGGAAATGTACGAGGCTTCAAGCGCGCGGTAGTCCGAGGTCAGGACATTGACGCTTTCGATCAGCTTCAGCCGTTCCATGGCTTTGGTCGCGATATCCACCGCAATGGCGTTGGTCACGCTCAGGCGGTTGATCGAAAAGAGCCCGCTGGCAATGAATGCCACGATGAAGATGGTCAGGCTCAGGCTGAGCCGGGTTCTGATGGTCATCGTCATAATGCCTCCCTTTCTCGACTGCCACGGCGCCCCGGATGCCGGGACGGCGAATGACACCGACGCGCTGGATTCGGGTTTCCAATTCAACAAATCAAAGGCCGGGCGTCCGGACAGAGCGGAATGGGCAAAGGCATCGAAAGCTCCTGACGGCTCCCCGCGCGCCATGTGGGCCGGGGGGAGCGAAGCCTCATATTAACTAAGTCTATCGATTAACCAGATTGCATGAACGGACGGATGGCGCAAGGGATTCTGCGGAGCGGCGTGATAATTTTTTCTATATTAACATAGCATACTTGTTATTTCTTGGCCACGAAGGCGGCCCAGGGGGCCTGGTGCCCGCCCGATGGGGGCCAGGTTACAGTGGATGGTTGAAACGAAACGATTTTGTGGGCTCTGCCCACACCCGCAAAAGGCCGGTCGGCCCTTTGAACCCGTGAGGTTTGGCGGTCGCCCCCCTACGGCCACGCCGCCAGTCGGCTCAACACCCCGGCAAGGCGGGCAAACGGCGACTCACCGGGCGCAAGCACCAAGCGGCCGGTGCGCTTCAGACCTTCCCGACCGAAGCGTTCGCGGACCGCGTCGGCCAGCCAGTCTTCGGCCTGGGCGTGGCGCAGCCGGGCCAGGCGTCCGTCTTCGGCCAGAAACCGGCTGCGGGCGGCCAGAACCTCGAGCAGCTCCGGCACGCCCTCGCGCCGCTGGGCCGACAGCGCCAGCACCGGCACCCGCCAGCCGCCGGGTTCCCCGGCCAGCCCCAGCGCCCCGGCCACGTCGCCCCGTGCCCGTTCCGCCGCCGCGCCCAGGTCGGCCTTGGTCACCACCACGATATGGGGAATCTCGACGATGCCGGCCTTCATGANNTCATGAATTGCAGGCTGTCGCCGGAACCGGGCTGGACGCAGAACACCACGGTGTCGGCGGCGGCGGCCACGTCGGTCTCGGACTGCCCCACCCCCACGGTCTCCAGCAGCACCACGTCGTAAAGCGCCCGCATCAGCACCATGGCCGCCACGGTCAGGCCGGCAAGGCCACCCAGCCGGTCGCGCGCCGCCATCGAGCGCACGAAGATGCCGGAATCCTCGGGATCGGCGCCCAACCGCACCCGGTCGCCCAGCAACGCGCCACCGCTGCGCCGGGAGGACGGGTCGACGGCAATCACCGCCACCGTCCGACCCCGATGGCGCAGCGCCGCGATCAAGGCCCCGGTCAGCGTCGACTTGCCGACCCCGGGCGGACCGGTCAACCCGATGACCTCGGCCACCGGCGCCCGCCACGCCGCTTCCAGCAACGCCAGGACCTCCCCATCGTCCGGGTCACGCTCCAGCCGGGCCAGCGCCAGCGCCAACGCCCCCTTCCGGCCCTCCGCCAACGCCTGCCCCAGCGCCGCCAGTTCGACAGCGGCCTTCCCTGCCGGCATCACATCATCCCTTCCTTCATGCCAACCCGATATTTTCCGGCATACCAACCTGACATTGCCACGGCCAGGATAGCAGATCGCCTCTCTCGAAAAGCCCCGCCCGAAAAACCTTTCGTTCAGAGTGACGGTTTTGTTATGCTGGCAGGATGCGATTGGGGTGCTGCCTGCCGAGGGGCGGGGCGGCTGAGATCAAACCCATTGAACCTGCCCGGGTAATGCCGGCGAAGGGAGCAAAGTGTGAGCAAATCCCAAATCCTTGGGGCAGGCACGGGTCCGCGCGTGGCGGTCATCGGCGCCGGTGCCATCGGGCTCGGCATCGGCTGGCGGCTGGCGCGCGCCGGCTCGCCGGTCACGGTATTCGACCGGGGCGAGGCCGGACGCTCGGCAAGCTGGGCCGCCGGCGGCATGTTGGCCGCCGGCGTCGAAACCGAGCCCGGAGAAGAAACCCTGTGGCAACTGGCGGCGCTCAGCCAACGGCTGTGGCCGGACTTCCGCTACGCGCTTCAGGCCGAGACCGGCCAGGACATTGGCTACCGCGACGAAGGAACGCTGGTGATCGCGCTGACCCGCGACGATCTCGAGCAATTGCGCTTCAACTACGAGTTCCAGCGCAGCCTGGGCATCGAACTGGACTGGCTGGCCGGAACCGAGGCCCGCAGGCGCGAGCCCTACCTCAACACCGGCACCGCCGCCGCGGTCTATTGCCGCCATGACCATCAGGTGGATAACCGCGCCCTGGTGACGGCGCTGAAGCCGGCCCTGCTCAAGGCCGGCGGCGTGCTGCATGAACACTGCGAGGTCACCGCGATTGAAATCGCCGGCGGCCGGGTCGCCGGGGTGCAGGCCGGCGGCGTGCTCCACCAGGCCGAGGTGGTGGTGGTCGCGGCCGGCGCCTGGTCCCGCGACCTGCCCGGCCTGCCCCGGGCGGACCGGCCGCCGGTCCGGCCGATCCGCGGCCAGTTGCTGGTGCTGAAGATGAACCCGGCCGAGCCGCTGCTGCGTCATGTGCTGTGGGCACCCAAAGCCTATATCATTCCCCGGCGGGACGGCCGGCTGTTGATCGGCGCCACCACCGAGGAGCGGGGCTTTGACACCCGGCCGACCGCGGGCGGCGTCTTCAGCCTGCTGGAAGGGGCGTGGCGGGCGCTGCCGGGAATCGAGGAACTGGTGCTGGACGAAATCGTGGTGGGATTCCGGCCGGGCAGCCGGGATGACGCGCCGATCCTGGGACCGACCGGGGTGGACGGGCTGGTGATGGCCACCGGCCATCACCGCAACGGCATCCTGCTGACCCCGGTCACGGTGGAGGCGATCAGCCAGTATGTCCTGACCGGCCGGGTGATGGCCGAAATTCAGCCGTTCCGCGCCGACCGCTTCCGCCGGCCCGAACCCGAGCTGCGGTCGTGAACGCCATGACCATCCGACTCAACGGCAAAGACCAGACGGTGGATGCCGGTTGCACCGTAGCCGGGTTGCTGACCGGTCTTGGCATCGATCCCGGGCGGCGCGGGGTCGCGGTGGCCGTCAACGGCGCGCTGGTGCCGCGCCGGACCTGGGCCGACGCGGTGGTGCCGGAGGCGGGCGAGGTGGAAGTGGTTCAGCCGTTGCAAGGGGGGTAGGAAGCACCTGCCTTCGGCGACCGAGGGGCGTTGCCCCTGGACCCCACCGGGGCCGGCGGCCCCGGACCCCGGGGAGAAAAAGGGATTAATTCCATGACCGAGTCATTGGTGATAGGCGGGAGCGGGTTGCGGTCGCGGTTGTTGATCGGCAGCGCCGGCTATCCCAACCAGCAGGTGATGCTGGACGCCATCGCCGCCAGCGGCGCCGAAGTGGTGACGGTCTCGATCCGGCGGATCAGCCTCAGCGGCTATTCCGAGAGTCTGGTTGACGTGCTGGGCGACCATTACCGGCTGCTGCCCAATACCGCCGGCTGCGCCACCGCCCGCGACGCGGTGCTGACCGCGCGGCTGGCCCGGGAGTCGCTGGAAACCAACTGGATCAAGCTGGAAGTGATCGGCGATCGGGAAACCCTCTATCCCGATGTCGAGGAACTGCTGAAGGCCGCCGCCGAACTGGTGGCGGACGGTTTCGTGGTGCTGCCGTATTGCAACGATGATCCGGTAACGTGCCGCAAACTGGCCGATCTGGGCTGTGCCGCGGTGATGCCGCTGGGGGCGCCGATCGGCTCGGGACTGGGACTTTGCAACCCGAGAGCCATCGAAACCATCTGCACCCGAAGCGCCGTGCCGGTGATTCTCGATGCCGGCATCGGCACCGCTTCCGACGCGGCGCTGGCCCTGGAACTGGGCTGCGCCGGGGTGCTGCTCAATACCGCGGTGGCCAAGGCCCGGCAGCCGGTGGCCATGGCCGCGGCCATGCGGGCAGCGGTCGAGGCCGGCCGGGGCGCGTACCGTGCCGGTCGGATTCCCAGGCGACTTCACGCCGACCCGTCGAGCCCGCAACTGGGCCTGATCGGCTCGTAACCCCCGATCAGCCTGCAACCAGAAAGAGGACCCCCCATGCCCGAAGGAACCGTGACCGGAGCCGGCCTCGAACCGGGTTTCGCCGTAACCACCGGGCCGCTGCCCGCCTCGCGCAAGGTCCATCTGCCCGGCCGGCTTCATCCCGAACTGCGGGTGGCCATGCGCGAGATCGCCCTTGAGGCGTCATCGGGGGAGCCGCCGTTGCGGGTTTACGACCCTTCCGGCCCGTACACCGACCCTGGGGCGGCCATCGACATCCGCGCCGGCCTGCCACCCCTGCGCCGGCCCTGGATCGAGGCGCGCGGCGATGTCGAAGCCTATGACGGCCGGGCGGTCCGTCCCGAAGACGATGGCCGCGGCCCGACCGCCGGCCCGGCCAACGCCGCCGAGTTCCCCGAGGCCAGCCGGCGCCGACCCCTGCGGGCGCGGGCCGGACGGGCCGTGACCCAGATGGCCTATGCCCGGGCCGGCGTCGTCACGCCCGAGATGGAATACATCGCGGTCCGCGAGACCCTCGGCCGCGAGGCGGCGCCGGCCGCGGCGCCGCGGGACGGCGAGAGCTTCGGCGCGGCGCTGCCCGATCGCGTCACCCCCGAATTCGTGCGCGACGAGGTGGCGCGCGGCCGGGCGATCATTCCGGCCAACATCAACCATCCCGAAGCCGAGCCGATGATCATCGGCCGCAACTTCCT
>PLTC01000288.1 GCA_003165295.1 Rhodospirillales bacterium | reverse complement strand
CTTCAACACGACCACAGACGATTCCCCTTGACCTGAGAACCCTCATACGAGGGCCGGGCTGCCCTTTGAACCCAGGACGCGAATGAGGCCAAGGAGGCGAGCCTCCTTCGCGGGTGCAGGGCAGAGCCCTGAAAAATCAAGACACATGCACTATCGTCGGTCCCCGGCTCTCACCCGCCGCCGCCCTCCAGATACGCGGCCCTGACCTCGGGGTTGGCCAGCAGTTCGGCGCCGGTGCCGCTGAGGGTGATCAGGCCGTTGACCAGGACGTAGGCGCGGTGGGCAAGGCGCAGGGCGCGGTGGGCGTTCTGTTCGACCATGAACACGGTCATGCCCTGGTCGCGGTTGATGTCGCGGACCACCTGAAAAATCTGTTTCACCACCAGCGGCGCCAGACCCAGCGAGGGCTCGTCGAGTAGCAGCAACCGGGGCCGGCTCATCAGCGCCCGGCCGATGGCCAGCATCTGCTGCTCGCCGCCGGACAGGGTGCCGCCGCGCTGGCCGGCGCGCTCCTTCAACCGGGGAAACAGGGAGAACACCCGCTCCAGTTCGTTACGGTAGCTGGCCGGAGCGGTGATGGCCCCCAGTTGCAGGTTCTCCAGCACGGTCATGCGGGGAAAGATGCGGCGGCCCTCGGGAGACTGGGCGACGCCGCGGCGGACGATCTGGCAGGTCGGCAGCCGGGTGATGTCTTCGCCTTCGAACTGGATGCGGCCGTAACGCGCCTGGGGCGCCCCGCACAGGGTCATCAGCAGCGTCGACTTGCCGGCGCCGTTGGCCCCGATCAGCGTCACGATTTCGCCCGCCCCGACCACAAGATCGATCCCCTTCAAGGCTTCGATGGCGCCATAGAAGGTGTGGACGCCGGTCATCGTCAGCATCGGCTCACCAGCCACCCGATCCCTCCCGCCGGTTCCCGTCCCCGTCCCCGTCCTCGTCCTCTCCCAGATAGGCGCGGATCACCGCCGGGTCCCGGCGCACCAGTGCCGGCGGACCCTCGCTGATCTTGCGGCCGTAATCCAACACCACCAGATGGTCGGAAATGGTCATGACCACGCTCATGTCGTGCTCGATCAGCAGCACCCCGATCCGGTGCCGGTCGCGGATAAAGGTCAGCAACTGGCTGAGCTCGGCGGATTCCCGGGGATTGAGGCCGGCGGCGGGTTCGTCCAGGCACAGCAGCCGGGGCTCCGAGCACATGGCGCGGGCGATCTCGAGCCGCCGCTGGGCGCCGTAAGGCAGGTTGCCCGCCTGCCAGTCGGCAAGGTCGACCAGCCCGACCCGGTCGAGCCAGTAACGCGCCAGGTCCACCGCCGCCCGTTCGGCCCGGCGGTAGACCGGCAGGCCGAGCAGCCCGGCCAGCGTGAAGCCCGAGGCGCGCATCAATTTGGTATGCTGGGCGACGATCAGGTTTTCCAGCACGCTCATGCCGCCGAACAACCGGACATTCTGGAAGGTCCGGGCCACCCGCGCCGACCGGGCGATGCGGTGGGCCTCCATGCGCTCCAGCAGCCAGTGGCCACCGCTGTGGGTCACGGTCAGCCGGCCCACCGAGGGGGTGTAAAAGCCGGTCAGGCAGTTGAATACGGTGGTCTTGCCGGCGCCGTTGGGGCCGATGATGGCGGTGATTTCCCGGTCCCGGGCCGAGAACGAAACGTCGTTGACCGCGACCAGCCCGCCGAAGCGCATGCTGAGATGTTCCACCGCCAGCAGCGGCGGATGGTCTGGGATGGTGGTCATCGGCCCTCCGCCGCCTCGGCCTGCCGCCGGCTGGCGCTCTTGCGCGGGTGAAGCAGAATCGTCGGCTCGCGATGGGCCAGCAGGCCGCGCGGGCGCCACAGCATGATCAGCACCATGCCGGCGCCAAAGGTCAGCATGCGGTACTGGGCCAGATCCCGGAACACCTCGGGCAGGCCAATCACCAGCAGCGCCGCGATCACCACCCCCATCTGACTGCCCATGCCCCCCAGCACCACGATGGCCAGGATCAGCGCCGATTCGATGAACGAAAAGCTTTCCGGGCTGATGAAACCCTGGCGGGTCGCAAAGAACGAGCCGGCGATGCCGCCGAACATCGCGGCGATGGCGAAGGCCGCCAGCTTGATGGTCGTGCGGTTGATGCCAAGGGCGGTGCAGGCGATGTCGTCCTCGCGCAACGCCTCCCAGGCCCGGCCCAGCGGCAACCGGCGAATCCGCAGGGTAAACAGGTTGACCAGCAGCGCGAGCCCCAGGATCAGGTAATAGAGGAAGATGATCCGGTGCAGCGGGGTATAGTCCAATCCGAACAACTGGTGAAACGCCAGCCGGCCGGGCTCGGGCGCCGCCGTGAAGTCGGCGATGCCGAAGAAACTCGGCCGGGGAATGCCGGCGATGCCGTTGGGGCCGCCGGTGACGTCGGCCCAGTTGAGCAGAATGATGCGGACGATCTCTCCGAAGCCGAGGGTGACGATGGCGAAATAGTCGCCGCGCAGGCGCAGCACCGGAAACCCCAGCACCAGCCCGGCGCAGGACGCGAGCAACCCGGCGAGCGGCAGGCACAGCCAGAAGCTGAAACCGAAGGTCTGGGCCAGCAGCGCGTAGGAATAGGCACCGACGGCATAGAACGCGACATAGCCCAGGTCAAGCAGGCCGGCGAGCCCGACCACGATGTTGAGGCCCC
>PLTC01000137.1 GCA_003165295.1 Rhodospirillales bacterium | reverse complement strand
AGCCTGAAGCTCCGCTTGGCCGGCCTGAAGCGCGGCGATATCGGTTCGCAATGCGGCGATATCGGCCTGCATATGGTCGACCTTGACCACGACATCACTGACCTTGGTCAGCAACTGGCCCAGAAGCACCTTCAGATCGTCATCCATCCAAGTCTCCCGCAGCGCAAGCCAATAACCAGCTTCGGGTCAGGCAAAATCAAACCGGACGTCGCACCCGCAGGACGCCGTAACGTTCCCGAGGTCATAGATTACTCCAGCAGAAAGTCCCGGACGAGAGCAATCTGGTCGTCAACCATCAGGCTGGGGGCGTGGCCGGTCCCGGCCACCACCACCACCTGGGCTTTGGGGCCGCGTTCGGCCATGGCCTGAGCGGTCTCCGGTAACAGCAGGTCCGAGTCGGCGCCACGCAGGGCCAGCACCGGGCAGCGCACCGAATCCCACACCGCCCACAGGTCGACGTCTCCGACCGGCTGGGTCTTGAAGACGTTGGCGATGCCGGGATCAAAGGCCAGCCCCAGGCGACCGTCGGAGCGTACCCGGGTGCTGTATTCGGCCATATGGCGCCAGCATTCATCGGGCAGTACCCCAAATCCGGCATAGATGAAACGAAGATAGGCCTCGATGCCGGCCACGTCCTCGAACAGCGGATCGCTGCCGACGTAATCGCCGATCCGTTCCAGCGCCGCCTTGGCCACGAAGGGGCCGATGTCGTTGATCACCAGCCGGCGAACCGGTGACTTCGGCTGGGCCGCCAGCATGAGGCCGATCAGGCCACCCATGGAGGTTCCGACCCAGTCAACCTCGGCCACCCCGAGCCGCGCGATCAGCGCGGTCATGTCGGCCAGATATTGGGGATAACCATAAAGCGCGGGATTGGCGATCCAGTCGCTGCGGCCGCGGCCGACCACATCGGGGCAGATCACCCGAACCCCGGATTCGGCCAGCGCCTCCGCCAGCCAGTCGAAGTCCCGACCATTCCGGGTCAGACCGTGGACGCACACCACCACCCGATCGGCGGCGGCATCGCCCCAGTCGGTATAGGCGATACGGTGAAATCCGGTGGCGCTGAGCCCCAGCAGGCTGTCTTCGATCATCGGACTTACTCCTGTTCGACGGGCTTCCGGGTCAGCATCGGTCCGAGCCTGTGGCCACCGAACAGATGGACGTGGAAATGGGGAACCTCCTGGTGGGCGTTGATTCCGTGGTTACCCAGGAAACGATAGCCGGTGTCGTCAAGCCCCAACCGACGGGCGATGGTCGCGAGGGCGCGGAAGAGTGCGCCAATCTCGCCGTCACTGGCCCGGGTGCCGAAGTCGTCGAGAGAAATATAGGCGCCCTTGGGAATCACCAGGATATGAATCGGCGCCTGTGGGTTGATGTCGTGGAAGGCCAGGACGTGATCGTCCTCGAACACCTTGGTACAGGGAAGTTCGCCACGGAGGATGCGGGCGAAGATGTTGTTGGGATCGTAGGGGGTCGGATCGCTCACATCAGCCTCCATTGGCTCAGTTAACCTGCTTGCGGCCCTTTTTTTCCTCCAGACCGCTGGCACCCTGGCGGGCCGCAAGGCGGGCATAGACCTCGGCCGGCGCCAACTTGGCGTCGGCCCATAACACCACGAGGTGGTAAAGAAGGTCGGCGCTTTCGTCGGCCAGCTTGTCGCGGTCGCCGCGCATCGCCTCGATCACGGCTTCGACCGCTTCCTCGCCGACCTTCTGGGCGATCTTGGCGGTACCCCGGCTGAGCAACTTGGCGGTATAGGATGAAGCGGGGTCGGCGCCCCGCCGCGACAGAACGGTCTGGTATAAACGATCAAGCACCTCGGCGGTCGGTTTGGCGGAGTCATCAGCCATGCACTTGCCTCCGGTTGCCGGTGATGCGGACGGGAATCCCCGCGGTCGCCATCGCGGCCTTGGCTTCGGCGATGGAGAACATGCCGAAATGGAAGATTGAGGCGGCCAGCACCGCGCTGGCGTGGCCGTCGCGGACGCCTTCGACCATGTGCCTGAGGGTGCCGACGCCGCCCGAGGCGACCACCGGTACCGTCACGGCATCGGCCACGGTTCGGGTCAAGGCCAGATCGAAGCCCGAGCGGGTGCCGTCGCGATCCATGGAGGTCAGCAGCACCTCGCCCGCCCCGAGGGCGGTCAGACGGAGCGCCCACTCGACCGCGTCCAGACCGGTGGGCCGGCGGCCGCCGTGGGTGAAGACTTCCCAATGTCCGCCGGTGGCGGCCTGCTTGGCGTCGATGGCCACCACGATGCACTGGCTGCCAAACTTCTCGGCGGCCTCGCGCACCAGTTCCGGTCGGTCGACCGCTGCGGTATTGATCGAAACCTTGTCCGCTCCGGCCAGCAGCAGCTTGCGGATGTCCTCGACGGTACGCACGCCGCCGCCAACGGTCAGGGGCATAAACACCTGTTCGGCGGTGCGGCGGACCACGTCGTAAAGGGTGTCCCGACCTTCATGACTTGCGGTGATATCGAGAAAGGTCAATTCGTCCGCGCCTTCCCGATCGTAGACCCGGGCCTGTTCCACCGGGTCGCCGGCGTCCACCAGATCGACGAAATTGACCCCTTTGACCACCCGGCCGTCCTTTACGTCGAGGCAGGGAATGACGCGGCGTTTCAGCATTCGGGGGCTTCCGTCAGGGCGGCGTCACTGCCGCGCAAGAGTAGGGCCAGTGCCTCCTGGGGGTCGATCCGACCGTCGTAAAGCGCCCGGCCGACGATCACGCCGTCGATTCCGGTATGCTCCTCGGCTTTCAGCGCCCGCAGGTCGGCGATGGACGAGACGCCGCCCGAGGCGATGACCGGCGTGGTCAGGGCGAAGGCGAGATCGGCGGTGGCCTCGACATTGACGCCGCCCATGGCGCCATCGCGATTGATGTCGGTGTAGACGATGGCGGCAACGCCGCTGTCTTCGTAGCGCAGGGCCAGGTCGAGGGCGCGAACGGTGGACGATTCCGCCCAGCCGGCAACCGCGACGAAGCCTTCGCGGGCGTCGATGCTGACCGCGATCCGACCAGGGAAGCGTCGGCACGCCTCCCGGACCAGCTCGGGCTGATGGAGTGCGACCGTGCCGAGAATGACCCGACGGATGCCGCGCTCCAGCCAGTCTTCAATGGTCTGAAGATTGCGGATGCCCCCACCCAACTGAACCGGAATGGATATGGCAGACAGAACCCGGTTAACAGCGTCGCCGTTGACCGGATGCCCGGCAAAGGCGCCGTTGAGATCGACCAGATGCAACCAGTCGAATCCCTGCTGCTGAAACGCTCGTGCCTGGTCACCGGGATCGGTGTTGAACACCGTGGCGTGGTCCATCTCGCCTCGTATCAACCTGACACAGGCGCCGTCCTTGAGATCAATGGCGGGATAAAGAATCATTGCAGGCGTTGGTCCCGGTGATGTGTCGTCGGTCTGTATGGGGCGTGATCAGGGTGGGGATTCACTCAGGTCCTTGTAATAGTAGCAGCCAGCCACGGCTTCGCCAAGGACACGGGCATAATAGGGGTGGCGTCCCCAACAGACAAAGCCCAAAGATTCGAACAGGCGGACCGCCGGTTCCTGGGTGGCGCGGACATCCAGGTTGAGAACCAGGACCCCGGTCTTCCGGGCCTCGGCTTCGGCGGCCTGGACCAGTCGGCGGGCAAGGCCATGGCCGCGTGCCCAGGGGGCGACGAAACAGGTGGTGAGGGCGGCGGTGTGGGCCTGGGCTTCGTTGTTGCGCGGCGGCCGGACCAGTTGCACCGAACCGCCGATCACGCCGTCGAGTCGCCCGACATACAGGCTGCGGTCCGGGATCAGCACCACGCCGCGCCAGTAACGCTCCATCAGGTCGCGGGTCGGGGCCTCCAGCCAGCCGAAGCCGCCGCCGTCGCGAATCGCCTGTTCGGCGGCATCGCCCAGGTCGTGCAGGTCGGCGGGACGAAGCTTTTCGATTCGGGCGACCATGAGCGTCGGGGGCGGGGCGGATGAAGACATGGGCTCAGGGCCGCCAGCCAAGGAAGTTCGCGATGAGTTGCAGGCCGGCGGCCTGACTCTTTTCGGGATGAAACTGGGTCCCGATCAGGTTATCGCGCCCGACCACCGCGGTTATGGCGCCACCATAATCGACAGTGGCCAGTCGATGCCCGGCATCGGCGCAACAGAGATGATAGGAATGGACGAAGTAGCCGTGCATCGGGTCGGGCAGGCCGGCCAACACCGGATGGGCCGGGCGGAGCAGCGTAAGGTCGTTCCAGCCCATATGGGGTACCTTGAGCCGGTCGTCGGTCGGGGCGAGCGGCACCACGTCACCGGGAATCCAGCCCAAACCGCGGGCCAGCCCGTGTTCAAAGCCGCGCCCGGCCATCAATTGCATGCCGACGCAGATGCCCAGGAACGGCACCCCGCGGCGCAGCACCGCCTCTTCCAAAGCCTCGTGCATGCCTGGAACCGCGTTCAGGCCGCGCATGCAGTCGGCGAAGGCGCCGACCCCGGGCAGCACCACCTGATCGGCGCGGCGCACCACGTCGGCATCGGCCGTGACCAGGATGGTGCGGGTGAGCGCATGTTCCGCCGCCGCCCGCTCGAAGGCTTTGGCGGCGGAGCGCAGGTTGCCCGACCCGTAATCGATGATGGCGACGGTAGACAGGGC
>PLTC01000001.1 GCA_003165295.1 Rhodospirillales bacterium | reverse complement strand
TCGTGGGCGCCGCCCACACCCGCAAAGGGCCGGCCGGCCCTTTGAACCCATGACGTGAATGAGGTCAAGGAGGCGCACCTCCTTGCGGGTGCAGGGCAGAGCCCTGCAAAATCAATTCAATAGTGATATCCTGGCGCACATCGGGCAAGCCCCCCCCATTGGGTCATCCTTTCCGCTCGCCGGTATGCGTCGGACTCCAAGGTGCCGTTCAAATTTCCAGCAGTTTGTCGGGAAGTTCGCCACGTTTCAAAGCACCGGGCGGAAAATGGTGCGCAAGGACGTTGCCGCACCGTTCGATCGCGGCGATGAAGCCTTCAGCCGGTCGGCCGGCCTTGATCTCCGTGACCAAAGCCTTGACGGCGTCATTCCAGATGTCCGGTGCAACCTTTTCATTGATCCCGGCGTCTGCGACGATCTCGGCATAGCGTTCGCCCGCGGAGGCAAAGATCAGCACGCCGGTACGGTGTTCGGTTTTGTCCAAACCTTGTGCGGAGAATTGGCGCATCGCCTCGGCGTGAGCCCGATCATGTCGAGCCCGCCGGGGAACAATATGGAAACGCAGACCCGGAATCGAAAGAAGCAGGACGACGAGAAGAAAGACTGCGATTTGCGACAGGTAAACGACCCGGAGGGACCAATGGGTCAGAAAGATCATCGGTAGCGGCGCGAGCAACGCAACCCATGCCGCCCAGGCGATAGGGACAAGCCGGTAATCACCCGAATGCCGGGCGATGACGCAAAATATTTCTCCGGACGTTTGCGCCTCGGCTTGTCGTATTGCGGCAGAAACGCGCGCTTTGTCAGATTCGGCTATCATGCTTTGCTCCTCACCAGCTTCCCGAGCTGCCGCCACCGCCAAACGATCCCCCGCCGCCGGAAAACGAAGAATTTCCGCGCGAGGAGCCACCTCTGCCGAAAAGCAGCATCAAGACCAATATTTGAAAGAGCCCATGACAAAGAACACCGCCATGTACGGCACAGAATATAAGGACGCCGACACCAACCAGACCCAAGACAATGACCAACCATTCCGGCAGGCCCGTGTTCGATTCTTTGGCACCAGAAGCGGTATTTGGCGCTACTTGGCCGTTTAAAGGCTCCGCATCGCCGCCAAGTACCTTAATGATCTCGGCGGCGCCGTTTTTTATGCCGCCGGGGAAATCACCTTCCTTGAACTTTGGCAAGATCGTCTGCTCGATGATGATTTTGGTCAAGGCGTCGGTCAGCGTGCCCTCAAGCCCATATCCAACCTCGATGCGCACCTTGTGCTCGGTCGGCGCGACAATCAGCAACGCACCGCTATCCTTGTCCTTCTGACCGATCTTCCAGAACCGTCCCAACTGGTATCCATAGTCTTCGATCGACGTTCCTTGCAGCGATTTCAAGGTAACGATCACCAGTTGGTCGGTCGTCTTTGCTTCGAGGTTGGCAAGCGACCCGGTGAGGACAGCGCGATCCGTCGCATCAAGCAATCCAGCCCCGTCCACGACGCGACCGGTCAGCGCCGGATACACCAAGGTTTGTGCGGCGCTGGCACAGGTCAGGCAGATCCAGGCAAGCGCGGTCAGGATCACCTGTCGGGCCATCGGGCCGGTCATGGTGTGTTCCCTCAAAACTTGACTTGCGGCAAACGCTTGGCGCTGTCCTCCACCGTGAATTCCTCCATCGGCTTTTTGCCGGAGTAGAGCAGAGAGGCCCAGATCCGGCCCGGAAAGGTGGTCAACTCGGTGTTGTAAAGCCGCACAGCCTCGATATAGTCACGACGAGCGACGGCTATGCGATTTTCTGTCCCTTCCAGTTGTGATTGCAGGGACAGAAAGTTCTGATTGGACTTTAGATCTGGATAGTTCTCTGAAACCGCGAGAAGACGTCCAAGCGCACCGGAAAGTTGCCCTTGGGTGGCCTGAAATTTTTTGAACGCCTCCGGGTCGGTGATGGTGCTGGCGTTGACCTGGATGGCGGTGGCTTGCGCGCGGGCCTCGGTCACCGCCTGCAAGACGGTGCGCTCCTGCTGCGCGAAGCCTTTCACGGTTTCGACCAGATTGGGAATGAGATCGTTCCGGCGTTGATATTGGTTCAGCACGTCCGACCATTTGGCTTTCGCCTGTTCTTCGTAAGTCGGAATCGAATTGACTCCGCATCCCGCCAGGAAAAGACTGAGCAGGGGGATGAGGAATAACAACCTTGATTTGCGGAAGGCGCTGGCGACTGAACCGGACATGATGGTTCTCCGTAAAACGGGGGGCACGACTCAGCGGTCACAGTGGCGTGAATCTCAGTCGCAGGGCGTTTCCGATCACCGAAACCGAACTGAGGCTCATCGCCGCCGCCGCGACGATGGGGCTGAGGAGAACACCGAAAGCGGGATACAGCACGCCGGCCGCAAGCGGGACGCCAAGAATATTGTAGACGAAGGCGAGGACGAGGTTTTGACGGATATTGCTCATCGTCGCATGGCTCAGCGCCCGTGCCCGGGCAATGCCGGCGAGGTCGCCTTTGACGAGCGTCACGCCGGCGCTCTCGATCGCCACATCGGTTCCGGTTCCCATGGCGACGCCGACATCGGCTTCGGCCAACGCCGGGGCGTCGTTCACGCCATCGCCGGCCATCGCCACGACGCGGCCCTCGGATTTCAGGCGGCGGACGATTTCGTGCTTCCTCTCGGGCAGAACCTCGGCTTCGATCTCGGTGATCCCGAGCCCATCGGCAACGGCTTGCGCGGTTTTGCGATTGTCGCCGGTCAGCATGACAATGCGGAGTCCGGCTTCGCGAAGACTGTCGAGAGCGGCCCTGGTTGTGGGCTTGATCGGGTCGGCGACAGCCACAATGCCGGCGGGTCGGCCATCGACGGTGATGTACATCACCGTCGCCCCCTGGCCGCGCAGCGCGTCGGCCTTCTCCTCCAGGACCGGAAGAACGGTGCCCGCATCTTGCAGCAATTGGGCGTTGCCGACCGCGACCTTCTGCTTCCCGACCAGGCCGGAAACCCCCTTGCCGGTGATCGAGACAAAGTCCGTCACATCCTTGAAGGCGAGCCCCTGCTCCGTCGCGGACGTCACCATCGCCGCGGCAAGCGGGTGTTCGCTCGACCGTTCGAGGCTTGCCGCCAATGCGACGATCGTTGCCTCGTCAAAGCCTTCCGCGGGAACCACGGCGACCACGCGGGGCTTGCCTTCCGTGAGCGTGCCGGTCTTGTCCACCACCAGCGTATCGACCTTCTCGAACCGCTCCAGGGACTCGGCGTTCTTGATCAGCACCCCGACGGCGGCCCCCTTGCCGACGCCCACCATGATGGACATCGGCGTCGCGAGGCCGAGCGCGCACGGGCACGCGATGATGAGCACGGATACGGCGGCAACCACCGCGAGGCCCAGCGCCGGAGGCGGCGCCCACACCATTCAGGCGACAAACGCCAAGACCGCCGAGGCCATGACAGCCGGAACGAACCACGCGGCGACTGAGTCCGCCAGGCGCTGAATGGGCGCCCGACTGCGCTGTGCGTTGGCCACCATGTGCACGATCCGGGACAGCATCGTGTCGGCACCGACTTTCTCCGCGGTCATCACGATAGCGCCCGTACCGTTGGTGGTGCCGCCGATTACCTTGGCCCCCACGGTCTTTGCGACTGGCATCGATTCGCCAGTCACCATCGATTCATCGACGGAGCTCGTCCCTTCCGTTACAGACCCGTCTACCGGAACCGCTTCAC
>PLTC01000220.1:2548-31315 GCA_003165295.1 Rhodospirillales bacterium | reverse complement strand
AGGATGCGGTCGGCGAACACCGGCATCAGCACCACGTAGGACATTCCGGTCAGGCTCGACAGCCCGAGCAACAGCAGCAGCGACCGGATCGGACCGGTTCGGGCGACGTAAACCAGTCCCTCCACCACCTGAACCAGCACCTTGCCGGTGGCACCGCCGGGCGGCCGGGCCGGCAGGCGCATCGCCAGCAACGCCCCCAGCACCGCAAGGAAACTCGCGGCGTTGAACAGGAAGCACCAGCCTTCACCCACCGCCGCCACCATCAGGCCGGCGACCGCCGGCCCGACCAACCGCGCGCCGTTGAACATCGAGGAGTTCAACGCAATGGCGTTGGGCAGATCCTCGCGCCCGACCATTTCCACCACAAAAGCCTGACGCGCCGGAATGTCGAAGGCATTGACCAGCCCCAGCAGGGCAGCCAGCACGAACACCTCCCAAACCTGAACCCGGTCCGAAAGCGTCAGGAACGCCAGCAGCGAGGCCAGCGCCATGGAGGTCGCCTGGGTCACCAGCAGGATGTGCCGGCGATAACAGCGATCGGCGATGACGCCGCCGATGGGCGCCAGCAGCAGAATCGGAATCTGGCTGGCAAAGCCGACCAGACCAAGCAGCGCCGGCGACCCGGTCAGGCGATAAACCAGCCACGACTGCGCCACCGTCTGCATCCAGGTGCCCACCAGGGACACCAGTTGCCCGGCAAAAAACAGCCGGTAGTTACGATGACGGAACGACCGCTTCAGCATGGCGAGGCGGTCGTTCCCTTGGGGACCGTTGGACTCGGGTGGAGGATCGGCGACGGGGTTGGGCAAGAGACTCTCGTTTACGATGAATCCGGGACGATGAATCGGGAATGACGAATCCGGCACAAGGAACCCTGATCGGAACCCCGGCCCCCGCCGCCGGACCGCCGATGCCATCAATTGGACATTGTGCCACGCCCTGCGGCGTTACGCCACGCCCACCGGACGGCCGGCCCGATGCCACCGCAACCGGGTCCGGGACTCCGTCCCGACGGACTGCCGCCGGTCGGATGCCAAAGAACCGCCCCGGTTGAACAACGGACCATCGGACTTCATATGTTCAGGGAAATCTTTCTCTGACTCTGGAGAGGTCATCCCATGGATCTGCACCTTACCGGCAAGCGGGCGCTGGTCAGCGCCTCGAGCGGCGGCATTGGTCTGGCGATTGCCCGGTCGCTGGCGCGCGAAGGCGCCCGGGTCGTGGTCAACGGCCGGACCGCCGAGCGAGTGGAACAGGCGCTGACGACGATCCGCCACGAGGTCCCCGACGCCGATTTGACTCCGCTGGCGGCCGATCTGGGCACCCGGGACGGCGTCGGAACCGCCATCGGCGCGATCCCCGAGGTCGATATCCTGGTCAATAATCTCGGCATTTACCAGCCCAAGCCCTTCGTCGATATTCCCGACGAAGATTGGTTTCATTTCTTCGAGGTCAACGTGCTGTCGGGAATCCGGCTGAGCCGCCACTACCTGCCCGGCATGCTGGCCCGCAACTGGGGACGGATCATCTTCATTTCCAGCGAATCGGGCGTTGCCACCCCGCCCGAAATGATCCACTACGGCATGACCAAGACCGCACAGCTCGCCATCGCCCGCGGGCTGGCCGAACTGACCGCCGGAACCGCGGTCACGGTCAACAGCGTGCTTCCCGGCCCGACCCGTTCCGAAGGTGTCGAGCAGTTCATCAAAGACAATGCCGACGCCCAGGGCAAGACTCCGGTGGAAATCGAACGGGATTTCTTCACCACTTTGCGCCCCAATTCCCTGATCAAACGCTTTGCCAGCGTTGACGAAGTCGCGGCGATGGTGACCTATGTGTCCAGTCCTCTGGCTTCCGCCACCAACGGCAGTGCCTTGCGGGTCGAGGGCGGCGTCGTGCGATCGATTCTGTAAGTCCGGCTATTCCAGGTCCGCCACCGTAGCGGTCACGGCCGCGGTCGCCGCCGCTTCGGCACCGGCTGCGGCGATGGCGACCGCTGCGGCGATGGCGTCGGTCTTGGCCGCGGCCACCGTCAGAGCGGTCCCCTCGCGAACCGCCTTGCCGGCCACCGCCGCAGCCCACTGCCAGCGGCCATCACGTTGGCCCACGGTCAGGACGCAACCACGGCAGCACGTCGTCAGCATCCCACTGGCATTGGGCAACCACACGAGATTCACGGGACAATTTCCTTTTCGAAAGAGGAGGACGGGAGCGGCGGAGCCCCCCTGGGGCGACCGAGTGTACACGGCGCCGGCTTCCCTCGCCACCGGGCCTCCGCGGCGCTACCGGTCCGTTGGTCGCCGACGACGGCCGCCAGGGCCCGGCAACGGGATCCACGATGGCATCACCTACCGGTTCTCGCGGCCTGGCGCAAGCCGCACGCGCGCGACCGGATCGGCTTTTCCCCTGGTCGGAGCCGCCCTCCCGACATGCTTGGCGATGCTTGGACGGTTCCCCCGACCCTGTGAGAATTGCCGCCGGCCATCGCGACGGGACAACGACATGATGACCTGTCCCCTCGAGAGCCCCCAAGAGCCACCCCGGAAGGCGGCGGTTGAGGTCTTTCTGGTGTTCCTGAGGCTGGGATGCACCTCGTTTGGCGGGCCGTTCGCCCATCTGGGATACTTCCGGCGGGAATTCGTCGAACGCCGCCGCTGGCTTGACGAGGCCGCCTATGCCGACGTGGTGGCGCTCTGCCAGTTCCTGCCCGGCCCCACCAGCAGTCAGGTCGGCATGACTCTCGGCATTCTGCGCGCCGGCCTGCCGGGCGCGCTGGCGGCCTGGCTCGGCTTTACCTTGCCCTCGGCCCTGGCGCTGATGGCCTTTGCCGCCAGTATCGCCGCACTGGGTCCCCTGGGCGACGCGGCCTGGCTGCATGGCGTCAAGATCGTCGCGGTGGCGGTGGTGGTCCAGGCGGTCTGGGGCATGGCCTACAGCCTGTGCCCCGGACGGCCGCATCTCACCCTGGCCGCCGGCGCCGCCCTACTGGTTCTCGCGGTCCCGTCGACCCTGGGCCAGATTGGGGCGATCGTGCTCTCCGGGCTGATCGGCTGGTGCTGGCTGAGGGGCGATCCCGGCAAGCCTCATGGCGGTGCGCCCATCGCCGTCCGGTTCGGACGCGGCCTGTCGACGGCGGCGCTGCTGGCCTTCGGCGTCCTGCTGTTCGGCCTGCCGCTGCTGGTCGCCACCACCGGCAATCATACCCTTGCCCTGATGGACAGCTTCTATCGATCCGGTGCGCTGGTTTTCGGCGGCGGCCATGTGGTGCTGCCGCTGTTGCAGGACGAGGTGGTCGCACCCGGATGGATCGGCAATGACCTGTTCCTGGCGGGATACGGCGCGGCACAGGCAATGCCGGGGCCGCTGTTCGCCTTTGCGGCCTATCTTGGCAGTTTCCTCGAACCGTGGCCGTATGGCTGGGCCGGCGGCCTGATCTGCCTCTCGGCACTTTATCTGCCGTCATTTCTGCTGCTGGTCGGGCTGTTGCCTTACTGCCAGGGGTTGAGGCAGCGGCCTTCGGTCCAGTCGGTACTGAAGGGGGTCAACGCCGCGGTGGTGGGATTGCTGCTGGCCGCGCTTTACACTCCGGTCTGGACCGGGGCCATCTTCGGTCCGCAGGATTTCGCCATCGGGCTCGCCGCCCTGATGGCGCTGCTGTGGCAGGTCCAGCCCTGGCTGGTGGTGGTCCTGGGTGCCGTCGTCACCTCGGCGCTGGCCGCGGCTTGATCCCGCCGGACCACGACGGCTCGCTGTTTGGCGATATCAGGGACCCGATCAACGCTCCTGGTCATGGCGGCCACGAAGCCGGTATGGTCCCCGCGATCAATTCCCGCTTTCTATACTGAGGAACTGGATCATGACCCATCCGCCTCTGTTTTCGCCGATCACCCTGCGCGGCCTGACCCTGCCCAACCGGGTGGTGGTGGCCCCCATGTGCCAGTACAGCGCGGTGGAGGGCTGCGCCCGGGACTGGCACCTTCAGCATTATGGCGCGCTCGCGGCTTCCGGTCCGGGCCTGATCGTGATCGAGGCCACCGGGGTCGCCCCAGAAGGCCGTATTTCGCCGGGTTGCCTCGGTCTTTACGACGACGCCAGCGAGGCCGCCTTCACCCGGCTGGTGGCAGCACTGAAAGGCTTTGGCAACAGCCGGATCGCGGTCCAACTGGGCCACGCCGGCCGCAAGGCCGCCTCGGCGCAGCCGTGGCACGGCAACGGCCCGGCGGAGACCGGTCGCTGGGAAACCGTGGCGCCGTCGCCGTTGCCCTTCGATGCCGGTTGGCCGGCACCGCGGGAGTTGACCGGGACCGACCTGGACCGACTGGTCCAGGCTTTTGCCGACTCGGCCGGCCGCGCGGTGCGGGCGGGCTTCGACACCATCGAGATTCACTCGGCCCACGGCTATCTGCTGCACCAGTTCCTGTCACCGCTGTCCAACCACCGGACCGACGGCTATGGCGGCAGCCTCGAGCATCGCATGGCTTTCCCCCTGGCGGTGATCCGGGCGGTGCGGGCGGTGTGGCCGGCGGACCGGCCACTGGGCATCCGAATCAGCG
Organism: Rhodospirillales bacterium; assembly: GCA_003165295.1. Taxonomy (GTDB): domain Bacteria; phylum Pseudomonadota; class Alphaproteobacteria; order Azospirillales; family Azospirillaceae; genus BOG-933. The sequence continues at coordinate 26,762 of PLTC01000220.1, read as the reverse complement.
CCACCGACTGGCTGGACGGCGGCTTCACCGCCGACGAGGCCGTGACCTACGCCCGGGCGTTCAAGGCCGAAGGCATCGATTACGTCTGCGTCTCGTCCGGCGGGGTGGTCCCCAGCGCCCCGATCCCGGTGGGACCGGGCTATCAGGTGTTCCTGGCCGAGCGCATCCGACGGGAAACCGGGCTGACCGTGCGCGCCGTCGGCCTGATCGCCGATCCCCATCAGGCCAATACCGTGATCGCGGAAGGCGAAGCCGATCTGGTGGCCATCGGCCGGGGCTTCCTCGACAATCCCCGCTGGGTCTGGCACGCCGCCCTGGCCCTCGGGACCGAGATCGCCTACCCACCCCAATACGTCCGGGCCGCCCCCCGATCCTGGCCCGGCGCCGCCCTGGCCCATCCCACCGCGCCCCCGCGGTAAGGCCGGGATTCGCCACGTTTCGCGCTATGTTGCTGATTTCATAGGGAATTTTTTCGATCCGGCGAGGACCTGCGGTTGGCGACGGCCTTAGCGTGTATGCTTTGCAATTTCCAACTGGCAGGCCCTCGCGGATCCGGCACCGAGACCGTGACCAAGTCACCGACACGGTGCCGCCCCTCGTGGTTACTCGGGGGCCGAACGATTCTCCGCCCCGACAGGAGCCGTGGCCTATGAAAAGCAGTCCCGGCAAAATTGATGGTGGCGCCGGAGTGAACCTTGGGTCGGGTCGGGTCTGGTCGGACGGACAGTCGACCGAATCTGCAATGCCGGTGGCCGGTAGGATGCAGCCGGCCTTGGCAGCCACCGACAAGCCACTGGCTGATTGAAAACAACCTCCGATCAAAATACCCGATGGAATACCCGCCATGAAAACAGGCTCAGCAATCGTCCAGTCGCTTCTGATCGCGGCGGTGACGTTCAGCGGCAGTGCGCATGCTCAGGACGCCGCAAACGGAAAAAAGGTCTACCGAAGGGTTTGTATGACCTGTCACTACCTGCCCAAGGAAAACAAAAATTGGTTTGGACCCAGCCTGCATGGTATAGTCAATCATCGTTCGGCTGATAATCCGGACTTTATCTATTCAACCGCAATGAAAAATATGAATATTATTTGGACCGAGGATAACCTTGACCGGTTTCTCAAACGGCCGGAAGCGGTACTTCCCAGCACCAAGATGGATTTTGCCGGAGTCAGCAAGCCTGAAGATCGATCCGACGTCATCGCTTACCTTAAGGATAATTAAAACAAGGATAATTAAAACCTCCTTACGATTGCCGTCATCTTAATTGCCCGAGCCTTCCGACACTTGCCATCGTCCGCCGGCATCCGCGAACCGTAGAAGCGGCTGGCAGTCGCTTCTACGGCCGGTTCTCCGGTTGGGACGGGCCGATGACGCTTTTTTCTGCAATCACGACGCCATCAACTTCCGGTCAGGGCTCTGATCTGCCGGCTCGCCACCGCCAGCCGGGCCAGGTCCAGGTCGGGAACAGCGCGCAGTTCCGCCAGCAGCAGGGCAACCCGGTCCACCGCGGCCTGACGGCCCTGGCTCCAGCGGTCGATGACCCCGGTCGCGGTCCCGGGATCACCGCCCTCCATGGCCATCCCCTCCATCACCCGCCAGGTCAGGTCGGTCTGCTGGCCGTGAAGGTCGTCGACCATGGCGTTGACCGCCTGGAACTGCCAATGGTCACCGGCGGGAATCCTCTGCGCCCGCCGTCTTAGCCAGTTGAGGCCGAAACGTTCGCCCAACTGGTAATAGATACCCGCCACCGCCGTAATTCCGGCATTCCGGGCCGTGGCGATTCGCACCACATCCATGACCGGTGCAAGCACCGGTAGCAATCCGACCCGACGCGCGAGACCCGCGGGAACGCCGCGCCCGGTCAGGCCGGCGATGCGTTCGGCCAGCACCACCCGCTCTCCGGCCCCAAGCAGGTCTTCGAGACCATGGTCGAGGGCCTCGAGACCCGGGCGATGGCCGCGGATTTCCGCCGCGATGTCCAGCGGCTGGCGACCGTGGCCCAAAAACCACGCCACCGCCCGTTCCAACAGACCCTGGGTTTCTTGAATCAAGGTGATCTGGCACGCCACCGCCACCGTCCCGTCCAGGTCCTCGATCTCCTGCCACAGCGGCCGGAGGCCGAAGACCTCGCGGACAACCGCATAGGCACGAGCAATGTCGCCGGGCTGCGCCCCGGTCTTGTCGATCATCTCCCGAACGAAGGCCGGCCCGGCCCGATTGACCAGACTGTTGGTCACGCTGGTGGCGATGATCTCCCGACGCAACCGGTGGCGGGCCAGCGCCTCAGGAAATCGTTGGTGCAGGCGGTGCGGGAAATAGCGGACGAGGTCGCCGGCCATCCACGGGTCATCGGGCAGATCGGAGGCCAGCAGTTCGTCATAAAGCGTGATCTTGGCGTAGGCCAGCAGCACCGCCAGTTCCGGCCGGGTCAATCCCTGCCGCTCCTTCTTGCGCGCCGCCAGGGCTTCGTCGTCGGGCAGCCGTTCCACCGCCCGGTTAAGCCTTCCGGTTCGCTCCAGCGCCCGCATGAACCGGGCATGCTCATCGATCCGTTCCGCGGCGTTGGCCTCGGCCGCGCTCAGGGCCTGGACCTGGAGGTAATTGTCAGACAGCACCAGCGCCGCCACCTCGTCAGTCAGGTCGACCAGCACCTGATTGCGCTGTTTCAGCGTAAGGTCGCCGGAGGCCACCACGTCCCCAAGCAGAATCTTGATGTTGACCTCGTGGTCAGAGCAGTCGACCCCCGCCGAGTTGTCGATGGCATCGGTATTCAGCCTGATGCCCCGCCGCAGCGCGGCCTCGACCCGGGCCGGCTGGGTCATGGCCAGATTGGCGCCCTCGCCGATCACCCGGACCCGCAGTTCGCGGGCATCGACACGGACGGCGTCATTGGCCTTGTCGCCGGCATCGGCGTGGCTTTCGTCATGGGCCTTGACGAAGGTCCCGATGCCGCCGAACCACAGCAGGTCGACCTCCGCGGTCAGCAGGGCGCGAATCAACTGGTTGGGCGTGAGGCTGTCGGCTTCCAGGGCAAACCGCGCCTTGATCTCCGGGGTCAGGGTCAGCAGCTTGGCCGAACGGTCATAGACCCGACCACCGGGCGACAGTCGGGCCGGGTCGTAGTCGCTCCAGGCCGAACGCGGCAGCCCGGCCAGGCGCGCCCGCTCCTCGAAGGAAAGCGCCGGGTCGGGATCGGGGTCACAGAAAATATGCTGGTGGTTGAAGGCCGCCAGCAACCGGGTGGCGCGTGACAGCAGCATGCCGTTGCCGAACACGTCGCCGGCCATGTCGCCGACGCCGACACAGGTGAAGGGTTGGGTCTGGATGTCGTGCCCACGCTCGCGAAAGTGGCGCTTGACCGATTCCCAGGCGCCCCGGGCGGTGATCCCCATTTTCTTGTGGTCGTAGCCCACCGAACCGCCCGAAGCAAAGGCGTCGTCGAGCCAGAAGCCGTAATCGCGGGCGACCCCGTTGGCGATGTCCGAAAAGCTGGCGGTACCCTTGTCGGCGGCAACCACCAGATAGGGGTCGTCGCCGTCGAGCCGGACCACTTCGGGCGGCGGCACCACCGATCCGTCGGCGGCCAGGGTGTCGGTCAGGTCGAGCAGACCGCTGATCAGCGTCCGGTAGCAGGCGATGCCCTCGGCCAGCGCCGCTTCGCGGCCAGCGGTCACCGACGGCGGCTGTTTGACCACGAAACCGCCCTTGGAACCCACCGGCACGATCACCGCGTTCTTGACCATCTGGGCTTTCATCAGGCCGAGAATCTCGGTGCGGAAGTCCTCCCGACGATCGGACCAGCGAATGCCGCCACGAGCCACCTTGCCGCCGCGCAGGTGAATCGCTTCGACCCGCGGGCTGTAGACGAACACCTCCACCAGCGGTCGCGGCAGCGGCAGGTCATCAAGGATCTGGCTGTCCAGCTTCATCGCCAGATACGGCTTGGGCCGGCCGTCGGCGCCGACCTGGAAGTAATTGGTGCGCAGGGTCGCCAGGGTCAGATTGACGAAGCGGCGCAGGATCATGTCCTCCTCAAGGTTGCGCACATGCTCCATCGCCGCCCCGATCGCCTCCTGCAACCGGTCGGAGCGCGCCTGCCAGCCGGCCGGTCGCTCCGGCGCAAGGCGCAGCAGGAACAAGCCCACGATCAGCCGGACAATCTCGGGATGGCCAGCCAGCGTCGCTTCCATGTAATCCTGGCTGAACGGGATGCGCGCCTGCCGCAAATATCGCGCCTGGGTACGCAGAATCACCACCTCACGCCAGCTCAGGCCGGCGCGCAGCACCAGACGGTTGAAGCCATCGGCCTCGGCCTCCCCGGTCCACAGCCGGGTGAAGGCGTCCTGGAACTTCAATCGGTCCCGGTCCAGATCGATGGCGGCACCGGTGCCCGAGATTGCCTCAAAGTCATGGAGCCAGACCGTCGCGACACCGCCCGGGTGAATCGCGAAAGGTTGCTCCGTCACCACCTTAAGATCGAGGGCTTCGAGCAGCGGCAGCATGTCCGACAGCGGCACCGGCGCGCCCTGGTGGTAAAGCTTGAACCGGACCTGATGGGCTTCGGCCTCCAGCGCCCGGTAGAGGGTAATGCCGAGTCCACCATCCGCCGTCACCTCCTCGATCCGACCGATGTCATAGACCGCGGTCTCAGGGGAGGCGATCTCGCGATAGCCGCCGGGAAACGCCTCGGCGTAGCGTCCGAACAGGGCCAGCCCGACCTCTTCACCCTGCGCCTCGACCAGCGACTCACGCAGCCGGTCGGACCAGCCCTGTGCCGCCTCCACCAGTTGCGCCTCGATGTCGCGCACGTCATAGGCGGGAAAAGCCTCGGGCGTGGTGCGGATGATCACATGCAGACGCGCCAGCGGCGCGTCGGACACCTGGATATAGTAGGCCGAGACCGTGCCGCCGAAGGCCCGTTCCAGCACCCCGGCCGTGACCTTGCGCAGCGCGGTGTCGTAGCGGTCCCGGGGCATGAACACGAGGCAACTGGCAAAGCGTTTGAACGGGTCGGCGCGCACGAACAGCGCGACGCGCTGCCGCTCTTGCAGGTGCAGCACCCCCATGCTGAGATCGAACAGTTCGTCGTCGGAAATCTGATAAAGTTCGTCGCGGGGCAGCGAACTCAGAATGTGAAGCAGCCGGCGGGCGTCATGGCCCTGGGGATTGAAGCCGGCGCGCACCATGACCCGCGCCACCTTGAGCCGCAGGAACGGAATGTCGCGTACCATCCGGGCATAGGCCGCGGAGGTGAACAGACCGACGAACAGCCGTTCGCCGATCACCGCCCCGTCATCGCCAAACGCCTTGATCAAAATCGCATCCTGATGAGCCGCGCGGTGGACCGTGGCCCGCCGGTTGGCCTTGGTCACGCTCAGCACCTGGGGCCGGCGCAGGAACAGGCGGACCTCGGGCGGCAGGCTCTCCAGGTCGCGCAGACCGTCGAACACCACCACCGCCGGATCCCGCAACACCCCCAGCCCGCTGCCCGGCTGAACCTCCAACCGCTCCGCCCCTTGGGTGTCACCCTGGCCCTCGGCGGCGACGAAGCGATAGACCCGATAACCCAGAAACGTAAAATGGTCATCGCCCAGCCACGCCAGAAAGTCGGCGGTTTCCACGAATTCGTCGGATGGCTCCGACCGGGACCGGCTGCGCAGATCCGCCATGACCTCGGCCGCGGTGGCCCGCATCGCCCGCCAATCCTCCACCGCCGCCCGGACGTCGCCCAACACCCGCAGCAGGTGGCCTTGCACCGCCTCGACCCGTTCCGGGCTGGTCAGGCGGTCGATGGTCAGGTGGACGAAGGATTCCGCCAGCGCATCGGCGGGCGCCATCCCGGGCTCGTAGAGTTCCACCAACCGGCCGGTGTCGTCCCGGCGGCCCCGCAGCACCGGGTGAATCACCAAATGAACGGTCAGCCCCTCCTGGTTCAGCGCCTCGGTCAGAGACTCCACCAGGAACGGCATGTCGTCGTTGACCACCTCGACCGCGGTATGGGTCGACTGCCAGCTGTCCCGGTCGATCTGCGGGCTGAACACCCGCAGCAACGGCGTCCGGGGCGCGCGCACCGCCCCGAACTGCCACAGCGCCAGCGCCGCCCCGTAAAGACGCTCCGGCGGCGCCGCAACCATGTCAACCGGCGGAACATTGGCGTAGAACTGGCGGACGAAGCGCAAGGTCATGTCCACCCGGTCGGGTCCGACCCGCTCCCGAACCTGTTGCAGCATTCTGTCAACAAGTTCGTTCTTTAACTGTTCGGCCCGTAACGCCATGAAATTCCCCCCATCCGCGGCCCTGCTGCCTAAAGTGGGTAAAAGGAAGGTCAGTTTCAACCGACGACGGGAACTCCCTGCCCGCCGCCATGGCGAGATCCCAGGACTTTCAGAGCTTCCGAACCATCAGCACAGCCGATGCAGGGCACAGGCCAGCCACTTGTTTACTGGTGCGAATCGGCTCAGGAGCAATGTCGCGTTCACAGTTCACGGCGTGATCTCCAGCCGAACCGCCGGCGAGTCCTGGTTGGCCACGGGATCGCGCAAGATCAGGGACACCGCCCCCGGAGCCGCCAGCAGGGAGTCCGGGATGACGGTGCTGACCACCTTCTGGTTGAGGTCCACCGACGCGGCCAGCAACTGACCGTTCCACACGATCACCATGCCCGGCCGGACCACCGTGGTCTTCATCCAAAGGGTCAGAGGCGGGGTGTGGGTGCCGGCCTTGACCATGTTGGGGGCGAAGGCGACCACCACCACCGCGTCCGGCGACAACACCGGCTCAAGGACCCGGGTCAGGGTCTTGCCATCGGCTTCCTGGCGATAGACCAGATGGGGTTGCGGCACGCCGGGATCCGGCAGATACCCGGCCTCCTCCACCACCCGGAAGTACCGGATCCCGGGCGACATCAATGCCTTCAACTGCGCCTGATAGTCGCCCGAGGGCGACAGCGGCGGATCCACCAGATAGCGGAGAAAGTCGGCCCGGGTCCGATCCGGGGCAATCAGGGTCAATGCCGCGATCTTTTCACCGCGATGAGGGGCCATCACCTGATCGATGATCGCCTGATTCTGGTTTGCGATGACTCGCCAGGCCAGAATGTTGACGTTGCCGGCGTGGGCGATACCATTCACCATCATCACCCCGACCACCGGGACCCAGGCGCGGACCAGCCAGCGCCGGTACGGCACCACCCGGTCCACCGAAATGGCGAGCAGCAGGGCGCAAGCTGCCAGCGGCTCGAAATCGTAATACATCTGCTCGTTGGAGATCAGAAACACCGGCAGCAGCATGGCCCCGGCCCAGGCCAGGGCGAACAATGCCCAGGGCCGTGCCCTGAGGCCAAGCGCCACCGTCGCCAGCATCAACAGCCCGCCCAACGCCACCAGACCGATTCGAAAGGCGCTCTGCCCGGACTCCGAGAAGCCGAGCAAAGAGGACAGATCACCCCGCCCGGTCACCGACGGATCGCTGAAAGAAAGGTTGAGCAGAGTCCCAATGAACACCCCCGAAAGCCGCAAAATGCGCTCCGGGTCCAGGTGCAGCGCGTAGGCGGGATAGCTGACCCCGTTGCCAAGACCGGGCAGGCCAACCACGACGGTCCGCACCACGAAATAGAGAACGACGATGCCGACAAATGGCGCCAGCCGCACCAACGCAAGGCGTTGCCAGCCCGCCCCGCGCTCCCGGGCCTGAAACGCCATCAACACCGCCAGCGCGAACAGGAACATGACGTTGGCGTCACGGGAAAAGCTACTGAGCAGGAAAAACAGCAGGGCACCGACATAGTCCCGCCACCGGCCGCCCTGGTGGTAACGCACGATGAACAACAAAGTGACCAGACCGTAGGTCAGCGCACCGATGTTGTCGATGCAGTTGATATAGCCGACAATAGTGAGCTGTATTCCTGAGCCCAGGAACAAGGCCAGCCCGAGCCCCCGGGCCAGCGGCGACGCGGTCAGATGCAACAGGATGCGATGCAGCAACAGCGCGATGACCAGCAAAAACAGGAAGTTGCGGAGGTGGTGGACGAACGGGTCAAAGGGCAGGACCAGTTGCGTCCCGATGCTCCAGGCCACCGCCCCCGGCCGCAGGAACGGTCCGAAAGGCGTGAAGATCGCCTTCAGAAAGTCCCCGCCGGCCGACAGGTACAGCGACCGGGTGATGAAATCCTCTCCGAAAAACTGGCCGCTGAACGCCGACCACGTCACCGCCAGCAGCACTCCGGCACCGGCGCCAACAAAAACCAGGCTCTCCAGCCAGCCGCTCCGAAACAGCGGAAAAGATGGTTGAACCGGCGCGCGAAAGGACGGGATCATGGGAGTGTCATCCTGAAACCGGCGGCCATGCGCGGCGCCGGGCGTGGGCCTTCGTCGGGCTGTCACGCCGACCGGAACCGGCGGCGCCGGCTCGTGACGCGCCCCGACCTCCCCCCTTACGGGGCTTCGGACAGCAACTTCCGTTCGGGGGCACCGGGCGGCAGCTTGTGGGCGATACCCATATGGCAGTCGATGCAGGTGACGCCGCCACGCTCGGCCGCGAGTTGATGCTGACGGGCCGCCAGCCCTTCCTGTTCGGTGGTCTTCATGGCTTCGTAGCTGTGGCAGTTCCGGCATTCGCGGGAATCGGACTCGCGCATTGAGGTCCAGATGTCCTGGGCCATACCCAGCCGCCGCGCCTCGTATTTCGGCCGGGTGTCGAGAGAGCCGGCAAGGTGATGAAACAGCTCATTGGTAACATAGACTTTTCGCGTCACCTTGTACAACCAGTCGCGCGGCACGTGGCAATCGTAACAGGCGGCCTTGACCCCCGAGACATTGGCAAAGTGCCTGCTCTGCTGAACCTCGGGTAAGGTATACTGGGAGTGCTCATGGCATGACAGGCAAAACGTATCGGTGTTGGACAGCTCGATGGCCCAGTGGAATCCACCCCAGAACACAATACCCAGGCCAAAACCGTACAGCAGAATCGCACCCAGCGAAAAATGGGCCGAGGGTTTACTGATAAGCCGCCAGATGCGCGCCCGGATGCTTGGGGTCTTCATCGCCGGATGCTCAGTCATTGCTTCCCCCCTCGTGGCACCTGATCCTTCCCGTCGACAGACCGACCACCGGTCGGCCCGGACTCCCGGACCGACCGGCAACGACCCCGGCGTCCCCCTTGCCGACCACCGCACGCTCACCCGACTTTACAGGGACTTGCCGACAACGCAAAGCCCGACGTGTCGCGAACGTCGGTTCGGTGAGAGTAGCGACACATCCTTGGGTGTGCCACACCGGAGACCGCCCGGCCCCCGGTTCTTCCACGCCCGACGTGTCCCGAAGGGCCGCCAGGACGCCCGACCCACCGGTCACGCACGGAAACGGCTCCCGTCCCGATGAAGAACCCGGCCAGCCATCGGCTGTCCTTTGCCGTCCCGAAAGCCGGAACCGGCAACGCCGCCCGACTCAGGCAGAGTCTGCCCGGATCGACCGGCATTCACGAAAAGATGATTCTTGGTCTGGATTTTGCGTCCGGCCTTTGCGCCAAGGGGCGCGTCGCCCCCTGCCCCGGCGCGATAGCGCCCACCAGTCCCGGCGCGATAGCGCCCACCAGTCCCGGCGCGCCCGCCCCCGAGTCGCCGATCCCGCCGCCAGGCAATCGCAGCCCGCCACCCTGGGTCGCATTTTCGCTACCCGCCAACGATGAAACCGTGGGTTTCCGATCGCCGACGGATAGCGCAGTAAGGCTGCGGTCAACGATCCCGAATCTGAACCGCAAGCTTGCGATCAACGGCAAGCGCCGCCAAGGTGCAGACCGCCCCGGAGAACAGGTAGACGCCAACCATCACCAGCCCGAACTGACTCGCGAGAACCAGCGCGACGAGTGGAGCGAAAGCTGCGCCAAACAGCCATGCGAGGTCCGTGGTCAGCGCCGACCCGGTGTAACGATAGGCCGACGGAAAGTTGGCCGCGATGGCGCCCGAAGCCTGACCGAAGGAGAGACCGAGCAGAGCGAAGCCAACGATCAGGTAAAGCCCAATGCTTTCATCGCCGGCGCCCAACAGCCTCGGCGCAAACCAACTGAAGACAGCGATCGCCCCAGCGGTCACGCCGAGCAACACACGTCGCCCGACCCAGTCCGAAATCAGGCCCGACGCGATGACCGCCAGAACCCCGACCCCGGCCCCAATCATCTGAAGGCTGAGAAACCACCCCGGATTCTCGCTGGTGAACAAAACCACCCACGAGAATGGGAACACCGTCACGATGTGGAACAAGGCAAAGCTCGCGAGCGGCACGAAGGCGCCGATCAGGATCGTGTGCCCCTGCCCCTTTACCGTCGCCTTGACGGTCGCAGGCTGGAGTTCATGGCTCTCATAAAGCTTCTCGTAGCCCGGGGTCAGGGACATCCGCAGACGGACGAACAGCGCAACAATGTTCAGCGCCGCCACAATGAAAAACGGATAGCGCCAGCCCCAGCCGATAAAGTCCTCCGCCGATACATAAGTTGCGAAGTACGCGAACAGGCCGCTTGCGATCAACAGGCCAAGAAAAGCCCCGAGTTGCGGCATCATCGCGTACCAGCCCCGTCGCTCTTCGGGCGCATTCAAGGCAAGAAGCGACGCGAGCCCATCCCAGGCGCCGCCCATGGCCAGCCCCTGCCCGATCCGAAGCAGCGCCAGAATCACAACCGATTCCATCCCGATCTGGCTGAAGCCGGGCAGGAACGCCACGGCCATGGTCGACCCGCCAAGCAGCAGCAGCGCCAAGGTAAGCTTGACGCCTCGCCCAAGCCCGCGGTCAACCGCCATGAAGATCACGGTCCCAAACGGCCGCGCGACAAACGCCAGTGCAAACACGCCAAATGAGCAGATCGTTCCGGTCAGCGGGTCGACGAAAGAGAAGACCAACTTGGGAAAGATCAATACCGACGCGATGGCATAGACGAAGAAGTCAAAAAACTCGGACGTTCGCCCTACCACCACGCACACAGCAATCTCGTCGGGGTCGACCCGATCGGAATGCGCATGACCATGCCATTCCAGTGGTTCCTGCGCAAATCGTGGGGCATCGATGTTCGATACGGTCATGGCCTTACCTCGCTCTTCAATCAAGCGCACCGCAATCACGACGAGCACCACGCCCTCCGCGTTGCCCTCAGCAGCTTCGACAAATGAAGTACCGCGAATTCGTTGGACGGGGATTGGCCAAACTGCCTAATCCCGCCGTACAACGAACAGGCTATGCCCTCCGCCGGTGTTATCAACACTTTTTTAGACAACGGCGGTCAAAACAACCGTGGTGACGCGCCCCCTGCCCTCAATTTTTGCTTCGCATCGGGATCCTGCTGTAGCGTTTTTCGATGACAAGGCCGCCACCCAAATTAATACAGATCATCATCCCCGCATCCGCCGCGTATAACGAGATGTTGATCAATCAATTTAAATTACTACTGGCATACCCGGACCCGGTGCCGAACACTACGCCACAATTTAGGCACCGAGTTGAAATATCATTTTCTATAATTAAATAATAACGACGTAATTAATTATAATATTTTTTATTTTTTTCTCATATATACCAATTTCACCACATAATAACAACATAGCATCATTCACATATCATATGTTTAATAATAACTTATATTACTTATTTACACTATTTCATAATAGCTTTATGCGTGATAGCGATTATTGCCATAGAATTTCAATTATTTCGATGCTCCGTTGATCCATTGTCGCCGCGGCGGGACCTGAAGCGCATTTACAATGGCACAGCCACGGGGCACTGGCGGGCGGGGAGATTCCGCCTCTATGCCCCGGACCCAATATCTGTGCCGCCGAGCGCCCCCCAACGGGGCGGACAAATTGTCGCACCCCCTCTCCCGCTGTGGTCCGGCCAAAAGTGCACAGGTAACATCTCAGCCCGACTCAGCCTAAAGCCTCGTCCTACCCTACCTGTCATGGTTACTAGTTTGTCAGGACCTCCGTTCTGTTACTGTAACCACTCCCTTCATAGAGAGGATCGTCTTGAAACCTCATCGTATCATCGCCCTGCTGCCGCTCGTCGCGATACTGAGCGCGTGCAATGCCGTGGTGCTGCACCCGTCAGGCGACGTGGCCGTACAGCAACGTGATCTGCTCCTTTACGCGACTGAGTTGATGGCGATCGTCATCGTGCCGGTTGCATTCCTGACCATACTTTTTGCCTGGCACTATCGGCACACCAACACCAAAGCTCGTTACGAGCCGGAATGGCATCATTCCACGAAACTTGAGGTGGTCATCTGGGGCGTGCCGGTGATCATCATCATCTTCCTTGGCATGGCCACCTGGACGACCGCGCATACGCTCGATCCCTATCGTCAGATCACGCGCATCGCACCCGACCAGCTGGTCCCGCCCGGAACCAAGCCGCTCCAGATCGAAGTCGTGGCCCTCGACTGGAAATGGCTGTTCATTTATCCCGAACAAGGCATCGCCACGGTCAACGACGTCGCGGCACCGGTCAACCAGCCGATTGAGTTCCGCCTTACCTCTTCCCGGGTGCAGAATGCCCTGAGCATCCCGGCACTGGCGGGCCAGGTCTATGCGATGCCTGGGATGGAAACCGAACTCCACGCGGTGATCAACGAGCCGGGTGACTACCGGGGCTACTCGTCCCGCTTCAGCGGCGCCGGCTTCTCCAAGATGCATTTCACCTTTCACGGAAAGAGCGCCGCAGATTTCGACAAGTGGGTCGCCGACGCCAAGGCGACGGGCACCACTCTCGATTCCGCCACCTATCTCCAGCTCGCGGTACCGAGCGAAGGCGAGCCGGTTCACCGTTATGCCAACGTCGATCCCGAGCTCTACAAGACGATTCTCGACCGTTGCGTGGGCCAGTCGCCGAATATGTGCCTGAGCACCATGAGGGCCAACGATCTGAAGAAAGGCAACGGTCTGTGTCGGCCGAACGTCGCCTCGAACTGACAGCTCCCTTCCAACCATCAAGGGCAGAACCCTAATGTCACCCGATACCCCTCCTCTCGACCCGATTTTCGGCCGGTTGACGCTCGACGCGATACCGTACCAAGAGCCGATCCTTGTGGTCACGTTTGCCGTCGTGGCGCTGGCCGGCATTTTCGCCGTCGGCGCACTTACTTACTTTCGCTTGTGGGGCTATCTGTGGCGCGAGTGGATCACCTCGGTCGATCACAAGCGCATCGGCATCATGTACATTGTGCTCGCCATCATCATGCTGGTCCGCGGCTTCGCCGACGCCATCATGATGCGGTTGCAGCAGGCGATCGCGTTTAATGGTTCCGAAGGCTATCTGCCGGCGCACCATTACGACCAGATTTTCACCGCCCACGGCGTGATCATGATCTTTTTCGTGGCGACGCCGCTGATTGTCGGGGTGATGAACTTCGTGATCCCGCTCCAGATCGGGGCGCGCGACGTTTCCTTCCCGTACCTCAACAATCTCGGTTTCTGGTTGACCGCGGTCGCCGCCATCCTGGTGAACGTCTCACTGTTCGTCGGTGAATTTTCGCAGGGTGGTTGGGTCGGCGAGCCGCCGCTGACCGGCGCCGAGGCCAGCCCCGGGGTCGGGGTCGATTACTACCTCTGGGCACTGCAAATCTCCGGCCTGGGCACCATCATTGGCGGCATAAACCTGCTCGCCACCATCATCAAGATGCGCGCCCCCGGCCTGACCTTTATGAAGCTCCCGATCTTCTGTTGGACCTCGCTGTGCGTCAATGCGCTGATCGTCCTGTCGTTTCCCTTCCTGACCATCGCGGTTACGCTGCTGACTCTTGACCGCCTGTTCGGCACTCACTTCTTTACCGCGGATTTCGGCGGTAACCCGATGGCCTATGTCAATCTGGTGTGGATCTGGGGCCATCCCGAAGTTTACATCCTGATCCTGCCGGCGCTGGGCGTTTACTCCGAGGTGGCGGCGGTCTTCAGTGGCAAGCGGTTGTTCGGCTATACCTCCATGGTCTACGCCACGGTCAGCATCACGGTCATCGGCTTCGTGGTGTGGCTCCATCACTTCTTCACCATGGGCTCGGGCGCCAGCGTCAATGGCTTCTTCGGCCTCATGACCGCGCTCATCGCGATTCCCACCGGCGTCAAAGTTTATAACTGGTTGTTCACCATGTACCGCGGTCGGGTCCGGTTCGAAGTCCCGATGATGTGGACGATCTCGTTCATGTTAACCTTCCTGCTCGGCGGTCTTACCGGCGTGCTGTGCTCGATCCCCGCGGCCGACTTCCAGTTGCACAACAGCCTGTTCCTGGTCGGGCACTTCCATAACGTCGCCATCGGCGCCATCGTTTTTGCCATGATGGCAGCCATTGACTACTGGTTCCCCAAGGCTTTTGGGTTCCGGCTCGAGCCGTTCTGGGGCAAACTGTCGGTCTGGTTCTGGACCGTGGGCTTCTTTGTCGCCTTCCTGCCGATCTATGTCGCCGGTCTCTCCGGGGTGACCCGGCGGACCCGGGTGTTCGACGATCCCTCCGAGCAGAACCTGCAGATTCTGTTCGTGATCGCCGCCATCGGTGCCTTCATCGCCCTGCTTGGCGTGGTCTTCTTCCTGGTCCAGCTTTTTGTCAGCATCCGCAACCGCGAGGCGCTCCGCGACACCACCGGAGACCCGTGGAACGCCCGGACCCTGGAGTGGTCAACCTCTTCGCCACCGCCGGAATACAACTTCGCCTTTACGCCGGTGGTTCACGACGTTGACGCCTGGGCCGACATGAAGGCGCGCGGCTATTCCCGGCCGTCGGAAGGGTTCAAGCCCATCCATATGCCGCGTAACACCGCGACCGGCATCGTCGCTTCGGTGCTGCTCCTGATCTTCTCCTTCGCCGTCATCTGGTACATGTGGTTGGTGGCCGGGGTCAGCTTTGCCCTGCTGTTGCTGGTTTTGATTGGCCATACCTTCAACTACAACCGATCCTTCCACATTCCCGCAGATGTAGTGGCCCGCACGGAAAGTGAACGGACCCGTCTTCTTGCCCAGCAAGGTTAGCCAAGACCATGACAACGACAACGACCTTAAGTCACGCAAAAGACGGGGAAGCCCCGGTCTTTTATCTGACCGAAGAGCACGATCACGACGGCCACAGCACCGTGATTGGGTTCTGGATTTTCCTGATGAGCGACGTGCTCCTGTTTTGTGGGCTCTTCGCGATCTATGCCTGGTTGGGGGGCCACTATGCGAATGGCCCCTCGCCCTTGGATGACGGGCACGGCGGCCAGCTGTTCCACCTGCCGGTGGTCGCAGTCAATACGGTCATTATGCTCGCGTCCTCGTTCATCTGCGCCCTGGCGATGGTCGAAACCCGCAAGGGAAATGTCGGTCCGGCGCTGAAGTGGTTTGGCCTGACTGCCCTTTTCGGCGTTGCCTTTCTCTACAACCAGGTCACCGAATACGGGCATATGGCCGAGATCGGCGCGACCTACCAGACCAGTGCCTTCCTGTCCTGCTTCATCACGCTGATCATCGCCCACAGCTTCCATGTGCTCACCGGGATCGTTTGGGTGGCGATTCTTGCGGTGCAGGTTCTTCAACACGGGTTGAACCCCGCCAACGAGCGCCGGGCGGTGTGTTTCAGCATGTTCTGGAACTTCATCGACATCACCTGGGTCTGTGTCTTCATATTCGTCTACTTGATGGGGGTGCTGCGATGAGCAATGACTCACATGCGGGCCACGCCGACGCTCACGCTCAAGAGCATGCCGACGTGGATGGTCTCGGTTACGGTTCGTTGCAGAGCTATCAGGTCGGTCTGGGCCTTGCCGCCCTTTTGAGCGCCCTTGCCTTCGGGCTGGTGGCAATTGGTGGCATCGGCAGCATCCAGGCGACGGCGATTGTGCTGCTGGCGATCGCCATCGCTCGGGTTGTCGTTCATCTGGTCTACTTCCTGCGCGTGAAGTCCAGCGCGGAGGGTGGTTGGACGATGGTTACGACCGTCTTCACGCTGATGGTCGTCGTCATCGCGATGGTCGGGTCGATCTGGATCATGCTCCACCAGGAGATCAACATGATGCCGGCGCCCGGAACCGAAACGTTCCGCGGCCAGTAATCTAACCAGGTGCGGCTGGGGGCCGGACGGGTTTTGCCCGGTCCCTATCCCGGCACCAAGCTCGGTGCCGACACAGTACAGGGCACTGATCGCTTGGGAGATCAGCGGAAAGGCCGCTGGTCTCCCAAGCCAGTTTTTACCCGCGGACGAATTTGTTTTTTGGCACTTGATCAATTCGTGATGGCATCTATTTTTTCCATTCCGGCGGTGGGTAACCTTCGTTCCAGTGAGGTAATAATGGTGAACTATCTTCGTCGCAACACGTTCATCATCGTGGCTGCGGCCGTGACGGCGCCGCTGATTGCCGCCGTCATCTTGCTGAAGATGATGACCTATGGCCCGGATTCCAGCGATACCCACCGCGTCACCCAGGTCGTCGGCGGCTCTTTTACCCTGTTGGCAACCACCGGCCAGACCGTAAGCCCGGCGTCCTGGTCGGGCAAGCTGCTTGTGGTCGCCTTTGGTTACCGCTATTGCCCCGACGTTTGTCCCACCAATCTTGGGACCATCACGAGCGCCCTCGACCGTCTCGGTCCCGATGGCGACCGCATTCAACCTCTTTTCATCACCGTCGATCCCGAGCGCGACACCGTTGAAAAATTGCGCGACTACGTCGCTCTGTTTTCTCCCCGTCTGATCGGTTTGACCGGCACACCGGCCCAAATCGCCGAGGCCGCTCGCACCTTTCGGATTTATTACCGAAAGGTCGCGGGTGCTACCGAAGATACCTATACCATGGATCACACGGCCTTCTTTTTCATCAGCAACGACCGCGGCGCGGTGATCAAGGTCTTCAGCCACGACACCAATGCCGAGCAACTGGCCTCCGGGTTGAAGGAACTTCTGTTGAAGCCGACGTCGTAGCGATAACGGCAATGGGCTGTGGCCTTTGGGCGGAACTTTACAACCGCCTTTCACGTGACTCTGCCACACTACCGCGCTACGGCGCGGTTCTGGGAAAGCTCAGTGTGAAGCGGGCTCCCCCTCCTGGCGCCGCGTCCAGCTTGACGTCGCCGCCGAGGCCGACACGCACCAGATTGTAAACAATGTGCAAGCCCAAACCAGTGCAACCGGCGCTCCGGCGGGTGGTAAAGAACGGGTCAAAGACCTGGGCGCTGTATTCTGGAGCGATGCCGCGACCATTGTCGTCATAAACGATTTGGATGGTATCGGCATCGGGCTCCGAGACCCGAACCGCCAGCCGCCCGGCCTGCCCCTCTTCGAAGGCGTGAACAACGGAATTCATTACGAAATTGCTTAGAATCTGCGCAAGTGCCCCGGGATAGCCGTCAATGATGACGCCGTCCCGACACTCCAGGGTAACGTGATGACCGGCCCTGCGATAGGCCGGGCTTAAACTGGTCAGCACGCCGTCAAGGTACTCATGCAGATCAAAACTTCGCCGAACCTCGCTGGTCCGGTCCGCCGACACCATTTTAAAGGTCTGCACCAGGTTGGCCGCGCGCACGATATTGGATTGCAACAACGCGACGGTCGCGCTGCCGGTTTCCAGAAACTCGTCCAGATCGCTCCTGCGGAGCGCCCCGCCGGCATAGGCCGCCTGGATTTTCCCGATGCGGTCGGCCAACATGGTGACGCCGGTCAGCGCCACCCCGATCGGGGTGTTGATCTCGTGGGCAACACCTGCAACCAACCCGCCAAGCGACGCCATCTTTTCCTGCATCACCAGCGACGCCTGGGCCTCTCTCAGGCTGGTGAGCGAGACCTCGAGATCGACCGAGCGTTGGGCCAGTTCGCGGGTCCGTTGTTGCACCAACCGCTCAAGGAGATCGGCGGTCATCCGCAATTTCTGCTGGTGGCGCCCGACCAGCCAGGCACCAACCGATACCGCCAGCGCCACTACCAGAGTTACGATAAGAAAACTCAGCACCGTCCGGTTGGCGGAATCCGCGGCTTTGCCGGCCAGCGCGCGCGCATCGGTCACCGCGGTCCGGGTGATCTCGTCAAATTGCCGGGATACCCGATCGAGCATGGCGTTGAACGGGCGCAGAAACGATACTGCGCTGGCAAAATCAATTTCCAGCATCGAGCCCACCCACTTGACCGCATCTTCATAATTTTCCAGAGTTACCAGCGCCTGGTTGATTTCTGGCACCTGCTCGGGGCTGGCAAATCGTTGCCGATAGTCCACCAGTTCATCGCACAGGCGGGCGACCTCGCGGCCCAAGGCCTCCAGCTCCTTGGGAACGTCGACCTGTTCCCTGATTGCCTCTTCCCGGCCGGCCGCCTGAAGGGTCATCAGGCCATAAAGCGTGGCATTGATCTTCTGGAGCCGGCTCGCCACCTCCGACATGCGAACGGCGCTGTCCAGGTTACGACCGGTAATCTGGTGAGTCTCTGCGACAACCGTGTCGAAACCGGTTCGACCAAGCCAGACCAGCAGCGCAAAGCCGAGTACTACGGCGATAATAAAGGCGGGAACCCAGACCGTCTGCCAGACAGAACGGGGCGTGGCAGAGTGGCCTGACGTGCTATCAACCATGCTCCACCCTGTCCATCGCGACGGTGTCGGCCCAAGGCCGGGTAACCAACATTTATGGTCTTGCTGGCTCTTCTTAGCATCCTTCAGTGATAAAATGCAGCTGCCGTGGCATGGCGACGATGACCGGGCGTTGCCGCCGGCGCCACAATCCCGGCACCCGCACGGTTCCATGCACGATGATCAACCGCCGATTCTTGACTGGGGCGTCGTCTTCCGTCAAGGATGATGCGGGGGTGCCGTCGAGAGGTAGCGTGGCCGGAATGGCGCTGAAAAGCGGAAACAGGGCGGGATGGCGCCGACGGAGTCTCCGGGTGCTGGCGATGGCGATGCCGCTGGCCTTCCTGCCGGCCGTCACCCCATCCGTTCTGGCCGAAGCCCTGACGGACAAGACCACCACCGACAAGGACGTTCTGGTGGCGGTGCGGACCCTTGCCTTCGTTGTCCACCCGCCGGCCGGCGCGGTTCCGCTGGCCGTGGTCTTTGATCCGGCGGCGCCCCAATCGCTGGCGGAGTTGCAGACCGTGATCGGCGTGCTGGACGACGGGACCCGCGTCGGAGCCATGACCGTTCACCCGGTCCCGGTGGCCATCACCGATCTGGACCAACTGACCAATTATCGCTTCGTGCTGTTGATCGCCGGCGTCCAGAGTTATCGTCAGGCCATCTTCGACCGCACCCGCGGACAGGGTATCGTGACCATCTCCGCAGACCTGGACTGTGTCCGGGCCGGCCTGTGCGTCATGGGCGTGGCGGCACAGCCAAGGGTTCAGGTGCTGGTGAACCGGACCGCGGCGGCGGCGGCGGCGGTGGAATTCCTGCTCGCCTTCCGTATGATGATTACCGAAATGTGATGGCTGGACCGGCCTCCCGCCCCAAAAAACCGTAACGCCGGCCGGTTACAATCCCGATTTGCTGAGATTGAATGACCAGGACGCAGCCGCCAGGTTCTGGGAACCATAGCACGGCAGGCGCACAATCACCGTCGTCCCCTGCTTCACCTTGCTGATCAGGGTTACCGAGCCACCATGCAACTCTGCCAGAGCCTTGACCAGGGCCAAGCCCAGGCCGGTGCCGCCACCTCCCCGGGTATAGCGATTGTCCAACTGCTCGAACGGCTTCATCACCCGGTCAACCTGATCGTCGGGAATGCCAATGCCGGTGTCCGAGACGGAAATATCGACGGAGTCAGGCTCCGCAGCCGTCAAATGAAGTGTGATCGTTCCACCCACTGGCGTAAATTTTACGGCATTGGACAGCAGATTGAGCATGATCTGGCGGACTGCCCTGGCGTCGGCCCACAACATCGGCAGGTTCGGAGAAAAATCCTCGACCAGACGCAGCCCCTGTTTTTCGGCGCGGGTCCGAACCAGCGCGACGCATTGGGTCAGCAGCGAGACCAGATCGATGGGATTCAACTCGATCTCGAGTTTGCCCGCCTCGATCTTTGAAAGATCAAGGATCGCGGTGATCAAGTCCAGCAGGTGCCGGCCGCTGGCGTGGATGTCCGACGCATATTCGACGTAGCGTGCGGTGCCGACCGGTCCGAAGACCTCGTCCCGAATTAACTCCGAAAAGCCGAGAATCGCGTTGAGCGGCGTCCGCAACTCATGGCTCATGGTCGCAAGAAACACCGACTTGGCGGCGTTGGCTTCCTCGGCACCGGCGCGCGCGGCCATAAGCGCCGCCTCATAGCGTTTCAGCTCGCTGATATTGCGGCTGGTGATGGCAATGCCCTCCGTCAACGGGACCACCGTATGGTGAATCCACACCGGCAACACCGAGGCGTCAGCGATTTCAAGTTGCTCGTCCAAAACTTCACGATGGAGAAAAACCCGTCGATACTTGTCAAAAAATCCCTTGGCCCGGGCGAACGGCAGAATCTCGCTCAACAGCCCGCCAACTACCTGCTCCCGAGACTTCCCGATCATCGTGCAACCAGTGACATTGGCGGCAACGAACCGGAAGTCCTCCACCGAAGCGGCCTCGCCGTA
Organism: Rhodospirillales bacterium; assembly: GCA_003165295.1. Classification (GTDB taxonomy): domain Bacteria; phylum Pseudomonadota; class Alphaproteobacteria; order Azospirillales; family Azospirillaceae; genus BOG-933. Next base: position 6,214 of record PLTC01000220.1, on the reverse strand, counting down.
TATCGCATCCAGAATGAACAGCCCGTCGCGGCTGGCTTCGCTGGCACCCCGATAGCGTTCCTCGGTGCGCGCCAGTCGCTGCTGCAACGCCTTCAATTCGGTGATATCCTCCTCTACCGCAAAGTAATGGGTGGTGGCCCCGGCCTCGTCGCGCACCGGCGAAATCGAAGCGGCGACCCAATACAGCGAGCCGTCACGGCGGCGGTTCAGCAACTCCCCGCGCCAGATGCCGCCGCTGCCGATCACCTGCCAGATGGCACGGTAGTCCTCCGGCGCGGTCAGGCCCGATTTTAACAACCGGGGATTCTGCCTGAGCACCTCTTCAACGGGATAGCCGGTGGCCTTGACGAATCCCGGATTGACGTACTCGATGGCCCCATCCGGGGTGGTGATGACGATTGAGGCCGGGCTCTGCTCCAGGGCACGCGCCAACAGGCGCGCTCCATCGGCGACCGGCCACAACGTGCCGATACTTTTCGCCGACCGGCCGCCCGGAAGCCCAGGCGACGACCCGTCGGCCACCTGATCCGCTCCCTGCCGCGTCGGCTCCAGGGACCGGGTGCGCCCAAAACCCGAGGCAAGGTCCAACCGTTGTCGCAACTCCCGGTTCTCAAGCGCCAGCGCCGCGGCCTGGGCGATGACCGCCACCGTCGCGGCCTCAGTCCCCGGAGTCCAGGCCTTCGACAAGGTCAGCAACAAAAAACCATACCAATGCCGGTGGGTTCGCAACGGCACCGATCGCCGCCCGACGGCCACACCGGCGCAACAACCGGCAACCGCAGCCTGCGGGTGATCGGTTAGAGTCCAGACGCCCTCGCGGAGCAAGGCGCACTCGTGACACCCTGCACAGGTGTCCCCTGCCGATGGCGGCAGCACCCGACCGGCCAGGCACACTCGAACTTCGGCCACCCGAACCACCCGCCCGACCATCCGGCAGGTCAGCGCGGCGATCTCGTCCGCCGACGCGGCGGCATCCAGGGCCTGCTGGAACCCCGGCATCTGGTCAAGAAACTGCGCCGATCGCCGCTGGTCAGTCATCTTTCGATCCAACCTGTCCACGCCCCCGGGGCCACAGCGCCCTTTTCGCTTTCCTGAATATGGGTGCGACGCGCACACGATCATCCGGGCAAAAGCGGCTACGGCTTCGACTGCGGAACGCGCCCCTACTCCCCAGCCCGGAAGCCGACGGTCCTTGGTCCTGCGCACCGCGGTCGTGACCGGACGCGCGGGCGTCAGAACGCGCTGACCGCTGCCGGCAGCAGGTCGATGCCGAGCATCAGGTCAACCCAGGCGTTCCCATCGCCGGCCTGGATCGCCGAGACCAGCAGATACTCCCATGCCTGGCCCCCGGGACCGGTGACCGACCGGGCATAAAGCATCGCCCGGTGCCCGGCGTTGCCCCGGCTGCCATCGGCCTGCTCCACCGTCTCGTCGAAGCACAGCGGCTGGATGCGGGTACTGCCGGGGCTCCAGACCCGCTGATAGAGCGTGCCCCTGGCGTCGAAACTGGGGTAGCCGATATAGCCGTCGGCGTCGTCGAGCCAGAACTGCCACTCGGCGGCGCTGGCCGGATAGACTTCGTCGAACGGCCGGAAGTAACGACACTCCTGGTCCGGGACCACCTGGAGCATCCCGGCCAGCCGGCCCCCCGGCGCCGACAGATAATAGCGATGGGCGGTGACCCCGCCCACGGCGATGGTCCCGTGGCCGATCACCGTGCAGTGGGCCCCGGGATAGGGCATGTCGCTGGCCCCCGCGATCAGGATGAACGGCGCCTCGTCGATGGTCATGGCCCGACCGAGCCCCAACCCCAGCGGTCCCTTGGGCGCCGGCTTGTCGTGGGTGCCTAACTTGATCGCGACCATGTCCTTGATCAGCCGGAAACTCATGACTCCTCCGAAACTCTGGATACCAGGGAAAATCCGGGAAAGGGGCGACCGCCCCGGGGGCGGCTCAGCTTCCCGCCCCGACCTTGCGCTCGATTTCAGGAATCACATGCCACAGCGCGTCTTCGACCTTGCTCAGATTGGCCACCCCGTTTTCGGCGACCCAGTGCTCCGACAGAATGAACACCGCGCCCACGGTCAGGCTGGGGACCGAGGTGGTCAGGCCAAACCAGCGGCGGCGTTGAAGCCGGGGATAGACGCCGCCGGGAATCCGGGCGTAAGCGTAGAGCGGATGGCCGGTGGTGTCGACCACATCCTCGAACCGGTGATCGTCCACCAGAACCATGGTCAGCCGGTCACCGAACCGGTCGTTGGCCTGACGCAGCAGATCCGACTTCAACCCGGAAATGAACATCATGACCGCGTCGGGATTCGCCGCCACCGCGTCCAGCACCGCCGGCTCGCTGGAAACCCGGCGCACCCGACCGGCCTGATCGAACTCCGCGTAACGGGAATCGACGGCCGTAAAGCCATCCCAGGTCTTTTGGGCCCCCGAGCCGACCAGATAAATAACATGGCGTTTGGGGTCGAGGTCACCGATCCGCCCGACCCCGGCCTGGGTGTTGGCCAGCATCTGGACATATTCCTGGTAGATCGTCGCCTTGAGCGCGTCGAGATGAATGCCCGGATGCTGGGACAGCCAGTTGCCGAACAGATCCGACTGGACCATCACCGCGTCGAAGTTGCCAGCGGCCAGCCCGTCGAGATTCTCCCCGGAGCCATCGGTGACCCGGCATTCGACGGCGATCCCCGGAAGGGTCCCGCGCAGACCGCGCACCCCCTCTTCGCCCTGGCAGAACGGATAGTAATAGCCCGAGCGGCTGCCGGTCCCCATCACCAGCGCGGTGGCGCCACGGGGCGCCACCGCCACCTCGGGCGCCAGCGCCACCGCCGCCGGCACGCCCTCGGGCAGGGTACCCGGCTTGCGTGGCTGGCCCTGCATGGAGGCCAGTTTGGCATCCATGGCGTCCAGCTTGGCCTTCAGCTCGGCATTATCGGCGGCCTGACGGTCGGCCTCCCGTCGCCATGCCTGGAAGCCCGGATCATTGGCGTTATTATAGGCCGCGGCGGCGTGGGACGGTTCGGTGATCTTGTCGAGAACCATCCACCAGAACAGCGCATCCCACATTCCGAACGACGGCGCCGACCGATAGGCGTAGGCAGGCGGCGCCCAGGGGTGACTGTTGCGGTAGCTGTCACGCGCAGCATAGGCTTGATCGTAGCTCTGATAGCGTCCCGCCGCACCGGTATAGAGCGGATTGCGGGCATAGTCGCTGGCACCGGTCAGGGTTCCCTGGGGCGGCGCCGAGAAACGTTGCTGTTCAGCCTGATAGCGCGCCAGGGACTGACTGGCGAGTTGTCGCTCCGCCCCGCGATCGAAGCCACCGGCCGGCGGCCTGACCGGACCGCCGGCCGGAGTGGCCTCGGCGCCGGCCACCGCTGCCGCCCCGGCGACGGCCGGCGCCGCGATCCCGGCCAGCGACGGCTTGGTGTAACCCCCGGAACCCGCAACCGATGCAGTCGGCGGCGGCGCCCCGACCGCCGGCGCCGGGGTTGGATTGGCGTTCGCGCTGGCCGCGGTCCCCGCCGAACCGCCCCCAGGGGCCGGCTTGGTGTAACCCCCGGAACCCGCAACCGATGCAGTCGGCGGCGGCGCCCCGACCGCCGGCGCCGGGGTTGGATTGACGTTCGCGTTGGCCGCGGTCCCCGCCGAACCGCC
>PLTC01000220.1:0-2492 GCA_003165295.1 Rhodospirillales bacterium | reverse complement strand
CAACCGACGCTGCCGGCGGCGGCGGACTGGTGTTGCCGCCGGCCGGCCCAAAACCACTCCCGGTCGCCGGCTTCGCATAACCGCCGGACGCAGCCGGTGGCCGGCTCGACGGCACGCTCCGATCCCACAGAGCAGTGCTGGTGTGGGGCTGGGTGCTCTTGCTCTGCCACACCGGAACCGGCTTGCTGCCCGCGGTCGCAGACGCGGCCGAGGCATCGCCGCTGAGACCGGCCCCCCCGCCGATCCCAAGCCCGATCCCCACCGCCACCGCGGCAGCGACCGCAGCCCGGGTCAGCAACCGCACCACCGTTCCCCTCATGCCCCTGCCCTCCCCTGCCCGCCGAATCCGGCGGGGTTCTGGTGTCACGTCTCCGTCCCCGACCCGGACGCCACACCGCTCAGGTGCCGGTCCAACAGGGCTTCGACGGTCGCGCGGTCAAGATCGCGCGTGATCAGCACCAATTTGCTGCGGTGGTCGCCATCGGGCCAGTGGGACAACGGCACCACCGGATGAAACAGGTGCTGAACCCCGTGGATCACCAACGGCACGGCACTTTCCCGGATGTTGAGCAACCCCTTCAGCCGCAACACCCGTTCGCCGTAACTGGCAATCAGCGCGTCGGCAAAGTCCAGAAAGTTCTCCCATGGCATCGGCTGGTCCACCAGCAGGCAAAACGAGGCAATGCGCCGGTCATGATCATGGTCCCTGGCGCCGCAGTCCTCGCGGCTGTGGTCATGAGCCTCGCCCTGATGATCGTCGTGGCGATGTCCCGGGGCCGCGCCCTGATAGGCGGCCTCGTTAAGCCAGCGGCGAACTTCCGGACTCCTGGTCGCCGGATTGTAGAGGCCGGCATCGAACAACGCCGTCGGCGCCACCGCACCATGGGCGGCAACCACGATCGGCGCCGCCGGGTTGAGCGCGCGCAGGCGCCGAATCACTATGGCTGCGGTCTCGGGTGTGGCAAGGTCGCTCTTGGTCACCACCAGGCGATCGGCCACCGCCGCCTGCTTGACACTTTCCGGGTGCCGGTCAAGCTGGCCCTGGCCAAGAACCGCATCGACGGTGGTGATCACCCCGTCCAGCCGGTAGCGCGCAGCCACCAGCGGGTGGCTCATCAGGGCATGCAGCACCGGCACCGGGTCGGCAAGACCGGTGGTCTCGATCACCACCCGGTCGAAGTCGGGACATTCGCCCCGGACCCGCCGGACAAACAGGTCACACAGGGTATCGACCAGATCGCTGCGCACCGTGCAGCAGAGACAGCCATTATCCAGAACCACCATCTCTCCGGTACTCTTCGCCACCAGCAGGTGATCGAGTCCGATCTCGCCGAATTCGTTGATCACACAGGCGACCCTCGCCATTCCCGGATGCCGGAGCAATTCCCCCAGCAGCGTCGTCTTGCCGCTGCCAAGAAATCCGGTCAGCACCGACACCGGCAACCGCTCCGCCGTTCCGGCTGCACCTTGTTGATCAGACACCGCGGCAGAGACCGCGGCCGAAACCGGGGCGGATACGGTCATCGGGACTTCTCCTGGCAGGCGGGGCACAGACCATGAACCTCGACGGTCGGGTGAACCACCCGAAAACCGCGGGTTCCGGCACAATCGCTGATGGCGGCGACGATCCCGGCATCGTTCAGTTCGAACGCGACCCCGCAGCCGTCGCAAACCAGGAACTGCCCATTGTGGCTCGCCCCCGGCTCGATGCAGCCGACGTAGCGGTTGAGCGACTCGATGCGATGCACCAACCCCTGGTCAACCAAAAACTCCAGCGCCCGATAGACCGTAAGCGGCGCCGCCCGCCGCCCCGGCGCCTCACCCAGCTCCTCGAGAATGTCGTAGGCCCCCCGCGGGCGGTGACTGGCCCAGACCAGTTCCAGCACCCGCCGCCGCAACACGGTCAGCCGCGCGCCTCGGGCGGCACACAGTGCCTCCGCCTGCGCCAGCGCATCGCTCACGCAATGGGCATGATCGTGGACCGAACAAAAGTGCGGGTTTGTCCCGACCATCAACCGCCCCGCCCCACCCTCGCCTGAAAGCCCCTGCGCCAACCTTACAACAAGTCACGGCCCGACGCATGCCTTTGTCCCCCATGCCTCCGCCGTCGCCCGCGCGGGGTCAGCGAGGCTCGAACGGCGAGGGTCTTCGATAGAGATACATGGAGGTTTGACTCGTTATAGCTGTAGCAACGGCGGAAAGAGGGGCTTGTGGCCACTGAAAGGATGAGCGATACTCTCGAGTCGCCGAGCGAAGCGACAGTGACGAAGAGAGTTGGAGGGTATAATGTCGCTTTCCTGCAAACACTGTAATGGTACAAGATACGTCAAAAATGGATTTTCTCATAGTTATCAAAGGTATCTTTGTCAGGATTGTGGGAGCCGATTTACTGATACACCGGGACATGGCTATCCAATTGCCTTGAGATATGAGGCGGCAATTAGGTATCTTTGCGGGGCTTCTATTCCATGCACAGCATTCGTTCTTGGCGT
>PLTC01000245.1 GCA_003165295.1 Rhodospirillales bacterium | reverse complement strand
CCCGGCGGTTCATTCATCTGGCCGAACACCAGCGCCGTCCGCTTGATCACCCCCGAACCGGTCAGTTCCTGGAGCAGTTCGTGGCCTTCCCGGGATCTCTCGCCCACCCCCGCGAACACCGAAACGCCCTGATAGCGTTCGACGGTGGTGCGGATCAGCTCCATGATCAGCACGGTTTTGCCGACCCCGGCACCGCCGAACATGCCGGCCTTGCCGCCGCGCACCAGCGGCGCCAACAGGTCCACCACCTTGATGCCGGTCAGAAACACCTCGCGCACGGTGCTCTGGTTCTTCAGCAGCGGCGCCGGCCGGTGGATCGGCCAGCGTTCAACGTCCGGGGCAAACGGCGGCTTGCCGTCCTGGGGCTGACCCAACACGTCGATCAGCCGGCCCAGCACCGCCTCACCCACCGGCACCGTGATGGCCTGGCCGGTCGCCCGCACCGCCTCACCCCGCATCAGTCCCGACGTTACCTCAAGGGCCACGGCGCGCACGGTGTTTGGGTCGAGGTGTTGCTGAACCTCCACCACCAGCGTCCGGCCATCACCCATGGACACCTGAAGGGCATCGTTCAAGCCGGGCAAGGGTCCTTCGGCAAAGGCCACGTCCACCACCGAACCGCGGACGCCAACCACCCGCCCTTCCCGCTCCTGGCCGGCCTGGGCCTCCGTCATGGCCAAAACCCCTTCGTGCCCGACACCCGGCGGCGGCGCCGCGCGCCCCCTTGCCAGCCTTGGTTACCACGGCGGACGCCCGACCGAAAGCCCGGCACCCAATACCGCCATGCAATTCAGGAGTGAATTATGGCCGCGCCACAGTTCGGACGCAATCGTATCTCGCCATAAGCAAGAAGGATCCGTGCCGGTCGACCTGCGAATTCTTTACGGGTGGCCGGCGTCACTTTCGCTCAGCAACCCATCCAGGCGCGCCACGAACCCGACCAGCGGCTCCAGACCCTGGGCGTGGGCCTTGAGGCGATTGTCCACCGGCGCCTTCAGGATGTTGGCGACAAAGGCGTGGACCACGGCATCCACCGAACCCGGACGATCGGTCAGAAAGAACGGCCGCCCGCCCAGGGTGACCGCCAGGGCATCAAGATCGGCGCAGCCAAGCGCGTAGATTTCTTCGGGACTGTGGCGCAGGATACCCTGGCCCAGGACATCCCGGCGCAGGCGACGGCGGATCAGTTCCGGCACCACCCCGCGCAGCGCGGCGGGCATACCGGCAAAATAGGCGGGCCTGGTGGTCCGCCAGCCGGCCGGGTCGAACCAGCGGCTGTAGAGCAGGACGAAATACAGGCTTTCCTCGCAGGTCCGGCGGATCAGATGGCCGAGCGCCCGCTGTTCCGGGGTCAGATGGCCGTCAAGGCGCGCGCCCCGGGTCGCTTCCAGATGAGCGATGATCTGGCCACTGTCGGGAATGCGGGTGCCATCCTCGTCGATGATGAAAGGCAGCTTGCCCTTGGGCGCCGCCATCGGCAGCGTCGGCTCAATCCTGAACGGCAGACCGGCCAGCCGCAGATAGGTTTCGACTTTTGAACAAAACGGGCTGGCATTGAACCCCCACCCCGGAACATCGGCAAACTGGCCCAAGGTGATCATCGCAGCGCTCCCGTCCCAAGGCCCGCCGGTTCCGACGATCAGGCCGAAGCCGCCAGCCGCGGGGAATACTCCCAGGCCCCGGCCTCCAGATCGGCAGCGGTCATCTCGTCGAGTTCGTAGCTGGCGGTGTCGGCGAACATGGCGCGCAGCAACTGGTTATTGAGGGCGTGACCGGAGCGCCAGCCATGGAACTGGCCGATGATCCGGTGACCGGCCAGATAAAGATCGCCGATGCTGTCGAGAATCTTGTGACGGACGAACTCGTCCTCGTAGCGCAGCCCCTCTTCGTTAAGGATGGTATCGCCGCTGATCACCACCGCATTGTCGAGGGAGCCGCCGCGGGCAAGACCGAGCCGGCGCAACTCCTCGACCTCGTGCAGGAAACCGAAGGTTCGGGCCCGGGCGATGTCCTGCTTGAAGGTTCCATCGGTCATCTCGAAGCTGCCGGTGCGCCGCGCCGTCACCGCACTGTCGAAGGCGATTTCGAAATCAAAGCCGTGGCCGGCACCGGGAGTCAGCGTGGCACGACGATTGGCGTCGCCCACCGCCACCCGACGGCGCACGCGCAGCACCCGCCGCCGTGCGGCCTGCCGTTCGACCCCGGCGCACTCGATCAGGAACACGAAGGGTGCGGCGCTGCCGTCCATGATCGGCACTTCGGGCGCGTCAATTTCAATCAAAGCGTTGTCGATGCCGGTGCCGGCCAGTGCCGCCATCAGATGTTCGATGGTCCCGACATTGACCCCGCGGCCATTGCCGATCACCGTGCACAGCCGGGTATCGACCACATGATCCCAGCGCGCCGGGATCACCGCGTGCCCGCCGCGCGGATCGGTCCGAACGAAGGAAATACCGGAATCCGCCGCCGCGGGCTTGATCTTCAGAGAGACCCTGGCGCCGGAATGCAGGCCAACCCCGGTGCAGTGGATGGGCCGCTTCAGCGTCTGCTGATACAGTCCAACGTCGCTTTGATCATGCTGGCTCAAGGTCTGTTTCCCGACTGGCTCAGGGCATCCCGGCTTTTCTGGTTGCAACACGACGTGTTAACGAACCATTAACCAGATTTCGGCCCGCGAGTTAAGGATTGGCTTCAATTCCGACCCTTCCGTCTTATCGGGATAGCGCGCCAACAGCAAATCAAACTTTGTTGCCGATTGTTACGTTGGGGCGTTCGAAGTAATTCCCACAGTCAAGACTTTTCTTTATAGGCGAAAAAATCAGCCTTCCAAACCCGGCAGGGGGTCTGGAAGGCTGTTAGTCTGCGGCAAACGACAGAGCACGCTTGTTCCTTGTGCCGTGGCGGAGCTTCGCCGCGACCGCGAAGGACACAACCGGCTGGGATCAGTTGGCCTGGCGACGCAAGAAGGCCGGGATATCGAGCACGTCTTCCTCGGCGCGGCTCAGCTTGGCCCGGTCGCCGCCGTCAACGACTCGGGGCGCCGGCCGCTCCATCGGTTCCGGTTCGCCTTCCTCCCGGCCACGCCAACCGAGACCGGTGACGCGCTCAAACAGCGACATGCTCCGCTTGCGCGGCCGGTCGTCACCATCCTCGCCCGGGCCGGTACGGTCGGCGACCAGCGGATCGGGCTGGCCGACCGGCTGGCGCGGACCCGGATCCACCGGGCGCGGCGCGACAAAGGTCCCGTCGCGACGTTCACCACGCAACGGCCCGCCGCTCCGGGTCGGGTTCGCCCCGTCACCCGACGCGCCCAGCGCCGCCCGCACCGCCGCCGCCGCATTGGCCGCAGCCTGGGGGTTGACCACCGCAGGTTCGGCCGCCGGAGTCGCCTCCCGGGGCTCCAGGTTATAAGCGTGCGCGTGGGCCGTCGCCGGGCCGGAGGCCGGGCTGACGCCCCCGGTGGTCGCAGTCGAAGGCGCCGCCGAAGCCGGAGTGGAAGACGGCGACGGAGCCGCCGGTGCGGCGTGAAGCGGGGCGGCAACCAGCGTGCTGTGGTAATCGCCGGGCCGGGCGGCGGCAACACCGCCGACCCCGGCAATCGGACGCTTGGGACCGGGGAGACCGAACGCCGGCGCCGGCACCGGAGCCGGCGCCGCCGGAGCCGCGGCAACCGGAGCCGGGACCGGGGCCGGGGCGGAAGCCGGTTGGTGGCGCGAAACCGCCATCGACGCGGCGTCAATGCCGGTCGCCACCACCGAAACCCGCATTACCCCGTCCATCGACGAATCGAAGGTCGAGCCAAAGATGATGTTCGCGTCGGGATCGACCTCGTCACGAATGCGGTTGGCCGCCTCGTCGACCTCGAACAGGGTCATGTCGTAGCCGCCGGTGATGTTGATCAGAACGC
>PLTC01000121.1 GCA_003165295.1 Rhodospirillales bacterium | reverse complement strand
ATCGCCCCAAGCGTACGTCCCGCTGCCGGACACCGAGATTGCCGGAAGGGTCAGCGTTCCGCCGTTCTTGGCGAACCAGCCGTTGGTCGTGGCGCCGTTGGCGACGGTATTGGCGACGGTGCTGGTCACGGTGGAGAAACTGGACATGTCCAGAAGGCCGCCGTCAGCAATGACTCGGCCGTTATTGGTCAGCGTGCCGGTCAGGCTCACCACGCCGTTGCCCTGGAACGTTCCCGTGGCCGGGGCGCTGTCGCGCACGATCAAGTTGGCGCCGGCAGATCCATCGGTCAGCGTGCCGGCGTAGAAGTTATAGGTTCCGATGCCGTGCCCGCCGTAGCCGCCCAAATTGCACAGGTCGGCTCCGACCGTAATCGAACTGGTCACCGTCACCGTGCCGCCGTTCTGGTCAAACGTGCCGACGGGGGCGATCATCAGGGTCCAGCCGGGCGTTCCGTTGGGATTCCATTGGTTCCCGGTCCCGTTGCCGTCCAGCTTGCCCAACTGAATGTCCGTGGCGTTCAAATTTCCGCCGGTGATCGTGTACACGCCCACGCCGCCGCTGTCCCAGCCGCCGCCGACCGTAAGCAGTGCAGTATTGTGGACGCCGCCGCTCTGATTGAAATAGCCCCAGGCGTCGCTCACGCCGTTGGTCAGGGGCGCGTTGCGCCACTGGCCCGGGCCGGCCCAGCTTCCCTGGCCGCCGTAACCAAGGCTTGTCCAGGGGCTGTTGAGCGTCCCGCCGGTCAAATTGTACGTCCCGGTGCCGCCTTCCTGGCCGACGTAGTACTCCGTCGAGCCGTTCGACAGGAATACCTGCTGATTCATGTGCATCGTGAAATCGTCGGACCCGAAGACTCCGCCGTTCTGAGTGACCGTTCCGGTGCCGCCGAAGCAGCCCAGCCGGAAGTTCTGCCCGGTGAGCGTGCGCACGGTTCCAGAATTCAGGACGAGCGTTCCCACGCCGTTGTACAGATAATTGCCCTGGCCGATTCGCAAATTGCCCGTGGCGCCCACGGTGAGCGTGCCTCCGTTGAGGACGATGTTTCCGGCGCTGGCGCCGTCGCCGGCATTGTCATTGACGTTGGACAACCCCAGAGTGAGACTGCCGGCCGCCACCGAATCGCCGGCCCCGATCGTGGCCGTTCCGCCGTTGGTGATCGCGACGTCCACGGACGAGCTGGTCGGGCCGTTGTACCAATTGCTCGAAACCACCCACGCCGCCGTCGCTGCGCCCCAGAGAGTGATGTTGGTCCCGTTGGCGCGAATCAGGAACGGATTGTTGCCGTAGCCAAAACCGGCCCAGTACGTCATCCAGGTCGGGCTGTCGCCTGGGCCGTAGAGGCTGCCGGTGCCCACGTTTTGCAAGTTCGGAGTGATGGTGGGGTCCGCAAATGCGTACCAGGCGAGCCCCTGCGTTCCGTTGTGATTCATATCGGTCTCTAGGTCCATCGCCGTGATGGCATTGCTGACGCCCGTCGGATTATACCCGATCGCGGCGATCGCGAAGTACGGCGTCGTTATGGCCGTCGGGGGAATGCTGTACGTAGTCCAAGTCGGGGTGACGGTGCTATGTATGGGCGGGCTGCCGGTGTCAATATAATTTTCCTGGGCCACAGTGACGGTAGGGGTGATTACCGCCAAAGGGATGACCACCTGGGGGTTCGGCGTCCCCGTATGGTACGGCAAACCGCTTAGGCTGGAGACGCTATACAGCACGACCTGGACGGGCCCCGGCGAATTTCCCCAAGCCACTTGCACTTGATTGATGACATCGTTCAAGCTGCTGGTGGGGAAAACATTCATGTTCACCTCGTTGCCGGGGCCGTACCACTCGATGGCGCCGGTGTCGAGACCGTTGTCCAAAGCGTAGGTTACATCGGCACGAGATATTCCTGTCGCCAGAAGCAGTACCGCAGAAATGCCTAAAATAACTCTAAACTTCTCCATCAACATCTCCTTTTTTGTAAGGACTTTAAGTCCGGGGTCTGCCGGACGACCTGTTGCCGGCAACCAAGGCCGACACTTCCATGATTCTACTTCCTTTCCGAGTTTTGTCCAGCAAATTCCCCATGCCCAAACCTTTTCTGGGCGGTTCTATTTTCGGGCACCGTTAAAAAACCATGAAAATTGCTGCACAGAGTCGCAGAGACCGCAGAGAAAGATCATTGATTCATTCTTTCACGCGCGATCCTGCCGTTCATTCCAAAGAGTTCGGGCGTTCCGGGCTCAAGTTGCGCCGCTTCTTTGTCCCGCCTCACATGTTTTTCAATTTCGGGTCCAGGGCGTCGCGAAGGCGGTCGCCGAAGATGTTCAGGGCCAGGACCAGGATGAACATGGCCGTGACGGCGGCGGACAGTTCCCACCATTTTCCGGCGAACAGGTCGGTTCGGGCGCTGTTGATCATGGTTCCCCAGCTTGGCGTTCCGACGGCGACGCCCAGGCCCAGGTAGCTGAGGATCACCTCGGCCTGCACGGCGCCGACGAAGCCCAGCGAGAAGTTGATGATTCCGATGTGCATGACGTTGGGCATGGCGTGGCGGGTGAGGATGGCCAGCGACCCTCGGCCGCTCGCCCTCGCGGCGACGACGTAATCCAGTTCGCGGATCTTCATCACCTCGGCGCGGATCAGGCGGCAGGTGCCGATCCAACTGGTCGCGCCCAGCGCCAGGTACAGGCCGTGAATTCCGCCCAGGTCCAGCCCCAGGAACGTCCGGCCCTTGAAGGCGAACTTGATGGCGATCAGCAAAATAATTCCCGGCACGCTCGACAGCGTGGAGTACAGCCAGACGATCAGGTCGTCGAACANNGCGATGATGTTGGACATCAGCCCGACGGCCATGGAGACCTTGGCGCCCAGGATGGTCTTGATGAGGACGGGTCGTCCGGCCCAGTCGGTGCCCAGGATGCTGGTCCAGGGGCGGCGGGTCAGGGTTTCCCAGCTTCCCAGCGTGGGCGGTTCGTTGGTGTGCTGGTAGTCCTTCATTTCCTCGAAGGTGGGGCAGTGCAGCTTCGGGGCCAAGGCGTCGTAGAGGCTCCCGCCGACGGCGACCAGCGCGTAGAGGAAGATGGCGGCCAGGCAGAGCATGGCCCATCGGTCGCGGAAGAGCCTTCGCCGGGCGTCGGCCCAGAGGCTGCGGCCGATGGACAATGGACAATTGACGATTGAGGATTGAGGATCGGTCATTGATGGGGCATTGGACATTGCGTCGCGGCTCTTTCTTCAATCGTCAATTACACGGTCAATAGGCCAGCGTTTCTCTCACCGCCGCCGCGATCCTCTCCACGCTGGGCACGTACAGGTTCTCCAGCGGCGGGGAAAACGGCACGGGCGTGTTTTGAGCGGCCACCCGGCGGATGGGCGCGGTGAGCAGTTCGGGGCACTCCTCGGCCAGCGTCGCGGCGATCTCCGCGCCGATGCCTCCGCGCTTGGGCGATTCCTCGACGATCACCGCGCGGCCGGTCTTGCCCACCGAGGCCTTGACCGTGTCCCAATCGAACGGAACCAGGCTGCGCGGGTCGATCACCTCGGCGCTGATGCCCTCGCCCGCGAGCCGCTCGGCCACTTGCAGGCAGCGATGCATCATCAGCAACGTGGCGACGATGGTCACGTCCTTGCCATCGCGGCGCACCACCGCCTTGCCGAAAGGCACCAGGAATTCCTCGTCGGGAATCTCGCTGGAGCCGTCCACGGCGCCGTTCTCGGCCCGGGCGCCCTTGGAACCGTAGAGCAGCTTGTGCTCGAACATGAGCACCGGGTTTTCGTCGCGCACGGCGGTTCGCAACATGCCCATCGCGTCGTACGCGGTGGCCGGGCAGATGATCTTGATGCCCTGGAGGTTCATGAAGAACGGTTCCAGGTTTTGCCCGTGCTGGGCGCCGCGGCCTGTCGCGCCGACGGGCGCCCGCATCACCAGCGGAACCGTCAGCTTTCCGCCGGACATGTACCGCATCTTGGCGATCTGGTTGGCCACCTGGTCCATCGCGCAGAACAGGAAGTCGCCGTACTGCACGTCCACGATGGGCCTCAACCCCATCATGGCCGCGCCCAGCGCCACGCCGAAAAAGCCCGCCTCCGAGATCGGCGTGTTGACCATGCGGTCGGGAAACTCCTTTTCCAGCCCCAGCGTCACGGTGAACGCGCCGCCCCACCCGCCGGGGATCGCGATGTCCTCGCCGATGCAGAACACCCGCGGGTCGCGATTCATCTCCTGGCGAATGGTCTCACGCAGTGCTTCGGCGATGCTTAACCTTTTCATATTCTTCCTAAAAAGCTTATCTCTTTACGCCTTCGGAATGGGAACTATGGGATTTATAGGACCTATGAACTGGTGGGCTTCTGCACTCATAATTCCCATGAATCCTATGGGTCCCATTCTTTTCTTCACTCGCCCACAAAAATATCCTCAAACACGTCTTCCGGTTTCGGCAGCGGGGCGGCCATGGCCTTGTTCACCGCTTGCGCGATCTGCGCGTCCACTTCGTCATCGATCTTCTTGAGCGCCTCCGCGGTCGCGACGTTCTCGGCCAGCAGGTGCTTGACGAACCGGCCGATGGGCTCGTTTTCCTTGGCGGCCTTGCGCTCGTCTTCGGGTTGGTACAGGGCCGGGTCGCGGCGCGAGTGGCCGGTGATGCGATAGGTGACCAGTTCCAGCAGCGTGGGGCCTTCGCCGGCCCGCGCGCGGGCGACCGCGTCGGTGGCGGCCTGGTACACCTTCAACACGTCGTTGCCGTCCACGGTCAAGCCCGGGATGCCGTACGCCGCCGCCCGATGCGCGATGTGATCGACCTTCATCACCATGCTCACCGGCGTGGAGGCGCCGTAGAGGTTGTTCTCCACGACATACACCACGGGCAGGCGCCAGATGCTGCCCATGTTGACGGCCTCGTGGAAGGCGCCTTCGTTGGTCGCCCCGTCGCCCATGAAGCACGCGGCGACGCGGGATTCCTTGCGCATCTTGAAGGCCAGGGCCGCGCCGGTCGCCATCGGCACGTTTCCGCCGACGATCGCGATGGCGGGAATCACGCCCACGGACAGGTCGCCCATGTGCATCGAGCCGCCCTTGCCCTTGCAGCAGCCGGTGGTCCGCCCGAAAAGCTCGGCCATCGCGGAATCCACCGACAGGCCCTTGGCCAGGCAGTGCCCGTGCGGGCGATGCGTCGTGGCGACCACGTCGTCAGGCCTCAACGCGGCGCAGACGCCCACCGCCGAGGCCTCCTGTCCCTGGCACTGATGAATCGTGCCGGGCATGATGCCCTCCAGGAACAAAAACTTGACCCGGTCCTCGAAATGGCGGATGAGCACCATGCGGCGGTAAAGGTCCAACAGGAACTCGGAGGAATAGGTTGTCTGAGTCATAGCTTCTCCACGAACTGCTTGATCGCGCCCAGGAATTCCCCTCCCTGACGCCCGTTGATGAGTCGATGGTCCACGCTCAGCGTGATGTGGCACCCCCAAGTCTGCTTGGGGGTGTCTTGGGATGCAGGCGAACCACCCCCAAGCGGACTTGGGGGTGCCACCAGAGGAGGTGCCACCANNGGCGTTGAAGGCGATCACCGGGAGCATGCCCAGGTTGCTGACGGTGAAGCACGCGCCGGACATTTCGCCCAGCGTAAGCTGACCTGCGCGGGCCTTGTCGGTGAGTTGGCGAATCTGCGCGTCGATCTCGACCAGCGACTTCTTATCGGCGTCGAGGATCGTGGGCGTGTAGAGTTCGGTGCCCACGCTCACCGCCAGGCCGACGTGAACGCCCGGAATGGCGACGACATCCTCGCCGATCATCGCCCGGCGAAACTGAAGGAACTGGCCGAGGACTCGCGAGACCGCATAGACGAAGACGGCGTCGAAACTGACTTTCTGGTTTTGCGACTCCTGTCGCTGCCGCATCGCGATCGCCGCCGACATGTCGATTCTGCCGACGAGGTTGATCGGGACGATTTCGCGATGGCTCTGCGAGACGCGCCGGGCGACGGCCCGCTGGTTGGCGGAAAGAACCGGCGAGCCCCGACCGGAAGGGAGGGGTTCTTCAGACCGCTCCCTGCCGGTCGCGGCTCGCAAAGGCGCGCCCGCCTTCGCGCGTAAGACATCGTCGCGGGTGATCTGCCCGCCGGGTCCGCTGCCGTGAACCGTGGAAAGGTCCACACCTTCGCGCGCAGCGAGGTTGCGAATCATCGGCGCTGCCTTGACGGAAATGGGGACTGGCTCCGCCGGCTTTTGGGCGGTGCCTGTCCCCTTTTCCGTCCGGTCGCCGGCGCGATACTCTTCGGACACGGGCGAGACGCCCGTGGTACTCATGGGCGGGACGCCCATGCCACGTGTCGTGGGCACTTGCTCCCCGGCCTGGCCGACATACGCGATGATCGTGCCTTCCCGCAAATCGGTTCCCGCGGGCACGACCTGGGCCAGCAGCACGCCTTGGGCGATGGACTCCAACTCCACGGTCGCCTTGTCGGTTTCGACCTCGCACAGGCCTTCGCCGCGCGCAACCGGCTCGCCGATCTGCTTGAGCCAGTGGATCAACTTCACCTCTTCGACATTCGTGCCGAAGTCGGGCATTTTTATCGGTACAGCCATCGTCGAGCTCCCATCAACAACAACAGATCACCACAGAGGTCACAGAGGTCGCAGAGAACAACATCGATATTCATTCCTTCACTTGGGTTCTTATGTGCATCACAACGGTTCTGGGCGTTCCATGCTCTTCTTTGTTTCTTTTTGCCGTTGTTTCGCCGTCTCGCTCTTACCTCTTCTTCGTTGTTTCTTCGTTTTTGAAACTTCTTCCTCTGTGTTCTCTGTGGTGAATGCCGTTTCTTTATTCGAACTTCATCGGCTTGGGCTGGTACTCCGGCGCCAGCCGCAGCCACGGGGCCTTGGGGCGTTCCATGTAGCCCCATTTTTCCAGGGCATGGCGCAGGGCCATGTTCTTGGGCTTGCGGGCGGCGACGGGCAGCGGCACGCCGGCCATCACCGCGGCGATCGCCTGCTGCCAGGCCTGCGCGCCCGCGGTGTATCCGTCGGGGTGCCCCAGCATTCCGCCGCCGGCGGGGATCACGATATCCGGGCCGTACTCGCCGATGAGCACCTCGGCCAGGCCCGGGTACACGCCCGCGCAGGGCATCGGGAACGTGCGCTTGATGTGGCCCCAAGGGGCGAGCTTCACGAACGACGTGCGAATGCCCTCTTCCATCGACACCATCGGGATCGACGACCACATCGTCGGCGTGAGCATCAGGTCCGCCCCGCACAGGCGGCAGAGCTTGGCCAGCACCGGCCAGGCGATCTGCTTCATCATCGCGATCATGTGGGAGGCATGCAGCATGACCGGCACGTTGATGTTCGGGTCGCTGGTCAGTTCGCGCAACATGCCCAGGCCCGCCGAGTACGTCACCAGCAGTCCGTTGGCGCCCAGTTCGATGGCCCGGTAGGCCTTCTCGCGAAGTTGTTTGGGCTCGTCGGTGATGGAGCACAGGTAGATCATCCGTTTGCCGGTCTTGTCGGCGTTGCGGTTGATCACGTCCATGACCTTGGGCAGCCGCTGCTCCATGGTGTTGTTGTAGGCGTCGCCGAGCATCTCGTCGTCCTTGCACAGGTCGGCCCCGCCCGCGACGGTCTGGCGGACCTGGTTGGCGGTCTGCTCAGGCGTCATGCCCATTTTGGGCTTGAGGATGTGCAGGCTCAGCGGACGGTCCGGCACGCCGGTCAACTCGCGGATGCCGTCGACGCCGAACTTCGGGCCCTTGAACTTGGCCAGCAGGTTCTTGCCGATGAACAGGTCCGTCAGCATGATGTTCTTGGAGTACGCGAAGCAGTTGCCCGCGATGGCCAGCAGCATCATCGGGACGTTGTCGCCCCAGGAGCGGATGGGGAAGGCCAGTTGCACCACGGCCGCCTTCGTGAACCGGTCCTCGCCGGGAATCTCGTGGTAGCCGACCATCTTGCTGGACATGGCCTTTCGGACTTCCTCGGTGTCCTCATCGACCTTTTCCCACGTGCCGGTCGAGCCCTCCAGCGCCATCGACTGCACCAGGGCGAAGTGGTCCAGGAACTTCTCCCCCTCCAGCCGGTCCTTGAGGTAATACGAGGCGATCACGTGGTTGTCCAGGTCGATCCCGTCGAGCATCTGGTGAAAAATCTCGGAGTCGTAATAACGTTTCATTCTGACAGTTCCTTGGTTCGCTCCGCCAGGTCCAGGTAGCGGTCATACTGCCGCCGCCAGGCCTCGGGGCCTGTGGGTTTATAGGTTTCTATCTCGGATGAATTCCTAACGAGTTCTCGCACGTCGCCTGCGGACTCCAGCCGCCCGCGCGCCAGCGCCTGGACCGCCAGGTTGCCCATGACCGCCCCTTCGACCGGGCCGGCCATCACGTCCAGGCCGGTGGCGTCGGCGATGAACCGGCACAAGAGTCCGTTGCGGGTGCCGCCGCCCACCGCGCACATACGGCGGAAGTTCTGGCCGGTCAGGGCCGACAGGTCCTCCACAGCCTGGCGATAGGAGAACGCCAACGCCTCCAGCAGCAGGCGGAACATCTCGCCGCGCGTCAGCGCCGCCCGCTGGCCGGTCGCGCGCAGGAACCGGCCGACCGCCTTGGTCACGCCCGCCACCGTGTAGGTCATCAGCGGGCCGTTGATGTTCAGAAGGCCGGGGAACGGCTTGGCCGCCGCCGCCTCGCGCAGGATCTGNNAGGTGCAGGCCGGCGAGGTTCTTGTTGAAGAACACGCCGTCCAGCCCCATCTGGTTGATGAAGCCTTTTTCGCGGGCGCCGGCCGCACGCACGGGCTTGCCCGACATCACGCCGAAGATGCCCCACGTGCCCAGCGACAAAAACACGCAGTCGTCATCAACGCACGGCAAGGCCGCCACCGCGCTGGCGGTGTCATGCCCGGCTACCGCCGCGACGTGAACCTTTGAAAGTTCCGCCATCTCCGCCAGTTCCGGCCGGAGCTGGCCCACAATCGTCCCGGGTTGCACCACCGGCGGGAGGATTCGCTCGGGGATTCCGCAGGCGCGGACGATCTGGCGCGACCATCGCCGGCGGGCCAGGTCGAACATCTGGCAACTGCCCGCCGTGGTGGGCTCCGCCGCGCGATGCCCGCACAGAAAAAACCGCATCAGGTCCGGCACCGGCAGGAAACATTGCGCCTGCCGGAGCATGTCGCGGCCGCCCGGGTCGCGCGACATCACGAAAAGCTGCGCCAGGTTGTGAATCCGGTGCGGCGCCTGGCCGGCGATTCCGTACACGCGATCGGGGTCGATCCGCCGGGCGATGAGTTTCTCGCTGCCGGCCGTGCGCGCGTCGCGATAGCAAACCGGGTTGCCCAAGAGCGTGCCGCGCCGGTCGATCAGGCCGAAGTCCGCGCCCCATGCGTCCACGCCCACGCACGAAACATCCACCTTCGCCGCCGCGCACTTGACCAGCGTCTGCTGCATGTGGCCCCACAGCGCCAGCACGTCCCAGTAGAGCGTGGAAAGGGGACTGGTGGAAAGGGGACTGGCTTCTTTTTCGCTGTTTGAAAAAGATACCTGTCCCCTTTCCACCGATGGACCATAAGGCAGGGATACAGGCCCGTTGGGGAAGCGATGAATCTCCCGCAGCACAAGTTTCCGCCCGCGCAGCGTCCCGACGACGGCCCGCCCGCCGCTGGCGCCAAGGTCGAATCCAAGATATTGTTGCCCCTGCGGGCTCATCTCGATCCTCGCGGAAACCATTGTTGTTAGCGTTCTCGGCGATGACAGTCAAGACCAAAAGAACGTGGGGAGTGGAGCGTAGAGTGTTGGGAGTAACGGCGAAGAGGCTCTTCTTATGTACGACCCATGACCCTGCGACCTACGGCTTGGGGGTCGCGCTCTCGTCCTGCTGTTTCTGGAGATCGGGCAGGCTGTCGAGGTTCAGGGCGTTTCGGCACTTGGGGTAGCCGCTGCACGCGAGGAAATCGCCCCGTTTTCCGGCGCGGATGACCATGGGTTTTCCGCATTTTGGGCAGTTGACTCCGGCCTCGCGGGCGCCGGCGGGCTTGTCGCTGACTTGGCCGGTTGCGGCGTTCATCGCCCCGACGATGAGCGTGCCGTCGGCCTTCTTGAGTTCCGGCATCGGATGGGCCTGCTCGTGCTCTTCGAGGCGGCGCGTGAGATCCTTCTGCTGCTCCTCGGGCAAGGCCGACCAGGCCAGGCGGCCTCGGCACTTGGGGTACTTCGAGCAGCCCAGCCACGGTCCGCGTTTGGACCGCCGGAGATAAAGTTTCGACTGGCACTTGGGGCACGTCACGTCCACCGCCAGTGGCGGAGGCGAGGGCGGTTTCACATTGCCCGCGCGGTCCAGCTTGAGGCTGCCGGTGCATTCGGGGTAGCCCGAGCAGCTCAGGAACTCCCCGAACCGGCTGCGGCGAAGGATCATCTTTTTGCCGCACAACGGGCAGGCCACGTCCACCTCGACGCGGGCGACCTTCTTGCCCTCGCGGTCCACCGGATGCGTGCTTTTGCAGTCGGGGTAGCCGGTGCAGGCGAGGTAGCGGCCGTTCTTGCTGAAGCGATACACCATCGGCTTGCCGCAGGTCTCGCACTTGTACTCGCTGGGCGTGGTCTCGGCCTTGGCGTGGGTCATTTCCTCGCCGGCCTTCTTGAGGTTTTCGCTGAAAGGCCCGTAGAACTCCTGGAGCACGGCCACCCAGTCGGCGTGGGCCTCCTCGATCTGGTCGAGCTGGTCTTCCATGTGGGCGGTGAACCGCACGTCGAATTCCTTGGGGAAGTGCTTGACGAGCTTGTCGGTGACGGCCAGGCCCAGGTCGGTCGGCCGGAACGAGCGTTCGATCATCTCAACGTACTGGCGGTCCTGGATGGTGGTGATGATGGTGGCGTAGGTGCTGGGCCGGCCGATGTTGTCGGCCTCCAGGGCCTTGACCAGCCCGGCCTCGGTGTACCTGGGCGGCGGCTGGGTAAAGTGCTGGGTGGGGGAGATGGCCAGCGGCGCGACCGGCTGATCCTTGGCCAGTTCCGGCAGGAGTTGGTCGCCGGTTCGCGGCAGCCCCGTGACGCGGAGGAACCCGTCGAACGCCAGTTGCCGACCCATGGCCTTGAAGACGGCTGTGGCATGGCCCGTAGCATGGGCATCCTGCCCATGAGTCTCACGGGCATCTTGCCCGTGTGCCGTTTCTTTTTCTTCATCGGAATTCAACGGCGAAGACATGGGCGGGACGCCCATGGGACTCACGGGCGAGACGCCCGTGCTACGAGAAGACACGGCCCGTACGGGCGTGCCACACACGATATCCGCTTCGGTGACTTTCCAGACGGCCGGGGTCATCTGGCAGGCGACGGTGCGCTTCCAGATCAGGTCGTAGAGCTTGTACTGCTCGTCGCTCAGCGCCCTCATCAGGTCGCGCGGAGTGCGGCGGACGTCCGAGGGGCGAATGGCTTCGTGTGCTTCCTGCGCCCGCTCGCCCGAGGCGAAGCGGTTGGGCGAGTCCGGCAGATACGCCTGGCCGAACTGCTGGCCGATCATGCCGCGAATCTGGCCCACGGCCTCGTTGGAGAGGTTCAGGCTGTCGGTTCGCATGTAAGTAATCAGGCCGACGCTGCCCTCGCCGGGCACGTCCACGCCTTCGTAAAGCTGCTGGGCGATCCGCATGGTCCGCGACGCGCCGAACCGCAGTTGCACACTGGCGGCCTGCTGAAGGGCGGCCGTCGTGAATGGGCCTGGCGGGCGCGAACGGCTTTCTCGCTGGGAAATGTCGCGGACGGTGAACTTCGGCACGGGCCCCTGCCCGCCCAGTTGTCCGACGACCGTAACAAGGTTCCTGGCCGGACCTTTGCCCTTGGGGTCTTCCTGGCGGCGGACTTCCCGCACGGCCAGGCCCAGGGCCTTGACGATGGCGACGGCGGTGTCGGCATCGGCGGCGTTGAATTTCTGTCCCTGCCACTGGGCCAGTTCGGCCCGGAACGCGTTGTGCCCGCCCAGAAACTCCTGTTGGGCCTGGAGCGTGGGCGGATTGCCCATCGGGTCGGTCTGCTCCAGAAACTTGGCCCATTGCTCGGCCGCCGCGGGCGCACCCGAAATGTCGGAAGTGAAAATCGAGCCGATCTTCCAATACTCCTCGGGGGGGAAGGCCTCGATCTCCCGCTCGCGCTCGACGATCAGCCGCACGGCGACCGACTGCACGCGCCCCGCCGACAGCCCGGTCGCCACCTTCCGCCATAGCAGCGGCGAAACCTGGTAGCCCACAATGCGGTCCAGGATGCGCCGGGCCTGCTGTGCGTTGACCTTGTTCATGTCGATTTCGCGCGGATGCTCGAAGGCCGCCTGGATGGCGCTCTTGGTGATCTCGTTGAAGATGACGCGGTAGACGCGCTGGTTCTTCCGGGCGCCCAGGCTCTCGGCCAGGTGCCAGGCGATGGCCTCGCCCTCGCGGTCCAAGTCGGTTGCCAGGTAGACCTCGCCCGCGGTGCGGGCATATTTCTTGAGTTCGGCCAGCACTTTCTTGCGGCTGGCCAGCGGTTCGTACGTGGGCTGGAAACCGTGTTCCAGGTCCACGCCGATCTTCTTGGTCGGCAGGTCGCGCACGTGTCCCATCGAGGCCCGCACGACATAGTCGCGCCCCAGGTACTTGTTGATCGTCTTGGCCTTGGCGGGCGATTCGACGATGACGACGTTGCTGCCCGGCACGAGTCCTCCCGTCCTCCCTTACTTTCACCATGAGGCGGCGGGCGTGCTCTCAAGGGTCCGATCCGAGGCCCGATTCCATCTCGGATGTCGAAATCAGGTTGACCTGATTGCCCGGCCGCCGTTCCGCCCGTCCGGCCAGTTCCAACTCCAGCACCACGGTTTGAACCATCGCCGCAGACAATTGACACCCACGGACCAGTTCGTCAATTGGAACCGGCGAGGGGCTGAGGCTTTCCAGGACCAGCAGCCGGGCGCGGGCCAGTTCGGCCTCCTCGATTCTGGGCGTGGGTGCGGCGGGGGCGCCCACCGGCGCGCCGCCGGCGGGCTCGCTGGCTTCGGGTCGGATCAGATGGGCCAGCGCCTGGAGCACGTCGGCTGCGGACTGGATCAGGGTCGCTCCTTCGCGGATCAGAATGTTGGTGCCCTGGCTGCGCGGGTCCAGTGGCGAGCCCGGGACCGCCAGCACCTCGCGCCCCTGGTCGAGGGCGAAGCGGGCGGTGATCAGGGAACCCGACTTGAGCGCCGCCTCGACCACCACCACGCCCAGCGAGAGACCCGAGATCAAACGGTTGCGTCGGGGGAAATGACGGGCCTGGGGCTGGGTTCCGACCGGGGTCTCGGAAATCGCCGCGCCCTCGGCGATAACCCGGTGATAAAGCGTGTTGTTTTCTTCGGGGTAGATCACGTCGACGCCGCCGGCCAGCACCGCCACGGTGCCGCCGGCCAGTGCGCCTTCGTGGGCGGCGGCATCGATGCCGCGGGCCAGACCCGAGACCACCGTCAACCCGGCCGCGCTCAGGTCGCGGGCCAGCAACTGGGCAAAGCGGCGGCCATTGGCCGAGGCGTTGCGGGCGCCGATCACCGCCACCGCCGGTCGGCGCAGCAGGTGAACATGGCCCAGCACGAACAACAACGGCGGCCGATCGTCGATGGCGGCCAGGGCTTCGGGGTAGTCGGGCTCGCAGGCGGCCAGCATTCGGACACCTGCCCGTTCGCAGGCCGTCCGCTCCTGCTCGGCGTCGGCCTTGGTCGGGATGCGCAACGGCTGGCTGCGGCCACCCCGACGGGCAAGGTCGGGGAGCCCCTTGAGCGCCGCCGCGGCCGAGCCGTACTGGTCGAGCAGCCGGAAAAAGGTGATCGGTCCGACGTTTTCGGCGCGGATCAGGCGCAACCAATCAAGGCGCTCCGCATCGGAAAGCGGGCGGCGGATCAAAACCATGGGGCCATCCTGGGTCGGGTGCGGCGATCCCGGATGTTGTAAGGCAAGGGGTCTGGGGCCTCAAGGCCCCAGTGGGGTCCAGGGGCAACGCCCCTGGAACGACCGACGGTTCTGGCCGCTGAGCGTCAGGACTTCCCAAGTGCGGCCTGAGTCGCGGCCCCGGCCACACCATCGACCGCCAGCCCCTTGGAGGACTGGAAGGCCATGACCGCGGCCTGGGTGTCCCGGCCGTAGATGCCGTCGGCGGTGATTTGCGCGCCGTGGGCGTTCAATTTTTCCTGGAGCGCGGTGACCTCGGGGCCGCGATCACCGAGCATCAGTATCTGCCGCGACCCGGAGCCGGCGGAGCCGGTGGCGCCCGTGGAGCCAATCACCCCTTTCTCAAGCCACTGCCGGATCAGGGCATCCCCGCACTCGAAATGCATGGCATCTTCGGTGCGGAATCCCGCCCCCCAATACCAGCCGTTGCGATTGAAAATCGGCGCGATCTGCGCCAGCCCCCCCTGAACCCTTTTGTCGCCCCGGGTATCCAGCACGCCGTTCAGGGTCAGGTCGATGGCGGTCCCCCACGAGTGGTTGCTGATCGAGGTGGCCGAGCCGCGGACCAGACGGGCGCACAGCATGCCGGCGCTTCCCAGTGCCCCGTAAACCTCGGCCTGTTCCTTGGCCACCTCGGTCAGGATCGTCGTGAGGGACTCCACCGCCGGCCGCAGACCCTGTGCCTTGAAGGGGCCGACATCCTGAACCACAATCAGATCGCGCAGGGTCGGATTGGTCACGCTCTGACAGTCATTGCTGTAGGAGGTCCGGGGATTGCCCAGCAGCGACAGCATGGTTGCCTGCTTGGCGTTGACCACCCCGGGATTGATGTTGCCTGGAATGGGAATCAAGTCGGTAAGCGCCATGATGGCTCTCCATGGTTAATGACTATGGTGGGGTTTATGGCTATGGTGGTGCGCAATATCCACTTGGACATGGCCAGTCACAGGGTCAGAGCGGCCAGTTCCTGACCCGTGCCGTTGAACAGGTTAAGATCAAATCTGGACGAGGAGCCAGTAAAGCTTCCACGATCAGAGTACTGCCAAAGGCTATAAGTCTTCCAGCCGAGCGGTAAGTTTCCGGGGCCTTTGGTCTGCGGTAAACTTCCCGAGCCTTTGCCGCGAGAGTAATAACGGGCGATCCATAACGGACACTGTCCAAATCCAGGTGGACTCCCGATGCCATTGTTCCAAAATTCTGTTCGGGTATAAATGACCGGAGGTTTGCCGGTCTTCGCCGTTATGAGTCTAACCCACCTTCTCAGGCTATCGACATATCCCGCATTATTGGCGGTATTCCAATTGCCGTCATAAGCTGGATTATCCTCGACGTCCAGCGCCGGCGGTAAATCACCCCTTCCGTAGCCGGCAAGGCCCAATGCCCGTAACATTATCGCTATTTGCTGATAAATGTCCCGCGTCTGACGCAAAAATTGATAAAATCCGCAGGTCAGCCCGGCGGCCTTGGCCGCCTTGTAATTTCCAAGCGCCGCGGTATCAAGCTGATCACCGTAAGCGGCTCGAATATAAGCAAATTGGTTGCCACTATCCTTGATCTGAGACCAGTTTACCTTGCCGGTACCGCTATAGAGATCGATGCCCGTAATTGCCATGATATCGTCTCCTCATATCGCGATGATGCCATCCGATTGCCGTAGCCAGCCCTCCGTTCCCGAGGATCAGAGACGGCAGGAGGTTGCCATTACCATACTGAAACGGTGCTCGTGGACAGGGTCATACGCGCAGTCGGGGCTGTGAATGCAGTCGGCCCCGTCATTTTTGATGATGGCACGCATGATTGTTTATGACGTAAAGACCCATGTCAAGGTAGCTGTTCGTACCGGTCGTGGTCCCGGGATCATGGAAGCGGCGTGGCCGGCCTCCCCCTGGTGTCCAGCAGGGGCTTGTCTCGAATTGATTGAATGTACTATATGATATGACTGTTATGGTTGTATTGCGCCGTCGCTATCGGGTAGGTGGACGCCAAACAGCGCGTGAAAAAGCCGTGATAACCGGCGATGGTCTGCCGGCCATGGGCAGACCGGCAATCCGGTTCTGATACCGGCGAGCGGAAAGAATGACATAAGGGGGCTTTGCCCCCTTTGACCTCCCACCAGGGCCGTGACGGCCCTGGACCTGCATGACGTGAGCCCGGGTTCGACAACCGACTCGCGACGGCCCTGGTCTTATCCGACCGGGCGGTACTCGGCACGGCAGTTGGGGGTTTCCCAGACCACCAGGGCCTTGAGCACCGCCAGTCCTCGGCTGCGCGCCAATACCCGGGGCGCGAGTCGCTCGAACCAGTGCCTCGCCAGGCATTCGGCGGTGGGCTGGCCGGGAATCAGGTAGAGCTTGGTGCCGAGCCGGCAGTCGGTGGTGGCGGCATGACCAGTGGTGCGGACGGTTTCGCGCAGATCCGAGATCCAGGTCTCTGCGGCTGTGTCGGCGGGGGCGAGCAGGTTCAACAGTTCGAGGTCGTCGCAGCAGGCGATGAAACCGTGGTCGCAGGGTTGATCGATTCCGGCCAGCATTTCCTCCTTGAGGAAGGAAAAATCGATAACCATGTCGGTCTGCTCGCCGCTGGTGTGAAGATGGCGCGCTTCGCTGCTGGCCTCTATCGTGTAGCGGTGACCGTGCAGGTAACGGCATTTGGAGCCGTGGGTCATGATGCGGTGGCCGGCATCGATGGCGATCTGGCGGGTCACGGAAAAAGTCATGGGATTCCGATCAGCTTGTGGGTCTGGAGGCTGAGCCGCCAGAGTGGGTGGTCCAGGCACCAGGCGACCGCCGCCGCGGTATGGGCGACGCGCCCGGGGCCATCCTGGGGTTGGAGCCAGAAATGCCGGAAGGGCAGGTGGATGCAGTCGGCCGGGTCGAGGCCGGGCTGGGGGAAGACCAGCTTGAGTTCATGACCGCGGCGCAGCCGCCAGGGGGCGCCGGCCTTCGGGCTGACGCAGAGCCAGTCGATGCCCTCGGGCGGCAACAGGGTGCCGTTGGTCTCGACGGCGATTTCGAAGCCGTGCCGGTGACAGACGGCCAGGAGCCGTCCGTCGAGCTGGAGTAGCGGTTCGCCGCCGGTGAATACCACGAACCGGTGTTCGGGCCGGTCGCCCCAGACCGTGGCGATGGCCTCGGCCAGCCGTTCCGCGGTGTCGAATCGACCGCCATCCTGACCGTCGGTGCCGACGAAATCGGTATCGCAGAACCGGCAGACCGCGTTTCCGCGGTCGGCTTCGCGCCCCGACCACAGGTTACAGCCGGCAAACCGGCAGAACACCGCCGTCCGTCCGGTATGAACACCTTCGCCTTGCAGGGTTTTGAAGATTTCCTTTATTGCATACACCATAGATCCTTTCCGCAACCGGGGTTAAGGCCGGTCAGCCGCTCGCCAGATCGTAATCGCCCACCGGCAGCGACCGCAGACGCCGTCCGGTGGCGGCAAAGATGGCATTGGTCAGGGCCGGGGCGATGGGCGGGGTTCCGGCTTCGCCGACGCCGCCGGGCGGTTCCGCGCTGTCGACAATGTGGACCTCAATGACCGGAGCATCGCGCAGGGTCAGCACCGGGGCGTCATGGAAGTTGCTTTGGACCACGCGCCCCTTGTCGATGGTGATCTTACCGGTGAGCGCGGCCGAGAGCCCGAACAGGATGCCGCCCTCGAGTTGCGCGCGGATCAGATCAGGATTGATGGCGACGCCGCAATCAATGGCCGCGACCACCCGGTCGACCCGAAGCCGGCCATCGTCGGACACGGTGACCTCGGCCACTTCGGCCACCACGCTGCCAAAGGCCTGGTGCAGCGCGAGGCCGCGGCCTCGTCGACCGCCGGCCACCGGGGCCGGCGGCCGGGGCCAGCCGGCCTGGTCGGTGGCCAGGTCGAGGACCCGCAGCGCCCGGGGCGATCCCGCGAGCAACTCCCGTCGGAGCACGCAAGGATCGCGGTCGATGGCCGCCGCCACCTCGTCGATCATGCTCTCCACCGAAAAGGCGTTGTTACCGTGGCCGACCGAGCGCCAGAAGCCCACCGGCACGCCGGTATCCTGCCGGACATAGTCCACACAGAGGGCCGGCAGGGCGTAGGGCTGGTCCGCGATGCCCGCCACCGCGGCGCCGTCCAGGCCGTCCTTGAGCGCCATCGGGCGTACCCGGGCCAGGATTGAGGGCGCGACGACGCGGTGACGCCAGCCCACCGGGCGGTTGGCGCCGTCCAGGCCGACGGTGATCCGGCTGACGCTGGCCGGGCGGTAGAAGTCATGGCGGATGTCCTCTTCCCGCGACCAGATCACCTGGACCGGCCGGCCCACGGCCCGGGACAGCAGCGCCGCTTCGACTCCGAAATCGCACTCGAGCCGCCGCCCGAAGCTGCCACCCAGGAACGTGGTATGGATCGCGATCTGGTCGGGCTTGAGCCCCAGCAACGGCGGCAGCACCGTGAGGTAACGCTCCTGGTCCTGAGTCGGCAGCCATAATTCGCACCGGGTCGCCGTGACGCTGGCGGTGGCGTTCATCGGCTCCAACGGCGCGTGGGCCAGGAACGGCAGGCGATAGACCGACTCCACCACCCGCACGGCGCCGGCCATGGCGCGGTCGATATCGCCCCGGCTGGCCGCAATCGCGATGGCCCGGGGGTTGCCGGGGTCGAGGGCCTTGCTCAGGGTCGGGTCAAGGGTGGTGCTGGCCAGCCCGGCATTGGCCCCTTCGTTCCACGAGACGGCAACCTCGGCCAGCGCGCTTTGGGCCTGCCACCAGCCCTCGGCAACCACCGCCACCGCGTCGGGCAGCGATACCACTGCGACGATACCCGCCCGATAGCCGGTTGCCGTACTCTTGTCCTTGAGCGCCGCGGCGTCGATCTTGGCAAGGGTCCCGCCCAGCACCGGGCAGTGGCGGATCGCGGCGTACAGCAGGTCGGACAGGCGGATATCGAGCCCGAAGCGGGCCAGCCCGGTAACCTTGGCCGGGGTGTCGGGGCGGGGCAGCGACCGGCCGATAAGTGTCCAGGTCGCCGGATCGCGCAGCGGCGGATCGGGTGGCACCGGCTGCCGGGCCGCGAGTCCGGCCAGCGCACCGTAACCCGCGCGCCGATCGGTGGCGGCGTGGCTGACCGCGCCGTTCGCCGTGGTCAGTTCGGTGATGGGAACCCGCCAGAGGCGCGCCGCGGCCGCCATCAGCATCAGTCTGGCCGCGGCTCCGGCCCGACGCAGCGGCAGAAACGAAGCAGAGACGCTGGTGCTGCCTCCGGTGTGCATGCCGCCCGGGACCAGCCCGGCGGTGCCGGCGTCCGACGGCGCCGGCCCGGCCCGTACCGTCTGCCAGTCCACGTCAAGCTCCTCGGCCACCAGCATGGGCAGGGCTGTGAACACACCCTGACCCATTTCGGCCTTCGCCACCAGAATGGTAACGCCAGCCGCGGAAATCCTGAGCCAGGCATTGACCGGCATCGGAGTCGACCCGGCGACCGCGGGCGGCAGTGGCAGGAAGGGCAGTTGGAAGCCGAGAATCAGGGCGCCGGTTCCCTTAAGGACGGCGCGGCGGCTGAGTGTGATCAACGGCGACATGGCGGGCGGCCCCGGATCCGGCGGCCGGGGACACCCTCAGGCATTCCGACCGCTACCCTGTTAAGGCGTGGTCGAGGCCGCGCGATGAATGGCCCTGCGGATGCGCGGGTAGGTGCCGCAGCGGCACAGGTTGGTGATGGCAGCATCAATCTCCTGGTCGCCGGGCTGCGGCGTTCGGCGCAGCAGAGCGATGGTGGCGATGATCATCCCGGGGGCGCAGTAGCCGCATTGGGGAACCTGTTCGGCAATCCAGGCGTCGATGACCCGGGCCGCCACCGCATCCGTCCGGCGGTCCAGACCCTCGATGGTGACGATCTCGGCGCCGTCCAGTGACGAGACCGGGACCGAACAGGCACGAACCGCGTGGCCATTGATCAGCACGGTACAGGCACCACACAGCCCGGCACCGCAACCGAACTTGGTGCCGGTTAACTGAAGTTGCTCCCGCAACAGCCACAGCAGCGGCGTATCGCCCGGGATCGTTACCGTTAAGGTCCTGCCATTTACGGCCATGGTCAACATGATCGGTACCCCCACCGCTGGCGGCACCGGATGCCGATGAACAGTGTCACCGGCCGGTGGCATGACAGACGGTGCCGGAAGCGGCCGGGAGATGCAACCCTTCGAGCGACCAGCTGCCCCATAACCGGAAGGGCTGCCGCGTCGGCCGGGGGCGGTTCAGAGGATTGACGGTTCAGGGGGTGGAGGCCGCGCCCTGGAGGGCCGCGCGCTGCCGTCGTGGTTCGGGCCGCCGGGAAGGCAACTCGATGTTGACCTCGAGGGTCGAGATTTCGTTACTGCGGTCGAGCTTGACTTCGACCTTGTTCTGGTCAACGTCCACATACTTGGCGATCACCGCCAGTAACTCCTGCTGAAGCAACGGCAGGAAGTCGGGGCCGTCGCGGCTCGCACGTTCATGAGCCATGACGATCTGAAGACGTTCCTTGGCATGGTGGGCCGAGGATTCAACTTTGGGCGGCTGGGCGGGTCGAAAGAAATTAAAGATTCTCATGCCGTTCTCCCCAGGAGCCGGGAGAACAGGCCCCGCTTTTCAGGCTTGACGAAGCGGTGTTCGAGCTGTTCTCCAAGAAAACGCGCCACGGCATCGGCATAGGCCATGCCGGCATTGCTGGTGTCATCAAGGATGACCGGGACGCCGACGTTGGAGGCGCGCAACACCGCCTGGCTTTCCGGGATCACGCCCAACAGTGGAATGGCCAGAATCTCCAGGACATCATTGACATTGAGCATCTCGCCACGCTCGACCCGAATCGGGTCGTAGCGGGTCAGCAACAGGTGCTCGATCACCGGCGGCTGCCCCAGCTCGGCCCGACGCGAACGGGCGGCCAGCATTCCCAGAATGCGGTCGCTGTCTCGCACCGAAGACACCTCAGGATTGGTCACGACCACCGCCTGATCGGCGAAATAGAGCGCCATCAGCGCACCCTTTTCGATACCGGCGGGTGAGTCGCAGATGATAAACTCGAATTCCTTACGCAATTCGTCCATTACCGCTTCGACGCCCTCCTTGGTCAGGGCATCCTTGTCCCGGGTCTGGGACGTGGGCAGAATGTACAGGTTCTCGACCCGCTTGTCCTTGATCAGTGCCTGGTAGAGCTTGGCTTCGCCGTTGATGACGTTGATAAAGTCGAACACGACGCGGCGTTCGCAGCCCATCACCAGATCCAGATTGCGCAGTCCGACATCAAAGTCGATGACCACGGTCTTGTGGCCGCGCAAGGCAAACCCGGTGGCAAATGCGGCACTCGAGGTCGTCTTGCCCACCCCGCCCTTGCCGGAAGTCATCACGATGATTTGGCCCAAGGAGCCTCTCCTGCGAAATGGGGTTAACGACCGACGGGGAAGAACGGTTCGAGGCAAAGATACCCCTCTTTGAGACATATCTGGACCGGCTTTCGCACGATCTCCGGTGTGAAGTCCTCGTTGACGCGGTAGAGGCCGGCGATCGAAACCATTTCCGCCTCGAGACTGAGGCAGAAGATGCGCGCGGTGGTGTCGCCCGAAAGACCGGCCAGCGCCCGGCCCCGGAGTGTGCCGTAAACGTGGATGTGACCGTCGGCCAGCAACTCGGCACCGGCGCTGACCATCGCCGTCACCACCAGATCACCCCCCGGCGCGTAAATCTGCCGGCCCGAACGCACCACCTCGCTGACCACCAGGGTCGGGCGGGACGGCGGCGGCACCGTCTGGCCTGCGGCCTGGGCCGGCCGGTTGTCGGTTCGGGTCGGCCGGCCACTCGGCACCAGCGGCAGGCCGGCGCGCAACGCCGCCTCGTGTTGCAGTCGATGGCCGCCCTGCACCCCAACCGCAATCAGATTGCAGTCCCGTAACCTGGCCTTAATGTCGCCAAAGTCGCAAACCTGAGTCTCCGGCAGGCATTCAAGGTCGAGCACGACCGCGGAGTTGCGAAAAAAATTGGGCGCAAGACGAACCTTTTCGCTGAGACGGGAGAACAACGTCTCGGACGCTGGGTCGAGTATTTTGAGCACCATCATGGTGAAGGACCCTCCCCGCAATTGAAACGGGGCATCCCCTTCCCTGACAGTTTCGGCGTCAGTCACCCGCATTTCCCCCGAATTTTAACGACCACCCCACCGTCGGCCGACTCTTGACGACCTGGAATCCCGACTGCCTCCGCCCGCGGATTCGGGCAAAAAGGATGAGTCGCGATTCCCGGTTCGCCGACACGACGTTCTGCGTTCGCGTTTTCCTACAAGACAAAGTATAGCAAGGGAAGCCCCTTTCCACGAGTCCCCATTCCATCGTCCCCATTGTCGGCATGCCCGGTCAGCACTGCGCCGCCCGGTCGGCCTGTTGTCCCGGCCTGTCGTCCCGGTCTTGACGGTGCGCTTTGGGAATCGTAGGGTGACAACCGGCGCAAGCGGGGGGAGGTACCGGAATTGGCGAGCGAGGGCCGTCCGTCCGCAATCAGGGGGCCGAAGGATCAGACGACTGCCCGGCAGTGGTTCACGATCCTGTTCGGACTCCGGGAGCCGGCACCGCCGGTGGAGGGAGATGGCGGACGCGCCATGCAGGCGACGGCGTTCCGCATCGCCACCGGTATGGTTGCGGCCATGATAGTCGGTCTTGGTGGCGGTCTGCTGATCGACCGCTGGCTGGGAACCAGGCCGTGGGGGCTGGTGGTGATGTTTTTGCTGGGGGCCGCTGCGGCTGCCGGCACCGTCCACCGGGCCGTCAGTGCTGTCGCCGCATCCGGGCTCCGGCAGCCGTCGCCGCCTGTGAAAGGGATTAACCCGCCGCCGCCCTGACGGGCATTTTCGACGCAGTCATTTCGCGGCTCGAGGCCGCGATCAAGGAGCATAACTGATGCTGCAAGATGCAACTTTCTGGGTTTTGGTCGCCTTCCTGATTTTTGTCGGTCTGGCCTACAAAAAGCTCAGCAGCCTTGCCACCACGGCGCTGGACCAGCGCGGAGAGCGCATCCGCCAGGAACTGGAGCAGGCGCAGCGCCTGCGCGAGGACGCCCAGGCGGTGTTGGCGGAGTGCCAGAAGCGCCACCAGGAGGCCGAGCAGGAGGCCGAGGCGATCATCGCCCACGCCCGCGAAGAGGCGGAGCGCATTCGGGTCAAGGCCGAGGAAGATGTCCAGCTCGCGGTCAAGCGGCGGGAGCTTCAGGCCATCGATCGTATTGCCCAGGCCGAGACCCAGGCGCTGGTCGAAGTGCGCAACTTTGCCGTGGACCTGGCCATCACCAGCAGCCGCCGGCTGTTTCAGGAGCGGGTGGAAGCCGGTGCGCCGGATCCGCTGGTCGACAGCAGCCTCACCGGCCTGCGCGGCCTGTTAAATTAAATAAGGCTGTTCCGGGATTCCAGGGTGCTGGTGTTTTCAGCCCGTTGGAGCGCCCGAGCGCCGCGAGGCCGCATTCACCACGAAGGACACCAAGGGCACA
Source organism: Rhodospirillales bacterium (assembly GCA_003165295.1). Lineage (GTDB taxonomy): Bacteria > Pseudomonadota > Alphaproteobacteria > Azospirillales > Azospirillaceae > BOG-933. The sequence goes on along the minus strand of PLTC01000121.1, from coordinate 22,527 downwards.
AAGCAGTCACGAAGACGTCTCTCTCTCTCTCTCTTGGTGACCTGCTTCGCGTTCTTCGTGATCCTGGTGGTGAATGCGGTGGCGCCGATGATCCCCGACACCATGACCAGCCCCTTGTCTTGAGGCCTCTTGTCTTGAGGCCCCTTGTCTTGAGGCCCCTGGTCGCCGAAGGTTAATAATCCCATTCGAATTTAAGGCCGACCTGCGGGTCGGCATGGACCCCCACATCGACTTCGGCCTGAAGCGTCCTGGTGATGGCGATTTCGACCTTGGCACGGCTGCTGTCTTCGCCCGGTCCTTGTTGGACGCCGAGATAGACGTCCTGGGCGACGTACCGTCCGGCTTCCACGGTTTCGCGCTTTGCACCCGGCGCGGTGCTGGTGACATTCAGGCGGTCGATGCCGAGAGAACGGCGGACCCGTTCCACCAGGGCGCTCGAGCCGCCCAATCCCGAGAGTTGGGCCGCGGAGTCGGCCAGTTGGACTGCTTCGAGGGCGCCGAGCTGGGAAACCGGTTTGTCGAACAGCAGTCGCGCCAGGATCTCATCCTGGGGCATCACCGGAACCGAGGTCAGGGTCAGCAACGGCGCCCGGACCCGACCGGTAACCCCGGCCTCGGCGGTGATGCTGCCGGTGCGGGCCTCGGCCAGCAGGTCCAGGTCGGGATCAAGGTCGCTGCCGCCGGCAAAGTCGATGGTCCCGTGCTTGAACTGGAATTCCTTGCCCAGCAGGTCGAGCCGGCCGTGCAGCATGGTCAGTGTGCCCTTGATCAGCGGCGCCGGCAGGGCGCCGGTAATCTTCAGGTCGCCGGCGAATTCGCTGTCAACGCCGCGGCCGTGAACAAAAACATTGCTGCGGGCGCTGACCGTCAGGGCCAGCGTCGGCCCGGTCGGCGGACCGACCGGGGCCGCGGCGGTCGCCGGCGGTGCGGTGACGCGGACCACCGAACCGGGGAGCACCGGCCGACGCCCCCGTCCCGGGGCGGGGGCGGCCGAGGATGCGGCGGTTGAGGCGGGGGCAGGCCCTGCGGGGGTGCCCGGCGGCGCACGGCCCTCGGTAACCTGAAGGTCGACCACTTCTGAAGGCAGGCGGTCGGGCAACCGGATGTCGGCGTGCCGGATCATGACGCTGCCGGCCAGACGCGGGGCCTTGATTTCGCCGGTCAGGGTCAGGTCGGCGTCGACATTGGCGGTGATCGGATCCAGTTGCACCAGCCGGGCGTCGCGGGCGGTGAGGTGGACGTCAAAGGCCTCGCCGTTGGGGGTGCCGAATTTGAGCTGGCCGGTGGCGGCGACTTCGCCGTCGTCGGCGGTGTGGCCGGAAAGATGTTCGATGGTAAAGGCGCCGCCGGTGCCCGAGATGCGGGCCGAGATGCGGTCAATGACGCTGCCCAGCGCCTGATTCTCGTAACGACCGTTGTCCACCGTCAGCGTGCCGCCCAGGTCCGGGGCGGCGATGGTGCCCCCGAGAGACAGCGCCGCGGTCAGGGTGCCGGTCAGGCGGTCGCCACGGTCGGCCAGCAGATCGCCGAAGGTGGCGAGCGGGAGCGTGCCCGAGGCGGTTGCATGCAGGGCGGCGCCGTCGGGCATTGCGATGGCCAGCGGGCTGAGTCGCAGCGCCAGCGGCACCTCGCCGGTCCAGTGAAGGCTGGCGCCGTCCCGGGCCTGGATTGCCCCGTCGGCGGCCAGCCGGCCGCTCCGCCAGTGGGCTTGAAGGGTGCCGTCGAGGGTGCCGAGATCGAGATCGGCGATTTCCGCCTGGGTCAGCGTGGCGTCCTTGACCTGGGCTGCGATCTCCGCCCGCGGGTCGGCCAGACTCCCGGACAGGGTGGCATCGGCGTCCAGGTGGCCATGGCCTGGCCACACCGGTTGGACCAGGTGAAGAAGGGCCAGCGGCAGGTGCCCGATCGTCAACCGGCCGGAAAGACCATCGGCGCCGATGGCGCCGTCGGCGTCCAGGTGGAAATCCTGACCGGTCAGGCGCAGCCCGCTCACCGCCAGTTGGGCCGGGCCGATGGTCAACACCGCGGGGCGGGCCAGAGACATCGGCACGTCGCCGAACCGGCCGGCCAGCCGGGTCAGCCGGACGTCAAGGTGGTCGGGGGTGCTGTCCAGGCTACCGGCCAGGTCGACGGCGTCCGGTTGGCCCGGGCCGGTGGGCGCGACCACCCGGAAGGTGGCCTCGCTCGGGCTGCCCTCGAGGGTGGCGTTGAGGACACCGACCGCGACGGGTCCGCTCTTGAGCGATTGCCCGTTGAGCGCCACGGAGCCGGTGATGCGGCCGGCGGCAAGGTCGATAAACGAGGCGGCGGTGACCGAACCCTTGAATTCGAGGTCGCTGGCGCCGAGGGCGGGCGCCGCCGGACTGCCGCCGAGACGCAGGGCGTTGGTGCCGCCGGCAAACAGCAGGGTGGCGTGATCGGCACGGCGCCCGAGGACGGCGTCGAAGCGACCGCGGCCGGCGAGCGGCACCCCGGCAAACGGCGCCAGCGCAGCCAGGTCGGGCAACTGACCGGCCAAATGGCCGGTGGCGTCGCCGGCATTGAAGGCCAGCCGCAGGGTTCCGTTGATCCGGTTGTCTCCCTGGTTGGCCGAGAGCGAATCCATCAGCAGCGCCTTGCCGTCGGGACTGAGCGCCAGCGTTGCGGTGGCGATCACCGGCTTCAGGGTGGCGAGGCCGGCGGCGGCCCTGAGCCCGAGCTGGACCCGGGGGTTGGCGGGCAGGCCGGTGGCGGTGAGGTTCAGTTCGCTCTGGCCCAACGCCCGGCCCGAGACACCAAGGTCGGTCACCACCAGCCTGGCCCTGGCTTCGGCCGCGGTCAACGGTCCGTGCCAGGAGGCGTTGAGGCTGGCGCCCCCGGTCAGCGGCGGCAGGCCCAGGGGATCGGCCAGGGGCGCCAGTTGCGGCAGGTCAAGCTGGACGGTGGCGTCCAGCCGCCGGTCCGCCAGATCCGCCTGACCGCTCACGGCGAGCTGGTGGCCGTCGAGGTGCCAATCCCGGGCGTGGAACCCGCCCCGGCCATCGACCGTCACCGTTCCCTTGACGCGGAGGCCGTTGTCCAGCAACGCGGCCAGCGTGCGGTCGACGGTGTCGATATCGGTCTGTAAGGTTCCGGCGCTGCCGGTTACGTCAAGTTGCGTTCCGTCGCGCCCGGCCTTGAGTGACAGGTCCAGGTCGGCAACACCGGAAAGCGGCAGGCCGAACGGACCCAGCAGCCGCGACAGGTGGTCGATGGCGAAATGGCCGGTCGCCTGGAGCCGGCCGGTGCCGGGCTCGGCGTTGCCGGTGGCGGTGATCCGGCCGGCGGCGACGGTCAGCGCCACCTTGGACAGCCGCATCACCTCGCTGCCCTGCCGGGTGGCGGCCGTCATCGTCAGTTGGGCGTGGGGTCCGGCCAGCCGGGTCATGGTGGAGTCGGCGCCGCTCAGATAGTCCACCGCGGCGTCAAGGGTCAGGTTCCGAATACCGCCGGTGGCCGGTGTGCTGGTCAGCGTGGCGGCCACGCTGTGAGCGGTCAGGTTGGGTGAGGCCGGTTCTTCGACCCGGAGCGCCGCGGTAAGGGCCGGGGCGGTGGGACTCCCTTCGATGGTGCCGGACAGCACGGCGTCGCGCCAGTGGCTGCCGGCCGGCAGGGCGCCGGCCGCAATCAGCGCGCCGGCAACCGGGGTCAGCCGGTAGTCGAGGGTCAGGCGGTTGGTATCGGGGTCGAGCCTGCCGCCGGCGGTGACGGCGGCGGCGGCAAAGGCGAGGCTGGACTCCGGCCGCAGGGTCAGTCCGCCGTCGTCGTCGGCCAGCAGGTCGAGAGCCAGTCGCAGAGCCGGGCCGATCAGCGTCGCCCAGGGGCGCGGCAGCAACGCCGTGACGTCGCCGCCACCCTGGAGGGTGATCCGGTAGCCGCCGGGGCCGCGCCGGATCGCGGCTTCGCCGGCCAGCGCGGCACGCTGGCCGGCGTGGGCACTGACGCTGCCGTGCCAGTCGGCCAGGGGCGCGCTGCCGGTCGCCTTGAAATCCACCGCCGGCAGGTCGCGCAGCCGTAACGCCCGCGCCAGCACGCCGCCGGGGGGCTCGACGATCGCCAGATCCAGATTCAGGCGGTCGGTGTCCGGCGCGTAATCCACATGCAGATGCCCGCCGCCCGGCTGGCCGTCGCGGTGGCTCAGGTCAAGGTCCAGCCGCTGGGGTCCGAGGTGCTCGCCCAGCCGGGCATCACCTTCGGCGTGGAGCAGGGTGGGCGCACCGCCGAGCAGCCCGGTGCCCAGGGCCACCTCGTCCACCACCAGCCGCCGCACCGTGACCGGCAGCGGCAGTGCCGGCACCACCTTGCCGGCGGCGGCGGCGGCGGTGGGAGCGGGGAGCGCCGGGGTTTCGGGGTGAGCGGTATCCGGGCCGACAGGGATACCGGCACCGCTCGCCGGTTCCGCCGTGGCCCCAGCCGGTTCGGGAAGCGGCAAGGGGGGGCGGACGATCTCCAGGCGGTCCACGGTCAGGTCGACCACGTCGAGCCGCCCCGCCAGCAGGGCGCGGCCGTCGATGGCGATGTCGGTGCGGCGGGCCGTGAGCCATCGGCCCTTGTGGTCGGCCACCGTCACGTCGATCAGGCTGATGGCGAACGGCAACCGGCCCTGGAGGGCGCCGATGGTCACGGTGCTGCCCGGGCCGCTGGCCATGGCCGCGAGGCGCCCGGCGATCCAGTGCCGGCCGGGGTCGGTCTGGAGCAACAGCACAAGGCCGGCTGCGGCCAGCACCAGCAGCCCGCCGGTCAGCAGGCCGCCGACCACCAGCAACCTTCGCTTCCCCTGCCGGTGTGCCTTTGGGGTGCCTGGGTTCACGGTCTCTGCCTTCAAAATGCCTGGCCCATGCTGAGATAGACCTGGATCGGCTGGTCGGTTCGGGTCGGCTGCAAGGGGGTGCCGAGATCCAGCCGGAGCGGTCCGAAACCGGTATAATAGCGGATACCGAGCCCGGTTCCGAAGCGCAACGTCTGACCCGGCTGCGGCAACAGCGAGGAATAGACGTTGCCGCCGTCCAGGAACGGCACAAACCCCAGAGTGTCGGTGACCTTGATGCGCATTTCGGCGCTGGCTTCGGCCAGCGACTGGCCGCCCAGCGGATGCCCGGCGGCGTCGAGCGGCCCGACCTTCTGATAGGCATAGCCCCGGACCGAACCGCCGCCGCCGGCATAAAAACGCTTGTCGGCCGGCAGGTCGGCGGCGCTGCCGTTCAGAATGCTGCCGATCGACAGCCGGCCGGCGGCGACCAGCCCGCCGTCACCGGTCAGGTCCTGATAGGCGCTCTGGGTGATGCGGTTGATCACAAAGCTGTGGCCGGTGTCGCCCAGCCGCAGCCAGGGTGTCGACTCCAGGGCCAGCCGGTAGCCAATGGTGGGATTGAGCACCACGTCGGTGGTGTCGTAGGCCAGCGACAGCGGCGTGCCGGCCAGGGTGGCGTTGGTGAAACCGTCGACGTCGTTGATCTCCGACTGTTCGCCGCTCAGGCCATAGCCCACGCTCAGATGGTCGGTCAGGTGCCGTTCGAGCCGGATGCCGGCGGTCAGCGCCTGACGTTGATAGGCGTCCGGGTGCTCGTTGATGACCGCGGTGGACAGGGTCAGGTCCTGGGTGGGGGCGAGGAAGCCGGGTTTGCGCAGGTCCGCGGTCACCTTCTCGTCGGCCTCGTCCAGTCCGGCCGCGGTCAGGGTCCGAATGTTGAGGCGGGCGAGTTCGGCGCCCAGGCGCAGTTGTTCGCCGCCACCGAACAGGTTGCGATGGGTCCACGAAGCCTGGCCACCCAAACCTTCGGCATTGGTAAAGGTCACCCCGAGGCCGATGGTATGGCGCTTGCGCTCGGTGACGGTGACGATGACGGCGTGGGTGCCGTCGGCATCGGCGTGATCGGCCAGACGCAACGACACCGAGGCAAACACGCCGAGCCTGGTCAGGCTGACCCGGGTGCGCTCGATCAGTTCGGGGCGGTAGAGTTCGCCCGCGATCCAGGCCGCCCGTTCGCGTACCAGCCGCTCGTCGACCTGGGTCAGCCCGGACACCCGGACCGTACCCAGACGGACCGCCGGCCCGGGCGCCACCGTAAAGGTTACGTCCATTGTCTTGGCCTGCCGGTCGACTTCCGCCCGCCGCCCGGTCACCTTGGCGAGGGCGAAGCTGCTTTCGGCCAGTTGATGTAGAATCCGCGCCTCCGCCGCCACCACCAGCGGTGCCCGTGCCACCGCTCCCGGCAACAGACCGGGGGTACCGGGGTCGAGGGCAGGCAACAGGTCTCCGGGGACGGTGACCACCGAGACGTGACCGAAGCGGTAGGGCGGGCCGGTCGTTACCGCGACCGTTACGGCGGCGGGGGGTGTCGACCCGGCGGCGGCACCCGGTCCGCCGAGGGTAATATCCAGGTGGCCGTCATAATAGCCTTCCGAGTGCAAGACCGCCTCGAGCCGTTCGCGGTCGCCATCGGCGCGGCGCCGGAGCCCGCTCAGGCCCGGCGGTGGTTTGTCCTGCAACTGCACCAGCGACGAACCGGTGGCAAGCAAGCTGCGCAGACCGTCATCGTCGACACCGGTAATGGTCACGGCATAGGCCGCGGGCTGGGCAGCGGCCGGGCTCCAGGCCAGAGCGATGGTTCCGCCAGCCAGAGCCAGCGCCAGGAACAGCGGCAAAGGACCAAACGCTCGGGACATTGACCCCGCCGGCAAAGGGTGGGCAACGAAGAGGGACTTGCGAGTGTTCCGGTTCGTCGGTGCCAGAACTACCACAAGGCGGATCAGCGGAACAGGCATTGCCACTGGGGAGCGGACTTTCCCGCCGGCCTGTGTTCCGGCAACCGACCGCGCTGGTCTAAACCAGTGCCGCCAGCACCGCGTTGAGACGCTGACGGCCGGCCGGGGTGGCGCGCAGGGCGATGTCGTCGAGGATCAGGAAGCCGCCGGCGCTCAGGCGGGCAAGGGTGGTTGCGCAGAGCAGTTCGGGCAGGTCGCAGCCAAAGCCGGCCCGAACCGCCGCCCGGCTCACGCCTTCGGTCAGGCGCAGGCCCAGCAGCAGCATTTCTTCGCGGCGGGCCGTGGCGTCCAGTGGTTCGGCGGGCAGGGCGCCGTGGCCGTGACGTTCGACGTCGGCCAGCCACCGCTCCGGCGTGCGGTGATTCCGGGTCGCCCACCGGCTGCCGTCGGGCAGGGTCAGGCGACCATGGGCGCCGGGACCGATGCCGAGGCCGTCACCGCAACGCCAGGTGGTCAGGTTGTGGCGACACTCCTGCCCCGGCCGGGCGTGGTTGGAAATCTCGTAGGCCGACAGGCCGTGGGCCTCCAACACCTCCTGGGTGGCCTCGAACAGGTCGGCGGCGGTGTCGTCATCGGGCAGCGTCAGCGCGCCGCGGGCGTGGAGCGGATGGAAGGCGGTTCCCGGCTCGATGGTCAACTGGTAGGCGGACAGGTGGCCGCCGGCCAGCGGCGCGGCGCGGGCCAGCTCCTGGCGCCAGGCGGACACGGTCTGGCCGGGCCGGGCGTAGATCAGGTCGAAGGAAAACCGGTCGAAGTGGCGGGCGGCCAACCCGATGGCGGCCATCGCGCCGGCGGTGTCGTGGCCGCGGCCGAGCCGCCGGAGCGCGTGGTCGTCCAGAGCCTGGACGCCCAGGGACAGGCGGTTGACCCCGGCCGCCCGGACGTCGGCGAAGCCCGCAGCCTCGGACGAGGTCGGGTTGGCCTCCAACGTCACCTCCAGAGTGGGGGCGAGCGGCCAGTGGCCGGCGATGGCGTCCAGCAGGGTGGCCACGGTGGCGGGGGCCAGCAGGGAAGGGGTGCCGCCACCGAAGAAGACCGAGGTGACGGTGCGGCCTGCGGTTGCCGCCGCGCCCTGGCACAATTCGGCAAGACAGGCCCGCAGCCAGAGATCCTGGTCGAGGGCGGCGTCGGCGCCCGGGGCAACGTGGCTGTTGAAGTCGCAGTAAGGGCATTTGCTCCGGCAGAACGGCCAGTGAAGGTATATGCCAAAGCCGGGAGACCACACCTCAGGTTGCGTGTTCATGGTCGGCCGAAGCACCGGGCCACGAGCTGTCGGAAGGCGTCGGCGCGGTGGCTGATGGCGTGTTTGGTGGCCGGCGGCAATTCGCCGAAGGTCAGGTGGTGACCGTCGGGGACAAAGATCGGGTCGTAGCCGAAGCCGTGATCGCCGCGCGGCGGCCACACCAGGGTCCCGGTGATCCGGCCCTCGACGGTCTCGCAATGACCGTCGGGCCAGGCCAGGGACAGGGCGCAAACGAAGGCGGCGGAACGGTCGGGGGCGGTGCCCAACGCCTCGTTGACCCGGGTCATGGCCACCAGGAAGTCACGCCCGGGGCCGCCCCAGCGGGCCGAGTGGATGCCCGGCCGGCCGCCCAGTGCCGATACCGAAAGGCCGCTGTCGTCGGCGAGCGCGATGATACCGCCGGCGGCGGCCGCGCGTGCCTTGAGTTCGGCGTTGGCGGCAAAGCTGGCGCCGGTCTCCTCGGGTTCGGCCAGACCCAACTCGGCGGCCGAACGGAAGTTCGGGACGTGGGTGCGCAGCAGGTCGGCGATTTCACCGACCTTGCCCCGGTTATGACTGGCGATGACCAGGGTGTCGCCGAAAAACCGGCGCGGTGAGGGGACGGACATCGGGCTCGGGGCATCCATGGGGATCGGTGAAGGGGAACGGTCGAAGACGGGCAAATCGTAACACGCCGTCCGGCCGGTCCGCAGCCCTGCCGTAACCCTCTGCTGTGTGGTTACCCCCGCTACTGCCATCCGTCGTGCCGTTGACCCAGGGAGGGCGAGACCGGGTAGGAACGGTCGGGCGGGAAAGACCTTGCACGACAGCACCGGCGGATACACATTTTTGTTGCCGGATGCTGAGTCGGTCGGGTCCGGCGCCGGTGCCGGGTTTCGGGAATGCGGGCCCGGATGGGCCGGATTTGGTTCCACTGTTGCTCGCTGATGAGGACAGCCATGGAAAAATTGCCTTCACCTCAAGGCTCGATCCGCAACGGACCGCAGCCCGATTTCGCGACGCTCAATCGCTACAGCCTGATTCGCTTCGGCATGGCGGTGGCGCTGTCGCTGTTGATGGCGTCGACGGCGCCGTCCGGGCTGGTTCTCGCCACCTTTAACGGGCTGTTGTTCCTGTGTTCGTTGACCGCGATGGTGGTGGCGGTGACCATGAGCGATCGTTTGTTCGCCGGGCACTTTACCCGCTGGGACGAGGCGGCGGCGCTGGCAGTGGCAAGTCAGGTGGCTGGCTGGTTCGTCGACCCGGCGGCGGTGCAGGCGGCTCTGATGGCGGCGGGTGCGGTGGCGCCGTGAGTCGCGGGCAGGGCGGCGGGACGGTGTTGGGTCCGGGGTTCGCTGCGGTTGAATCTTACCTACGCATGTGATTGGCTGGAAAAAACGACGCCGGAAGGGGAAGCGCGGCCGGCCCGGGGCGAGGGTGCGTGGCCGTCCCGTGCGGCGTTTCCCGCCGACAGGGCAAATGCAGGGCAAATCAAGAAAGCGGAACCGCGGAATGACCCAATTCAGATCTCTTGATGATCTTGATGTGACCGGCAGAATCGTGCTGGTCCGTGGCGACCTGAACGTGCCGGTTAAGGACGGGCTGGTGACGGATTCGACTCGCATCGACCGACTGGGGCCGACCCTGACCGAGTTGGCCGGCAAGGGCGCCAAAGTGGTGGTCATGTCCCATTTCGGTCGGCCCAAAGGCGGACCGGATGTTGCCAACTCTCTGCGACAGGTGGTCGCGGCGCTGGAGCGGGCCGTGGGCCGGCCGGTGACGTTTGCCGAGGACTGCATCGGTCCCCGGGCCAAGGTGGCCATCAGCCGTGCCCGCCCGGGCGACGTGATCCTCCTGGAAAATCTGCGCTTCCACGAGGGCGAAGAGAAGAACGACCGGCGTTTCGCCATGGCGCTGGCCGAACTGGGCGATATTTACGTCAACGACGCCTTTTCCTGTGCCCACCGCGCCCATGCCTCGATCGAGGCGGTGGCGCGGTTGTTGCCGGCCGCCGCGGGCCGGTTGGTGCAGGCCGAACTGGATGCGCTTGGCCGGGCGCTGGAAAAGCCGGAACGGCCGGTGGCGGCGGTGATCGGTGGCGCCAAAATTTCCACCAAGCTTGAGCTGCTGGGCAATCTGGTCCGGCGCGTCGACCGGCTGGTGCTGGGCGGCGGCATGGCCAACACCTTCCTTTTTGCCCAGGGCGTTGCCGTGGGCAAAAGCCTGTGCGAGCGGGAGATGGCCGGGCAGGCACAACGGATTGCTGCCGTGGCCAAAGATTCGGGATGCACGCTGATCCTGCCGGTGGACGCCGTGGTTGCGACCGAGTTCAAGGCAGGCGCCGAGAGCCAGGTGGTGCCGGTCAACGCGGTTCCGGCCGAGGCCATGATGCTGGATATCGGGCCGGCCTCGGTGACGCTGATTTGCAAGGAGCTGGCCGCCTGCAAGACGGTGCTGTGGAACGGACCCCTGGGCGCCTTTGAAATCGCACCGTTCGATCAGGGTACCAACGCCGTCGCGCGAAGCGTGGCGAAGCTGACCCGGGACCGGGTGCTTTTGAGCGTGGCCGGTGGCGGCGATACCGTGGCCGCCTTGGGTCATGCCGGGGTGGTCGGCGATTTCAGCTACGTTTCCACTGCTGGCGGCGCCTTCCTGGAGTGGCTGGAGGGCAAGGAACTGCCGGGCATAGCGGTCCTGGGCTGGCACGGCGGCCGGGGCGGTGTCCGGCCCTCGTCATGAGGCGTTTCTCTTCCGGTGCGGCTTCCCGGCAGGCGGCCGGAAGTCCTGTTTACCGCTGTCGCCGCCCGCAACCTTGACGACGCCGGTAACGTGACCACCGGAGCAACTCCTCGCAATTCGGTCAGCAGGTGTTCCGGCGTTTTCATTCCGGCGTCGACTCGGGAGCCGGTTGCCCCGCGGCAGGTTCCGTCTCGGCCCAGAGTCAATCGGCCCAGAGTCAAAGTGTCGCACCCGCCCCACCGCAAATGCGATTCGGCCGCATCGGAAACCGCTGCGGCCATCGCCCCCGGCTGTCCCCCGGCTTGCATGCCGCCGCCAAATCGGTCAAAGCTTCGCCCTGGGGAGAGCGCGCATGAACTTTGGACCTTTCGTCGTCGGCCGATCCACCTTCGTCTACCTTCATGATCTGGTCATGACCGCGGTGGCCGTCGTTCTCGCCCTGTATCTGCGGGTCGGTGACGACGCTTTCGACCTCTACCGACCGGTGCTGGTTGCCGGCGTTCCGGTGGCGGTCGTGGTCGCGGCGGTGACGTTTCGGCTGTTCGGCCTTTATCGCGGCATCTGGCGCTACGCGTCGGCGCCGGACATGGTCCAGCTGGTCAAGGCGGTGTCGGTGTCGGCGCTGCTGTTTGGCGCCCTGGTGACCGGTGTGGCCATGCTGGTGCCGCTGAGTCCGCCGATGGAGCCGATGCCGCGCTCGGTGCCGCTGATCCTGTGGCTGGTGTTGCTGGCGGTGCTGGGCGGTCCACGCTTCGGCTACCGGTTGTTCAAGGACCAGCGGCTGGCGCGGCGGCCGCTCGAAAACGGGCATGGGGTGATCCCGGTGTTGCTGATCGGGGTCGGCGAAGAAGCGGCACTGTTCATCCGCTCCCTCGACAACGATTCCCATGCGCCCTACCGGGTGGTGGGTGTGCTCGACGAGAAGGGCCGCCGGGTCGGCCGCGACATCCGCGGCGTGCCGGTGTTGGGCGAGATCGACCAGCTGGAGGCGGTGGTGGAGGCGCTGGGTCAGCGTGGCCTGCGACCCCAACGGCTGATCCTGACCAAAAGCCAGCCCGAACTGGACGCCGGCATGGTGCGGCGATTGCTTGACCAGGCCGAGGCGCTGGGTTTGCCCCTGACCCGGTTGCCCCGACTGACCGAATTCAAGGAGGCGCTGAGCGAAGGCAAGATCGAATTGCGGCCGATCGCCATCGAAGACCTGCTCGGCCGGCCTCAGGCGGCGCTCAACCGCTCCGCCATCACCGGTCTGATTGCCGGACGGCGGGTGCTGGTCACCGGGGCCGGTGGCACCATCGGCAGCGAACTCAGTCGCCAGATCGCGGCGCTGCGGCCGGCGGCGCTGGTGCTGGTCGACCACGGCGAGTTCAATCTGTACACCATCGACCTGGAACTTCGGGAAAACTTCCCCGACATCGAAATCGCCGCGATACTGGCTGACGTTCGCAACCGCGAGCCGATCATGCGGCTCTTTCGCCGGCAGCGACCCGAACTGGTATTCCATGCCGCCGCGCTCAAGCATGTGCCGCTGGTCGAGAGTTGCCCCGACGAGGGCGTGCTGACCAACGTCATCGGCACCCGCAACATTGCCGATGCCGCCCGTACCGTTGGGGTCCAGGCCATGGTGCTGATCTCCACCGACAAGGCGGTGCGGCCGTCCAGCGTCATGGGTGCCTGCAAGCGCATCGCCGAAGCCTATTGTCAGGCCCTCGACACCCTGGCGGTCCGGGCGGTCGCCGCCGGCGCGCCGGCACCCACCCGTTTTGTTACGGTCCGCTTCGGCAATGTGCTGGGGTCCAGCGGTTCGGTGGTCCCGTTGTTCCAGCGCCAGCTCGCCCGGGGCGGACCGCTGACCGTCACCGATCCCGAGATGCGGCGCTATTTCATGACCGTCCGCGAGGCGGTGGAACTGGTGCTCCAGGCGTCGGCGCACGGCGTCGCCCATCCCGACGAACGCGGACGCATCCTGGTCCTGGACATGGGCGAGCCGGTTCGCATCGTCGATCTGGCCCGCCAGATGATCCGGCTGTCCGGGTTCAAGCCGGATATTGACGTGAAGATCCAGTTCGTCGGGCTGCGTCCGGGCGAAAAGCTGTTCGAGGAAATTCTGTACGCCGCAGAGCAGCCGTCGCGGACCGAGGCCGACGGCGTGTACCTGGCCTCGCCGCGGGTGATTGACTACGCCCTGCTGAACCGCGCGCTCCACGACCTGGAAGGGGCGGCGCTCGCCAACGATCGCACCAGGATCATGGCGATTCTGTGCGACATCGTTCCGGAATATCAGGTGCCAGGCCGGGATATCGGGCACCCGGGGACGTTGCCGGTGGACCCTGCCAATGGCCTACGGTCTTTGGAAACCGGGACCTGAGGCCGGCGCGGGCGCTGTCCTCAGCCGACCGGGGCGACGTATTCGGCGACGCGCCGCACCTCGGCCAGGGCGTCGGTCGCCCATCGTTCCGCGCCGTAAAGATCGCGCCTCTGCACCGCCTGTTCAACGGCACTGCCCAGATCGGCCAGCTTGCGGGCGCCGACCATCCGCGACGAACCCGCCAGCTTGTGCCCGGCCTGCCGGACTTCTTCCCAGTCGCGACGCTCCAGCGCTTCGATCAATTCTTGTTCGATGCGCCGGTTGCACGACAGGTACTCGGTGACCAGTTGTCCGATCAGCGACTCATCCTCCCCGAACAGGCATGCCAGCGCCGCCCGGTCAAACGGCGGCTCCGCGGCGGCGGTCGCGACCGCCGCCGCCGGGGTTGCGGCAGGCACGCCATTGACCCTGGCGGGCAGGAACCGTTGGAGTTCGTGCCGGAGGGCCTCAATTTCCAGGGGCTTGGCCAGACAGGCATCCATGCCCGCGGCGAGACAATGCTGAATATCTTCGGTCATGACACCGGCAGTGACGGCCACAATCGGAATGCGCCGGCCGCTCCCCCGTTCGGCGCGGCGAATCTCCCTGGCCAGGGCATAGCCATCCATATCCGGCATCTGGCAGTCGGTCAGCACCAGAGAAAAGCGCCCGGTGCGCCAGGCCGCCAGCGCCTGCCGGCCGTTCTCCACCACCTCGGCGGCGTAGCCCAGCAGTTCCAACTGGCGCCGCAACACCTGACGGTTGACCGGATGGTCCTCGGCGACCAGGATCAGGCGCCGGTTCCGCTCCGCCTCCTCAACGCTCGGGACCACCGCCGGGTGCGACATCAGGCCTGTGGCGTCCGCCGGGGCCGATTGCCTCGCGCCGGCCGGCGTTCTTCCGGTCGCCGTCAGCACCGCTTGCAGCAACTGGGTTCGTCTGATCGGTTGCGCCACCACCACCGGCCTGGAGCCGTCGGCCGCCGTTTCCACCCGTTGGGGGTGCCGCACCGTCAGAACCAGTGGCAAAACCGCCAGTCCCCGCCGGCTCCGGAACTCGTCGAGGACACCTTCGCTGCCGCCGGCATCGGCCACCACCACGTCGGGCCGGGTCGCGGCACCGCCGTAGGCCACCAGCGTCTCGCCCTCGGCCATCGTTACCGCCGTCGTCACATGAGCCCCGGCAACCGCCAGCATCCTGACCAGCATCGCCCGCTGGCCGCCGTTGCCTCCGACCACCAGAATCCGCACACCGTCCAGTCGGGGACCGCTTCCGGCCAGGGGCGCGGCGCCCGGCGCCGGCTCCAGATGGCATCGGAACCAAAAGGTCGCGCCCCGGCCAGGCTCACTGTCGACGCCCATCTCGCCGCCCATCAGTTCGGCGAGCCGCCGGCAGATCGACAGGCCAAGGCCGGTACCACCAAAGCGGCGGGCGGTCGATGCCTCGGCCTGGCTGAACGGCTGGAACAACCGCCGCCTCGCCTCTTCAGAGAGACCGATGCCGGTATCGGTGACGGTGAGACGAATCGTCGCCCGGTTTTCCGAGAGCGAGTCCAGGTCGGCACGCACCGTCACCGAGCCGCTGTCGGTAAACTTCACCGCGTTGCCGGCGATGTTGAACAGAATCTGGCGCAACCGGACCGGGTCCGCCATCACAGGGACCGGCAACGCCGGATCGATCCCCACATGGAGATCCAGCCCCTTCTTATGGGCGCCGGGCGCCAGCGTTTCCGCAACGCCCTCAACCAGCGAATCCAAGGCCACCGGAACCCGCTCCAGTTCCAGCTTTCCCGCCTCGATCTTTGAAAAATCGAGGATGTCATTGATAATGGTCAGCAAAGCCCCGGCCGACTCGCGAACCACCCGGATCAGTTCACGCTGGTCCGGAGTCAGTGGCGTGTATTCAAGAACTTCCAACATGCCCTGCACACCGTTCATGGGCGTGCGGATCTCATGGCTCATAGTGGCCAGAAACAGCGACTTGGCGCGGTTTGCGGCTTCGGCCTCGGCACGCGCCGCCTCGGCCACCGCGGTTGCCGTCCGTGCCTCCTCGGTTCGCTCGAGCACCTGGGATTCCAGGTTGCGGTTCAACCCGGCCAGCTCGTCATAAAGATGGGCATTGTCAAGGCCGACACCGATCTGAACCGACAGCAGATCCAGCAGCCGACGATGTCCGAGCTCCCCCGAAACCGGAACCTTCAGATAAAAGGCGGTCTGGTGATGGGTGGAGGACGGAAAGACGAGCACACAATGCTCGCCCTCGATCCGGCTCCGGCGCTCGGACAGCGCCTGATCCAGGAGCCGGCGAATCTCCACCGGAAGAAAATTACGAACCGGTCGTCCGGTAAGGCCGGCAAAAAGCCCGCTGCCGGCCAGTACCATCAACTGATCACCGAATCTCGAGTCGACGCAGGCACTTCGACAACACAGCAGCGAGCCCTCGCCCCCCTTCAGCATGTCAGCCAGTTCGGCCACCACGCCCCTGGAGAACTCGGCGAGGCCACGTTTGCCAAAAAGCACCGCCGAAGCCCGCAGGACCCGTTCCACGCCCTGCCGATGTTCTTCGATGGCCGAAATATCTTCAAACCCACGCAAGGCCGCGACCACCGAGGTAAACAACTTCTGGGTGGTCAGCTCGGTCTTCGACTTGTAGTCGTTAATATCGTAGTTGAGGATGACATCGCGCTCGGGCGCCTGCCCGGGCTGGCCGGTGCGCAGAATGATCCGTATGCGCTTGTTTCCCAAATCATTACGGATGAAATGAACCAGCCGCAGGCCGGCGTCGTCGGACTCCATGACCACATCAAGCAGCACCAGCGCGATATCGGGCTGTGCCCGTAGGGTCTCGCGCGCCTCCGCCGCCGAGACGGCGCTCAGGCAGTGCAACGGTCGGCCCTGGAAGCTCACGCCCCGCAGCACCATACGGGTCGCGGCGTGAATCGAAGGGTCATCATCGACGATGAGTACCGGCCAGGGCACCGCCGGCTGAACAGCCTCGACCGGTGGCGGCACCGCCTCTTCGGCTTCGTCGGCAAACAAAAACTCGTCGCTCATCGCCAACCCGTCTTCCGCCCGGCCCCACTCCATCATACCGCGACCCGGCTCCGTGAGGATGGGGTCCGTCATGGTGCCTCTTTGGGGACCCAATAGCTGAGAAGAACGCAGGCGACGGCCCATTGGTCAATGTCGCAGCCCACCGATCACCCCTACCGATAGCGACCTGACGATCAAAAGTAACCATGACCGAAGACTGCAACCGGGTCAAGCGCCGGACATCGACAGCGGCGGGCGTCGACAGCAGCGGTTCTCACTGCGGCTGACGCGCATTTGTGGGGGCTTGGGTGCGGCACATTGACTCTGGGCTGGGAAAGAACTTGCCATCCTGGTGGTCCGGTCTCGATCGGGTGCCGGTCGAGGCGGCGGGATGTGATCACCAAATCCTGGGGTGTACCGCCTTTGTGGCCCTTGAACCGCCGGGCGCTCCGGGGCGGGGTCTTTGTTCCGCTCACGCCGCTTTCGGCGCAGCGCGGGGGCGCCCGGCTTACCCGGCGCCGTTGGCGGCAGCCATGCCGAGGCGAGGCTGTCGGGACCGGTGCGGCGATGTTACAGAGGGTGATGACGCGACCGACAGACGAGCACCCGCCCTCCGACCGCTCCGCCCTCATCGGCGGCGGGGCGGCGCTTTCGGCCTTTCTCCTTTGGGGACTGATGCCGGTCTACTTCAAGGCGCTGGCCGATGTTCCACCCCTGGAGATGCTGGCCCACCGGGTGGTCTGGTCGGTGCTGGTGATGACTGCGCTGGTGCTTGTGCTGCGTCCGGTCCGGGAGGTGGTCGATGCTGCGGGCGATCTGCGGCGGATTGGTCTGTACCTGACCACGGCGCTCCTGATTTCCACCAACTGGCTGGTTTTCCTGTGGGCGGTGGTGCATGGCCGGCTGATCGAAGTCAGCCTGGGTTACTACATCAACCCGCTGGTCAATGTGCTGCTCGGGGTGTTGTTCCTGGCCGAGCGGCTGAGCCGGCTTCAGCTTCTGTCGGTGGCCATGGCGTTTGTGGGCGTGCTCGGGCTGGTCATCGATGCCGGCACGATCCCGTGGTTGGGGTTGTTTCTGGGGGTGAGCTTTGGCTTCTACGCGCTGGTGCGCAAGAAGGCCGGGATTGACCCGCTGGTCGGCTTGTTGATGGAGACCATGCTGCTGGCACTGCCGGCGCTGGGCTATCTTTTATGGTTGGGGGCCGAAGGCACCGGCAGTTTCGGCAGCCACTCGGCCGGGGCCGACCTGTTGCTGGCCGCTTCGGGTCTGGTGACGTCGGTGCCGTTGATCCTGTTCATGACCGGTAACCGCCGGCTCAAGCTGTCCACCATCGGCGTGATGCAATACGTGGCGCCAAGCTGCCAGTTGGCGCTGGCGGTGGTCTGTTACGGCGAAGCCTTTACCCGGGCAGACGGAATCGCCTTCGGCTTCATCTGGATGGCGCTGGCGCTGTTCAGTTGGTCGCTGTGGCGGCCCCGGTGATGACACGCGCCGCCGGGGCCGCGCTGTCCCTCGCACCGACTATCGGGGTGTGATAAGAGGATTCCGGCAGGCCGGTTTCATCATGGCGGGCGCTGTCATTGACACAGTGGGAGCTTCGCCCTATGTGCGCCAGGTTGCGATGAGTCATTGAAGTGAAAGGGTTTTTGTGGGCTCNNGCAGAGCCCTGCAAAATCAAGACAATAGTGATGTCCTGGCGCCTATGGGGCAAAGCCCCCTTGTGTCGTTCCTTACGCTTACCGGTATCATTCCATCCCAGCGATCGGGCGGTTCGAATGCGTCGCGTCTTTCGGTTGTTTCAACTTCGCGAAGTGATCTGGATCGTCGGTCCGGCGGTCCTGATCGTCCTGGTTGCGTTCTGGTTCGCCGCGCAATTCGTGGCGCCGGCTCCGCCCAAGGACATAACCATCGCCGCGGCGACCCAGGGCAGCCCCTATTACGAGGCCGCCCGGCGTTACCGGGAGGTGCTGGCGGAAAGCGGCGTCACCTTGAACATCCTCGAAACCAAGGGTTCGATGGAGAACCTGGCCCTCATCACCGATCCTCGCGCCCATGTTGCCGCCGCCTTCCTGCAGGGCGGGCTGACCAACGGCCGGGAGACGCCCGATGTGCTGTCCATCGGCCGGGTCTTCTATGAGCCGGTGTGGGTCTTCTATCAAGGCGAGGCAAAGCTGGAGAGGTTTACGGATCTGGTCGGCAAGCGGGTACTGATCGGCCCGGCCGGCAGCGCCACCGCGACGCTGGCCACGCGCCTGCTGACCGCAAGCGGTGTGACCGCCGACACCAGTACCTTGATTACCATGGAACTGCCCGACTACGTGGCGGCGCTGGAGTCCGGCAAGGCCGATGCCGGCGTACTGGTGCTGGCACCCGAAGCGCGGACGGTCAGGCGGCTGCTGGCCAGTCCGACGGTGCGCCTGATGGATCTGGTCCAGGCCGACGCTTACGCCCAACGCTTCCCGTTTCTTCAGAAACTGGTGTTGAAGGAGGGGGTGGTCGATTTCGCCAAGGATCTGCCGCGCACCGACACCCGGATGCTGGCGACCACGGCGGCGCTGGTCATCGACCGGGATCTGCATCCGGCGCTGGTAAATCTGCTGACTCAGGCGGCCATCACCGTGCATGGACAGCCGATGGTCGATGCCCGGGGCGAGACCCCGATCTTCCAGCGGGCGGGCGCCTTTCCCAGTGCCGACGACCAGGAGTTCCCGCTCTCTCCCGATGCCTCCCACGTCTACAAGACCGGTGCGCCGTTTCTTCAGCGGTATCTGCCGTTCTGGATCGCCACCTGGCTCGATCGGTTGAGCGTCCTGCTGTTGCCGATGATCGGCATTCTTCTTCCCGCGGTGCGGATTGTTCCGGCCTTGTATGCCTGGCGCATCCGGCGGCGGATCGTCTACTGGTACCATGAACTGAAAAAGGTCGAAGCCGAGATCGGTACCCATTCGGATTCCGGCGAACTGGTCGGGACGCTGCGGCACATCGACCGCATCGAAGAGGCGGTCAACCGGCTGATCATTCCGGTTCATTTTGCCAATCAGCTTTATGATTTGCGTGGTCACATCCATGTGGTGCGCCGCCGGGTGATGGCGCTCCGGTCAACGGCGTCGAAATCCACTCACCGTGCCCGGGTCCGGCCGCCGGTGGTTTTGCCGGTGCCGACCGGCACGGTCACCGACCAAAGAAATTGACGGCGGCCCTGGCGGTTTGTTATCGGTGATGCGGTAGCGGAGGGTGGCGAGGCTTCGGATTCCGGCGAAGCGATGCCGGGCCGGTCGCGGCCTTCCGAAGAAAAAAGCAAAACAATCACCAAGTGGAGGAACCCCATGAAGTTTTTCAAGGTGGCCGCGGTGTTGGCCTTGCCGTTCATGCTGCTGACCGTCGGGACTCTGGTCAAGGCCGACGAACGGGGCAGCGCCGCCGAGGCCAAGGCGATGCTTGAAAAGGCGGTGGCGGCGGTAAAGGCGGATCCGGCGGCCGCGCTGGCCGAATTCGTCGCCGATGCCAAGGCCAAGGACGGCCCGTTTTTCCAAAAAGACCTGTACGTCTTCTGTGGCGGCCCGGACGGTAACTTCACGGCTCATCCCTCGCTGGTCGGCAAGAGCATGAAGAACCTGCTGGACAAGGCGACGCCGCCCAAGGCCGTGGGCGAGGAGTTCTACAAGGTGGCGGCCGCCGGTGGCGGTGAGGTGAGCTACAGCTGGCCTTTGCCCGGTGGCGTCGAACCCCAGAAGAAGGTCTCCATCGTGGCCCCGGCCGGCGATCAGGTCTGTGCCGTCGGCTATTACCCCTAAGCCCGGCGACCGCTGTGCCCATCCTGAACCCCGCCGGGTCGGCCGGCGGGGTTTTTCGTGGCCGGTCCCGGGCACCGGGCAGAGTCGGCGAAGCGGCGGGTTGCGTTGGGCGTGCGCCGCGTTATAGTCGGCCATGATCGACCGACCAGCGTACCCGGAGTGGGACAGCCAGTGGTTCAAGACGTAAGCACGAAGAAGCGGCGGGGCGAGGTCGTCCCCTCTGGCCCCAAACCCGAGGGCGGGGTCATGGTCGCGCTCGACGGTCTGCTGGGGACCCGGGCGCCGATCCAGATTCCCGGCAAACTCCGATACCTGATGGCCAGGTTTGGCCACTGGCTGGTGATTGTCCTGATGGTGCTGGTGCTGCCCGGCCAGTTGATCTCGCTGGGAATGCGCGCGGCCTGGCTGCCCTTCGGCGGCCTGATGGGCGGCACCGACAGCAGCCTCGAAGTGGCCTTTACCCTCGCCACCCTGCTGTTCCTGATCGTGATGCTGATCATGGCCTTGCCCGGTCTCCAGGGCCGCAAGGTGATCGGCTGGCAATTGCTGATGTTGTGCAACACGGTCAATCTGGTTTACGGCCTGATCAACGGCGGCATCATCGGGCCGATCCTCGGCGCGGTGATCGGGTATTATGTGCTGTTTCAGGTGCGGCGCCACTACACCTGAGAAGGCGGCGGCGTGGTAACGTTCGGATCGTCGAAATAGGCGTCTTCGAACTCACCCAGCGTCGTTCGCACGTCGGTAAGGATCGCACGAACGATGGTCCGGTCCGGCGTGACGCACAAGGTCTCGTTGAGAGCCTGCCCCAACTGGCGGATGGCGTGGGCCAGCAGTTTGGCCGCCATCTGATCGGTAAAATCCATCCCTCGTCCCCGGCTGTCGCGCGCCTTGATCGGTGGGCGGCACTGTCGGGATTTCGGCCCGGCTTGTCAAACGGATCAACCCCGACACCATGCTCCAAACCTCCGGGCACCTGTTCGATCATCACGCGGCTGCCGTGCCCGCAGCTTCCGTGCCCGAGGAACTGACCACGGTGCTGGCGGCGGGGCAGGGGGTGCGGGTCGAGCGGATCGTGTCCACGGGGCAGAGTTCACCGCCGGACTTCTGGTACGATCAGGACCGGCACGAATGGGTGGCGGTGCTGGCCGGGTCGGCGGTGCTTCGCTTCGAAGACGAGACTGAAGGCCGTCGGCTGATGCCCGGCGACTGGGTGCTGATCCCGGCACACCGCCGCCATCGGGTGGAGGCCACCGCGGCGGACCGGCCGACGGTGTGGCTGGCGGTGTTCTTCCGGTGACTCCGGCCTATCGGTGGGCGAGGGCGTCCAGTGCGCCCTGGAGGATGTAGGCCGCGGCCATCCGGTCGACCACCTCGGCGCGGCGCTTGCGGGTCATGTCGGCGTCGATCATCAGGCGCGTGACCGCGCTGGTGGACAGGCGCTCGTCCCAGAACGCGATCTCCGGTTCGCCGCCCAGTCGTTCAGCCTGTTGGAGCAACAGCGTCGCGAACTGGCGGACCCGTTGAACCGCCGGGCCGCTGCTGCCGTCCATGTTGAGGGGCAGGCCCAGCACCAGCCCGCCAACCTGGCGTTCGCCGATCACGGTGGCGAGTTCGCCGATGTCGGCGGTGAATTTGGTGCGGCGGATGGTTCCGATCGGCGAGGCGACGCGGAGGCCGGGATCGGACAGGGCGAGGCCGATGGTTTTGGTTCCGAGGTCGAGGCCGAGCAGGCGCTGGCCGGGGCGGAGCAGCGCCGGCAGGTCGCCGGGGTTGCGGATGGCCATGTCGGGTGTTAGCTTTCCCCGGTTGACCCCGGGCCGGCCCCGGGGCGGGATCAAGGGACGGCGGCCTTCGGCGCCGTTTTTTTCGGTTGCAGGGGGAGAGTGTTACCGCATGTCGATCGACAGGGCCACCGTGGCGAAGATCGCTCACCTGGCGCGCATCAAGGTCCCCGAGGCCGAACAGGATGCTCTGGCCGGCGAACTCAGCAAGATTCTCGCGTTCGTCGAACAGTTGTCCGAGGTCGATACCGAGGGCGTGGTTCCCATGTCCAGCGCCGTGGCCACCACCTTGCGCCGGCGGCCGGATCAGGTGGACGACGGCGGTTACGGGGAGGCGATCCTGGCCAACGCTCCCGACCGCGCCGATGGGTTCTTCGGCGTGCCCAAGGTGGTCGAATAAATCCAACCGACCAGACCATCGATACAGCGATACAGAGGGTTTTTCCGCCATGACCGCGCTCAACCGGCTGACCATGACCGAGGCGTTGGCCGGCCTCGACCGGCGCGATTTCACCGCCGCCGAACTGGCCGAGGCGCATCTTGCCGCCATCACCGTGGCCCGTCCGCTCAACGCCTTTCTGGTGGAAACGCCGGAGCGGGCGCGGGAGATGGCCGCGGCCTCCGATGTTCGCCGCGCCCGGGGCGAAGGCGGGCTGCTTGACGGCCTGCCCATCGCCATCAAGGACCTATTTTGCACCGCGGGCGTGCCGACCACCGCGGCCAGTCGAATTCTCCAGGGCTTCGTGCCGCCCTACGAGTCGACGGTGACCGCGAATCTGTGGCGGGCCGGTGCGGTGATGCTGGGCAAGCTCAACCTCGACGA
>PLTC01000133.1 GCA_003165295.1 Rhodospirillales bacterium | reverse complement strand
ACGTTAACGGGCGTCGTGCTGGACATAAAAACAACGTTTACCGTTCGATCATTCAGGGCGCGCCGCCGCTGCGCATTCGACCTAAGATACTGCAATTCGACGAGAAGGACTCCTCTGGATGTCGATAAGGTTGACGATACTTAAGGAAATCGAAGCGGTCGCGGCTGAGCAGCAAAAGACCCTGGCGCCCCTGGCCGACGATTTGCCGCTGATGGACTCGGGCCTCGATTCGCTGTGTTTCTCCATTCTCGTGGCGCGCCTCGAGGACATTACCGGGCGCGACCCGTTCGCGTCGATCAGCGGGTCGCAATTTCCCACCACGGTCGGCCAATTGGTGGCCTTTTATGAGCAAGAACACGCCTGACAGCGCGACGCTGAGAGGCCTGATCAATCGCGCCGGCGCGGGCTCGCGCGCGGTGGCGACAGCTCAGCGTCGCGTCGCCTTGGCCGACTTCGCCGCCGCTTCGCCGTTCGGCGAGGCGCGCGCGCGGCTCGCAGGTCTCAGCGTCATCCTCCACGTGCGCGACATGGCGCTTGCCGCCGCCGCGCTGATCGACCTCGACGGCTTGGCGCGCCGCATCGTGCTGGCGCCCCCGGGCTGGGGCGCGGCAGAGCTGGAGAGCGCGGCGCTGAGCGCCAAAGCCGACGCGATCGCCCATGACCGGCTGATGTCGCCGGTGAAGGTCGCGCTGGAGGCGATCCCCGCCTTGCCCATGCGCGCCGTCACGCTCGCGCACGAGCGCGCGCTGGAGACCGAATGGGTGCTGCCGACCTCGGGCACGACCGGGCCGCCGAAGCTTGTGGTCCACACCTTGGCGACGCTGACCGGCGCCATCCACGAGGCGCCGCGACAGCTGTGGGCGACCTTCTATGACATCCGCCGTTACGGCGGCTTGCAGATCTTCTTGCGCGCGCTGGCGGGGCAGGGGTCCTTGCAACTGAGCGGAGTGGACGAAAGGCTCGAAGCGTTTCTCGCCCGGCTCGGCGAAGCCGGCGTCACCCATATTTCCGGCACGCCCTCGCACTGGCGCAAGGCTTTGATGAGCGGCGAAGCCGGGCGCATCGATCCTGAGTATGTGCGCCTTTCCGGCGAGATCGCCGACGATGGGATTCTCGCCGCGCTCGCCGAGCAATATCCCAGAGCGCGAATTGAGCACGCCTACGCTTCGACCGAGGCCGGCGTCGGGTTCACGGTCGGCGATGGCAAAGCGGGTTTTCCGGCGGCGCTCGTCGAAGCGGGCGGGGCGGTGAAATTGCGCGTCGTCGACGGCGCGCTGCAATTGAAGTCCGAGCGCGCGGCGCTGCGTTTCCTCGGCGACAACGCGGCGCCGCTCTGCGACGCCGACGGTTTCGTCGACACCGGCGACATCGTCGAGCGCAGCGGCGATCGCTATCTGTTCGTCGGACGGCGTGGCGGCGTCATCAACGTCGGCGGCGCCAAGGTGCATCCGGAGGAAGTCGAAGCCGTTATCAACGCACACCCCGCCGTGCAGGCGAGCCGGGTGTTCGGCCGCAAGAACGCCATCACCGGCGCGCTCGTCGTCGCCGACGTCGTGCTCAACGCCGGCGCGGGCTCGCAGGTCGCGTTGGAGCGCGAGATCATGGAAGTGTGCCGCAGCCGCCTGCCTGCGCACAAGACGCCCGCGCGGCTGCGCTTCGTCCCCGAACTGCCGCTGACCGAGGCCGGGAAGCTGGCGCGCAATGGATAATGTCATCGTCACCGGCGCGAGCCGCGGCATCGGCCTGGCGATCGCGCTGCGGGCGGCGCGCGACGGGGCCAATGTCGTGATCGCGGCCAAGACCTCGGAGCCTCACCCCAAGCTGCCCGGCACCATCCACGAGACGGCGCACGAGGTGGAGGCGGCGGGCGGCCGGGCGCTGGCGGTGATGGTGGACATCCGCGACGAGGCCCAGATTGCCGCCGCGGTCGACCAGGCGGTGGCGCGCTTTGGCGGCATCGACATCCTGGTCAACAATGCCAGCGCCATCAGCCTGACCCGGACGCTGGAAACACCGCTCCGGCGCTTTGACCTGATGATGGCCATCAACGCCCGGGGGACCTTCGCCTGCTGTCAGGCCTGCCTGCCCCACCTCAGGAAGGCGGAAAATCCCCACATTCTGATGCTGGCGCCGCCGCTCAACCTCAATCCCAAATGGTTTCGCCACCACACCGCCTATACCGTCTCGAAATACGCCATGAGCCTTTACGTCATCGGTCTCAGCGCCGAATTCGCGGCCTCCGGCGTTGCGGTCAACGCCCTGTGGCCGCGAACGGTGATCGGCACCGCGGCGCTGGTGATGCTGGGCGGCATGGTCGAGCCGGAACAGACCCGCCGGCCCGAAATCGTCGCCGACGCCGCCCACGCCATCCTGACCGGCGACAGCCGCACCGTCACCGGCAACTTCTTCATCGACGAGGATATCCTGGCCGAGGCCGGGGTCACCGACTATTCGGCCTACGCGGTCAGCCCCGGCGGCGAACTGGTCGGCGACCTGTTCCTGGACTGATCCGGCCCCCGGTCACCCCGTCACCTGCTTACGCTCAAGCGCCGCCCGGATCAGGCTCCGGGTTTCTTCGATGCCATACAGTTCGATGAAGGACCCCATGCGCGGCCCGGTGGTCTGGCCCAGCAGCAGCTCGTAGAGCGTCTGGAACCACGCCTTGAGGTCCGGGAAGGGGTGGCGCTTGCCAACCTCGTAGACCGTGGCCTGAAGCGCCTCGGCCCTGGTGCCGGCCGGCAGCGAGTCCAGTTCCTGGGCAAGATCACGGAGGGCGGCGGCTTCGGCGTCGGTGGGGGCACGGGTGCGCCGGGTCGGCAGCACGAAGTCCCGGTAGTAATGCAGGGCATGGTCGGCCAGCCGGTCAAGGAAGGGCGCGTTGTCCGGCGTCGCCTCGGGGGCGTAGCGGCTGATGAAGCCCCACATGGCGGCCTTGGTCTCGGCGTGGGCGGCGCCGGCCAGATTGAGCAGCAGGTTGAACGACAGGTCGGCGCGCACCGCGGGCACGGCGCCGTTGTGAATGTGCCAGGCGGGATTCTCCAGCCGTTTGGCCGGGTCCTCGGTGGCGGCCTTGTCGACGAACGTCAGGTAATCGTCCACCGCCCGCGGAATCACGTCGAAATAGAGGCGCTTGGCCGCCCGCGGCTTCTGGAACATGAACAGCGCCAGGCTCTCGGCAGGGGCATAGGCCAGCCACTCCTCCACCGAAAGGCCGTTCCCCTTGGATTTCGAGATTTTCTGGCCATGTTCATCGAGGAAAAGCTCGTAAATATAAGTTTCAGGCGGCTTACTGCCCAGTATACGGCAGATTTTCGATGCGAGTTCTACCGATGGAATCAGATCCTTGCCGGACATCTCGTAATCGACGGAAAGCGCCGACCAGCGCATGCCCCAATCGGGCTTCCATTGCAGCTTGGTATGGCCGCCGGTGACCGGCAGTTCGGTCTTCCGGCCGTCCTCGTCCTCGAAGACGATGGTGCCGGCGACGACGTCGGTTTCCAGAATCGGGACCTGAAGCACCCGGCCGGTGGTGGGCGAGATTGGCAGGAACGGGCTGTAGGATCTGGCCCGCTCCTCGCGCAGGCTCGGCAGCATCACCGCCATGATCTCGTCGTAATGGGCCAGCACCCGGAGCAGCGCGGCGTCGAAGCGGCCCGAGCGGTACCAGTCGGTGGAGGACTGGAACTCGTAGTCGAAGCCGAAGCTGTCCAGGAACCCCCGCAACCGCGCATTGTTATGGTGACCGAAGCTTTCGTGGGTGCCGAAGGGGTCGGGAATCCGGGTCAGCGGCCGGCCCAGATGGGGCTCCACCAGATGCGGGTTGGGGATGTTGTCGGGGACCTTGCGCAGCCCGTCCATATCATCGGAAAAGGCGAACAACCGGGTCGGCAGATCGGACAGCCGCTCGAACGCCCGGCGGACCATGGTGGTGCGCACCACCTCGCCGAAGGTCCCGATATGGGGCAGACCCGACGGCCCGTACCCGGTCTCGAACAGCACGTAGCCCTTTTCGGGCAACCGGCCGCCGAGGCGCGCCAGCAATTTGCGGGCTTCCTCGAACGGCCAGGCTTTGGCCGCCAGTGCCAGTTCGCGTTCCGTCGGCATGGGGAATGTCCTCTCGCTTTATTTTGCCTTCGGCGGACCAGGGGCGTTGCCCCTGGTCCCCACCAAGGGGCACCCCCTTGGAACCCGGGACCCGCGGGTCAGCCGCGGTTGCGCATGAGTCTGGCTTTGTCGCGCTGCCAGTCGCGCTCTTTTTGGGTTTCGCGTTTGTCGGTCATGCGCTTGCCGCGGGCAAGGCCCAGCCTGACCTTGGCGATGCCACGATCGTTGAAATAAATCGAAAGCGGCACGATGGTAACGCCCTCGCGGCGGATCGCAATCAACAGCTTGCCCATCTCGCGCCGCTTCAGCAGCAGCTTGCGCGGCCGCTTGGTCTCGTGCTGGAGCCAGCGGCCGGCGAGCTGGTATTCTGGAATGAAGGCATTGACCAGGAACAGCTCACCGGCCTGTTCTCCGGCATAGGATTCGGTAATGCTGGCCCGGCCCGAGCGCAGGGACTTGACCTCGGTCCCGGCCAGCACGATTCCCGCCTCCAGCGTTTCATCGATGAAATAATCGAAGCGGGCGCGGCGGTTCTGGGCCACCGTGCCCCGCTGCTCGTCCTTGTCCGCCACCGTGGTCCTGCCTTTCCCGTTCCCGGCCCGGTCCCTGGGCTTGGTCGCACTCTCAGCCGATCAGCCCAAGCCCGGTCATGGCCGCCTGCACCTGTTGCCGTGTGGCCTCGGTGACCGGCACCAGCGGCAGCCGCAGGCTGTCTTCGCACCGGCCGAGCAGGCTGACCGCGTACTTGACCGGCGCCGGGTTGGTCTCGAGGAACAGGCTGTTGCTCAGTGGCTGCAACTGGTCACGCAGGCGGAACACGGTCGGGGCGTCGGCGATTCGCCACGCCTCGTGCAAGGCCGCACACTGGGCCGGCACGACATTGGCCGTGACCGAGATGCACCCGACCCCGCCCTGGGCCAGGAACGCAACGACGGTGGTGTCCTCTCCCGACAACTGGCAGAAGTCGGGACCGAGGGCGATCCGGGTGTCGAGCGGCCTTGCCAAATTGGCGGTGGCGTCCTTGACCCCGACAATGTTAGGCAACCTGGCCAGCCGGGCCATGGTCGCGACCGAAAGGTCGACGCCGCTCCGTCCCGGGATGTTGTAAATGATGATCGGCAGTTCCGCCGAGTCGTGAATGGCTTTGAAATGTTGATAGAGACCTTCCTGCGTCGGCTTGTTGTAGTAAGGCGTCACCACCAGCGCGGCGTCGGCGCCCGCCTGTCGGGCGTAACGGGTCAGCGCGACGGCCTCGTCGGTGGAATTGGAGCCGGTGCCGGCGATCACGGGAATCCGGCGATCGGCGGCTTCGACGCACATGTCGATCACCCGCCGGTGTTCGTGATGATCAAGGGTCGGCGACTCTCCGGTGGTCCCGCACGGCACCAGTCCGTGGGTTCCCTGGTTGACCTGCCACTCGACCAGGCTGAGGAAGGCATCCTCGTCAACCGCCTCGTTCTTGAAGGGTGTGATCAGGGCGACCAACGATCCCGTAAACATGCCGAACTCCCTTGCCGCGACGCGATGAATCCGGCCACCATAACCGCCGGAGCCGGCGGCGGCAAGCCCGGGTCGACCGTCCCCCGGTCGCGGCGTCCGCTGGCGGCTCTGGTGTTGGCCGCTCTGGTTTTGGCGGTGGGTGGGGCTGGTGACGGCCGGGCCGCCACGGCCGACAGCCTCTCGGCGTCCGACCTTAACCTTTACCGCGCCGCCTTCCACCATGCCGCCACCGAACAATGGAGCGAGGCCCGGAGCGAGGCCGCCGGGGCCACCGAGCGGCTGCCGGCCAAGGTGATCCTGTGGCTCGATCTGGTCCGGCCGCAAAGCGGCAACGGCTTTGCCGATATTTCGGCGTTCATCCGCGCCAATCCGGCCTGGCCGAATCAAACCGGCCTCGAACGTCAGGCCGAGGCGACCATGCCCGCGGACCTGTCTGCGGTCGAGGTCCGCGGCTGGTTCGCCCAGCACGCCCCGGTGAGCGCGGCTGGAATCAGCCGCTATGCCGAGGCGCTGACGGCGGGCGGCGACGGCAGCCGCGCCGCCGAACTGGTACGGCGGTTCTGGGCCGACGCCAACTTTGTCTCGGTGGACGACGAGACCGGCTTTCGCGGCCGGTTCGGCGGACTGCTCCGCGCTTCGGATCATCTGGCCCGGCTTGACCGTCTGCTGTGGGACCACCAGTCGACGGCGGCGCGCCGGTTGCTGCCGCTGGTCGACCCGGACCATCAGGCGCTGGCGCTGGCCCGGATCGCGCTCGCCGACGACCTGCCCGGGCCGGAAGCGGCGCTGGCACGGGTGCCGGGGTCCCTGACCGGCGATGCCGGACTGGCCTACGAACGGGTGCACTGGCGCCGGCACAAAGGCGACGATGACGCCGCCCTGGAAGGTCTGCGCAACCCTCCGGCCCAGTTGGGACGGCCGGCGCTGTGGTGGACCGAGCGCAACATCGAGGCGCGCCGGCTGATGGCGCGCCAGGAGACCGCTCAGGCGTACCATCTGGTGGCGGCCCACGGCCTGACCGAGGGGCAGCCGCTGGCCGAGGCCGAGTTTCTCGCCGGCTGGCTGGCCTTACGGGTGCTGCACCTGCCCTCGGAGGCGTTCCAGCACTTTCATCGCGTGTATCAGGCGGTGACGACCCCCATGAGCCGGGCGCGGGGTGCCTATTGGTGCGGCCGGGCCGCCGAGGCACTGGGAGACCACCACCAGGCCCGGCAGTGGTACGCCGCCGCCGCCCGCTTTCCCACCATGTTTTACGGACAACTGGGGGCCGCGGCGCTGGGTGGCGACCATCCGCCGGCGCTGCCGCCGGAGCCGGCGGTTTCCGAAGCCGACGCGACCGGGTTCAATCATCGGGAACTGGTGCGGGTGGTCCGGCTGCTTCACGAAATCGATCCCGCCGACACCGGCGGCCACACCGGTCTGTTCCTGCGCCGGCTGATCAAGGAAAGCGAGGGTGCAGCCCAATATGCCCTGCTGGCACGGCTGGCCGAGGAGGTTCGCCATCCCGATCTGGCCATTGCCGTCGCCAAACAGGCGCTGCCGACCGGCACCACCCTGATTGCCCAGGGCTACCCGGTGCTGGCGGTTCCGCCCCAGGGCGGGGTCGAGCCGGCCCTGGCGCTGGCGGTGATTCGCCAGGAAAGCACCTTCAACACCACCACCGTCAGTTCGGCCGGGGCGCGCGGGTTGATGCAACTGATGCCGCCGACCGCCCAACAGGTCGCCGGCAAGCTGGGGCTGCCCCACGACGACGTCCGGCTGACCGCCGATCCCGGGTACAATATTTTGCTGGGGACCAGCTATCTCCGGCAGTTGGTCGACGGCTATGGCGGCTCCTACCTGCTGGCGGTGGCGGCCTACAATGCCGGCTCGGGCCGGGTCCGCGAGTGGCTCGACACCGCAGGCGATCCCCGCGCCGGTGGCGGCGTCGATCCGCTGGACTGGGTGGAGTCGATCCCGATCGCCGAGACCCGCAACTATGTCCAGCGGGTGCTGGAGGCCCTGGAGGTTTATCGCGTCCGCCTTGGCAAAGCCGACGGCGGTTTGACCCTGAAGCAGGATCTGGCCCGGTAAGACGGCCGGGACATCTGAACAAAGTCAGTCGTGGAGCGGCGGCCTCGCGCCACCCACCGGCGATCGCAGTACCGATCGGGGCCCCCTACAACATAGTCAATGATCATGTCGCCCGGACGGCCGGAGAACGCCTTGGCATTTCGATCGCTTTTGGTGATATATCAGGACTTTATCGTCTTGACGACTTCATACAGTGGTATGAGGTAATAGAAAGTATAATTAATAAAATTTAATCTATTGCAATCAATCCCGATGACGATTATAAGGCCGCAAATTACCAGAGATGATCACGGGTTTGATCATCTCTATCCGTTGCCGCGTTGGGGTTTGAAAGGCGTGATTGGCGCTCGTTCATGACCGGCATTGACACGCGGTGACAGGACCGACGGTACCGTCGCCCGTGGCGTGGCCGTGGTTCGATCGCGCCTTAACCAACCATGAGTGAGGACCTGCGAATGCCCTCCGCGCAACATTCCACCTACAATATTTCGGCTTGGCCGTCCCTGCTTGACGCCGTGGCGCGCTGCGCCGATGCCCGGGGATGGGCCGCCCTGGACGATTTGAACGGCTATCACGCCGCCCTCGAGATCGCCGAAGCCCTGGGATTTGTCGTCAGAGAACGCCGCTATGGCCGGGAATTCGTGGTGTTAACTCCGATCGGCCGGGGGCTGGTTGCCGACCAGCCCCATGGCGGCACCATCGCCCCTGCCGGGAAGGTCTCCGGCCCGCTCCGGTCGCTGCCACGGGTCATTCCTGACACGGAATCAGGGAATAGTTATCGAGGGCGAGTTGTTCCAGAAGGGCATCGACCGACATATCGAACGCCTTCCCGGCGCCGGGATGCGGGTTCTGGTCGCTGATGGTCTGCTGCGTCGTCATTGCCGGATCTCCTTAGAGGGGCGGTTGCAGGCCGGCAATCATGCCGGGTGGGCTGGTTCGGAAGCAAAGTTCAACAAAAATTTCTGGACCGGCGGCGACCACAGCCTTGAGCGTGTCCCGGGCGCCGGCCGCGGTCATCCCTGGCACGGGACCATGCAATAATTGTCAAGGGCCAAACGGGTCAGAAGGTCTTCGACCGACAGGTTGAATTCACCGGCAAGGTCTGACGGCTGGCCGATTTTGACGGCAACGATCGCTATGGACATTGTTGATACTCCTGAAAAGGGTCGGTTTTGTTATTTGGACGATGTTTTGATCTTCCAGTGCCATGGCCGGTCCCGAGCGGAACCCGGCGGGTGCCAGGGATCAATCCTGGCACGGAACCATGCAGTAATTGTCCAGGACAAGCTGCGCCAGAAGGTCATCGACCGACATATCGAAACCATCGGCGAAGCTGGGAAGCCGGAAATTGTCGTTGATGGTCTTGTGCATGGACATGATCATGACTCCTTGAAGGGGTGACGGGAGAAAGAGGCTTCGCCGCTATTCAGTGACCGGAGAAGGCTGTTCTGTTTGCCCGCGGCCTCTGTTGTCCCATTAGGACAGCAACAAGCGTGCCAGCCGCCCGCCCGCCCTGCCCGCAGCCCGGCCCGACGGCCGCTCCCGGGGAAGATCAATCGGTTAGCGCGATCCCGGGCGATGCCCGCGAAGCCGGCCGGTCCAAAATGGGACGGCCGGTCTCGCAAATTTCAACGAACTGTGAGACGGCTCTCGCAAAATCCGATGACCGGCATCCGGCCCTGGGGTCGCCGGGCGGTCCTTGAGGGGCCGGTGAAAATGTCCCGGGTGATGACGTGTCGGGTGATGACGTTGACCTGCGCCGGATTTCGGCCGATGCTGCCGCCGGCGGGTTATTGGAGAGGGAGTGAGTCCCGGGATGACGAAACCTTGAGTGCTGCTCAGCCGGTCTGGCGGGCCACCGTGAAGGGCCGCCTGGATGGCTTGCTGACCACGGTCCGCCGGGTCCTCGATCGACCTCTGACGTGGCTCCGCGAGCGGTTGGACGGCCCGCGGGCGGGTGAGTCCGGGATGACCGTTTTCCCGGGTCCCATCCCGCCTCCGGTGCCGGTGCGCGTGTCGCACAGGGTGCCGGTGCCGGTGCCGGTGCCGGTGCGCGGGACCGGACGGTTTCTCGACGGCGTCTTCAGCAATGCCGCCGGCCGCCGCGAGTACAAGCTGTACGTTCCCGGCGGTCATGACGGACGGCCGTTGCCGCTGTTGGTGATGCTGCACGGCTGCTCCCAGTCGCCCGATGATTTCGCGGCCGGGACCGGCATGAACGAGCTGGCCGAGCAATCCGATTGTCTCGTGCTGTACCCGGCCCAGACCGCCAGCGCCAACATGTCGCGCTGCTGGAACTGGTTCAGCCCGAGCGACCAGCAGCGTGATAAGGGTGAACCGTCGCTGATTGCCGGCATGACCCGGCAGGTCATGGCCGACTACGGTTGCGAACCGCGACGGGTCTATATCGGCGGTCTGTCGGCGGGCGGGGCCGCCGCCGCGATCATGGGAATCGCCTATCCCGATCTTTATGCCGCCATCGGCGTCCATTCGGGTCTGGCCTGCGGCGCCGCCAACGGCCTGCTGTCGGCCTTTACCGCCATGCGCCGGGGCGAGCCGTTGCTGGTGGCCGCCCCCGGCGGGCCACCGAACGACGCGAACCGGCGGGAGATCATGCCGACCATCGTGTTCCATGGCGATCGCGATACCACGGTCCACCCGCTGAACGGCGATCAGGTGATCGCGCAATCCAGGGCAACCGCGAGCATCGCCCTCAAGACCCGGACCGAGAGCGGGCGGGTTCCCGATGGCCATGCCTGGAGCCGGATCATCCATACCGATCCCGGCGGGCGGGTGGTGCTGGAGCAGTGGGTCATCCACGGCGCCGGCCATGCCTGGTCGGGGGGATGCGCCAAGGGCTCGTATATCGACCCGCTCGGCCCTGACGCCACCAGGGAGATGCTCCGG
Source organism: Rhodospirillales bacterium (assembly GCA_003165295.1). Classification (GTDB taxonomy): domain Bacteria; phylum Pseudomonadota; class Alphaproteobacteria; order Azospirillales; family Azospirillaceae; genus BOG-933. The sequence continues at coordinate 3,525 of PLTC01000133.1, read as the reverse complement.
TTCTTTCTCGGCCATGTTCATCCCGACGCGCTCCACCGGGCGAACGGGTAACCGATGGTGACTCCGGTCGGTCCGATTGTCTGCCCGCGGGCGATACGCCCCGCGGTGAATATTTTCTGCGGTGAACATTCCCGACGCTGAACTCTGGACGCCCCGGCCGGGGGGTGTCATAGTGCGGGCCATCCGGCAATTGTTTCGGGGCCTTGCCCCAACGCGAGCGGCCATGTTCGACCTGACTTCCCTGCTGACGTCCTTAGACAGTCTCCAGATCAAACTCTTTACCTGGCGCCGGGGTACCCTGATCGGTACCGATTCCTACGGCAACCGCTACTATCGGGGAACCCGGAAGCGGACCGATGGGCGCGAGCGCCGCTGGGTCATGTATTCGGGAGAGTTCGACCCGAGCAAAGTGCCGCCCGAGTGGTTCGGTTGGCTTCACTACACTTCCGACGAGCCTTTGACCGCCGGCAGTGCGTTCCACAAGCCATGGGTCAAGCCGCACGAGGCCAATCCGACCGGTACCGAAGCCGCGTACCGGCCGCCCGGTCATCCCTCGAAGGGCGGCCAGCGGGCCAGGGCCACCGGCGATTACGAGCCGTGGCAGCCGGCCTGACCGGTGGCGGGTCGTTGATCCTGATCTTGGGCATGAACTGGGCCGGGCACAGAACGGAACATGCGAAAGAACGTCATTGAGACCGTGCTTGGTGCGGTGGTGCTGGTGGTCGCGGGCTTTTTCCTGGCCTTTGCCTACGCCAGCGCCGATCTGCGCAAGGTCAAGGGTTACCCGCTCACCGCTCAGTTCTCGAGCATCAGCGGCCTCCAGAACGGTGCCGATGTTCGGATCAGCGGTGTCAGGGTCGGCAGCGTGGTCGGCCTGACCCTTGATCCCGCCAGCTATCTGGCGGTGGTCCACATGTCCATCGACCCGTCGATCCAGCTTCCGCGCGACACCGTCGCGCTGGTGGCCAGCGAGAGCCTGCTTGGCGGCAAGTACCTGGCTTTGGAGCCGGGGGGCGACCCCGAGCACCTTCCGCCCGATGGCCGGGTCGAGTACACTCAGTCGACGCCCGGATTCGAGCAATTGCTGGGTCAGGTCATCTTCAGCCTGCAAAATATCGGCAAGCCACCATCCGGCCAGGGTCCCGACGGCGCCCCGGCCAAGCCGGGCGGCAAGTAGCGTCATGGTCGTACCGGCCTCCGCTGCCCCGCCGCCGGCCGACTGGAATGCCGAAGGGTATCGGCGGCATGCCGGCTTCGTGGCGGAACTGGCCGCGCCGGTGGTGGAGGTGCTGGCACCCCGACCCGGGGAGCGCATCCTTGACCTTGGCTGCGGCGACGGCGTTCTGACCGCGACGCTGGCCGCCGCCGGGGCCACGGTGATCGGCGTCGACGGCAGCCCCGACATGGTCGCGGCGGCCCGGGCGCGCGGCCTGGACGCCCGGGTGATGGATGGCCACGCGCTGTGCGGCGGGACTCTGTTTGCCGCGGGTGAAGACCGGCGGCCGTTCGACGCGGTGTTCTCCAACGCCGCTCTGCACTGGATGCTTCGACCCGACGCGGTGATTTCGGGGGTGGCCGGGCTGCTGCGACCGGGCGGCCGGTTCGTTGGCGAGTTCGGCGCCGCCGGCAACGTCGCCCGGATCGGTCAGGCGCTGGTGGCCTGCCTCGACCGCCGGGGCATCGATGGTCGGGCGGCCTGGCCCTGGTACTTTCCCGAGCCCGAGGACTACCGCGCCCGACTGATCGCCGGCGGCTTCACGGTGGTCCGGCTGGAGCGGTTCGAGCGGCCGACGCCGCTGCCCACCGGACTCGCGGGCTGGCTTGCCACCTTCGCCGGGCCGTTCCTGCGCCACCTGCCTGCGGCCGGGCGCGATGCCTATCTGGCCGAAGTCGCCGACGCGGTGGCGCCAGGGTTGCGGGACGGGAATGGCCAATGGTGGGCCGATTATGTCCGGCTTCGATTCGTCGCGGTCAGGCCCGACCGGCCGGCGTGACGCCCCCGGACCGGCCTGACGTCATGGGTTCCGAGGGCCGCAGCATTTGGTGGGCAAGGCCTTGGTCGGGGGAAAGGGGCGAAGCCCCATGGGCGCCAGGATGGTGTGCTTTTTTTTGCAGGGCTCTGCCCTGCACCCGCCGGGGCCTTCAGGCCCCGGACCCCATGACGTTACGGGATCAAAACGTCATGGTTTCCAAAGGCCCCCGGCCTTTGGCGGGTGTGGGCAGAGCCCACGCACTGACTTGATCTCAAGGACATCCATTGTAACCTGGCGCATATGGGGCGAAGCCCCCTAACTTAAGGCTCGCCGGTATGAACGATATCGGCTGCCGAGGATAAGGAGTGCCAGAATGGCTTATGCGACCGCGGCGTGGGGCAGCGCCTTGCGGAGACTGCTGGTCACCGGCTTTGCCGCGCTGCTGGTGCTGGCGGCAGCAGGTGCGGGAACCGCACGGGCCGATGAGGTGATCCGCATCGGCACCTACCGTCATTACCCGCCCTGGACGATCAGTGACCCCAACGGGACGATCACCGGCTTTGAAATCGATCTGGTCCACGATCTGTGCCAGCGGATGGGCGTGCGCTGCGACATCTCCGCGGTTGCGTGGGAACACATCTTCGACGCCCTTGATGCAAATGAATTCGATGTCTATGTCGGCTGCATGACCATTACCCCGGAACGCGCGCAGCGGGTCGCCTTCAGCCGCCCTTATGCCCTGACCCCGGAATATTTTGCAACCTCGGTGGGCAGCGACCTGACCACCCTGCTGACCCTCAACCGGCTCGACCTTGATCATATGGATGCCGAAGACCAGGCCAGCCTGACCGCGCTGATCCAGGCGCTGAAGGGCAAGCGGGTCGGAGTTCACGTTGAAACCGTTTACCAGACCTTCGTGGAACAGTACCTTAAGGAGAGCGCGGACATCCGCATCTATCACACCGAAACCGAGAAATACGCGGACATGGTCCATGGCAAGCTCGACGCCATCCTGGACGGCGGCGCTGCGCTTCATGAATTCATCCTGGACAAGGATAGCGGCGGCTCGGAACTGACCCTGTTCGGGCCGGCGCTGACCGGCGGTCCGTTCGGGCACGGTGTCGGGGCGGCGTTCCGGCGGGGCGACGTGGCCTTGCGGACCCGCATGGACGCCGCCATCGCCGCGGCCAAGGCCGACGGCACGCTGGCCCGGTTGACGCTGACCTGGTTCGGTTACAACGCCGCGGCCGAATAGGCGGAACCGACCCCAACCATGGTTGATCAGCCCGCCACTGCCACCGCAGCAGTCACAACCGGTGATGCCGACACCGTTGCCGTGAAGCCGCCCGGCCGGCGCTACGGCATCCGGGTCAAGATGGCGCTGGCCTTTGCCGTGGTCGCCGGGATGGCGGTCACCTCGGGAGCCGTGGCGTGGCTTTCCTTTCGGCACGTCGAGTCTCAACTGACGGTGGTGGTGCTGCATTCGGTGCCGGCCATGACCACCGCCGAGGCCCTGGCGGTGGAGGCGTCGGCCATCGCCAACGCCTCCACG
>PLTC01000281.1:1478-7835 GCA_003165295.1 Rhodospirillales bacterium | reverse complement strand
AGGCCGCCGAGGCCAGCCTGGAACGGGCCGGCATCACCTGCAACAAGAACGGCATCCCTTTCGACCCGGAAAAGCCGACCATCACCTCGGGAGTGAGACTGGGCAGCCCGGCCGCAACCACCCGCGGGTTCGGCACAGCCGAATTCGAGGAGACCGGCCGGATGATCGTCGAGGTCCTTGACGGCTTGGCGATCAGCAATTCTGGAGAGAATACAGCAATCGAAGGCGTGGTGCGCGAACGGGTTCGGTCGCTGTGCCATCGCTTTCCGATCTATCCTGCGCTCTAATCCGGTCTCAGCGGCGAGGTTTTCCGATGCGCTGTCCGTTTTGCGGCAACGACGACACACAGGTCAAGGATTCGCGGCCGACCGAAGACAACTCGGCGATTCGCCGGCGGCGCTTTTGTTCCGGCTGCAACGCCCGTTTTACCACCTTCGAGCGCGTGCAATTGCGCGAACTGACGGTGGTCAAGAGCACCGGTCTGCGTGAACCCTTCGACCGCGACAAGCTGTTGCGTTCGATGCGGATCGCCCTGCGCAAGCGGCCGATCGATGGCGACCGCATCGACCGGGTCGTCAACAATCTGGTCCGCCAGTTGGAATCCTCGGGAGAAAGCGAGATTCCGTCGAAGCAGATCGGCGAAATGGTCATGCAGCACCTGCTTGCCCTCGATCAGGTCGCCTATGTCCGCTACGCCTCGGTCTATCGCAACTTTCGGGAAGCGGCGGATTTCAACCAGATCGTGGGAACGCTCAAGCCCGACCCGGTCGCCGTAACTGTTCGCGGTGTGTGATGTCAGCACCCACCGAAGAGGACGATCGTCGCTTCATGAATACCGCGCTGGGGCTGGCCCGGCGCGGGTTGGGTTCGGTGTGGCCCAATCCGGCGGTGGGTTGCGTGCTGGTCCGGGATGGCACGGTGGTCGGACGCGGCTGGACCCAGCCCGGCGGGCGGCCCCATGCCGAAACCGAAGCCCTGGCGCGGGCCGGTAGCCGGGCCCGGGGCGCCACTGCCTATGTCTCGCTGGAACCCTGTGACCATCACGGCCAAACCCCGCCCTGCACCGACGCCCTGATCGCCGCCGGGGTGGCGCGGTGCGTGGTCGCGTGCGAAGATCCCGATCCCCGCGTCTCGGGAACCGGCCTCGCCCATCTGCGTGCCGCCGGCATTGCCGTCACCACCGGCGTCGGCGCCGCCCAGGCGCGAAGTCTCAACCACGGCTTCTTTCTGCGCCTGGCACACGACCGCCCGCTGGTCACGCTCAAACTGGCAACCTCCCTTGATGGCCGGGTGGCCACCCACCGCGGCCTCAGCCAGTGGATCACCGGGGACACTGCCCGCGCCTGGGGCCACGGCCTGCGCGCCCGTCATGACGCCATCATGGTCGGCCACGGGACCGCCCAGACCGACGACCCGGAATTGACCTGCCGGCTGCCCGGCCTTGGCAGCCGCTCGCCGGTACGGGTGGTGGCCGACAGCCGGCTGCAACTGTCCCTCACCTCCCGACTGGTCCAAGGCGCCCGCCGGGTACCGCTGTGGCTGTGCTGCCGCCCCGATGCCGACCACGCCCGCGCGCAGGTTTTCGCCCAGTGTGGCGTCTCGCTGCTGCGGATTGCCCCCGATCCCTCCGGGTCCATCGACGTGCGTCTCACTCTGGCCGCCCTGGCCCGGCAAGGCATCACCCGGGTCCTGGTGGAGGGCGGCAGCCGACTGGCCGGTTCGTTGTTGCGGACAGGGTTGGTAGACCGCCTGGAATGGTTCCGGGCGCCGTGTCTGATCGGCAGCGACGGCATCGCTGCGGTGGCCGCCTTTGGTGTCGATAGCCTGGACCTCATGGCCCGCTTCGACTGCCTGGGCATCCGCCGCGCCGGCGAAGACCTCTGGGAAAGCTTCGCCCGCAAGGATATTTAGGAGAGCGCCGCAGCCGGCGCCGACCGCTCCGGTCCGCCGGCGGTGAAATGTCGCCATGTTACGCTTGGGGGTTCCGTCCGGCCGACAAGCGTGTCATGACTATGAACGCGGTGGGGCTTGAGGGGAAGCCATCCGGCCGCTTGCCTGGAATCGCGGCACGGTGCCCGAAGCGGATGAATACGTCCGAACCCGAAGAGCAAGAGTGTGTCATGGACCTTCGCGGTTTAGCCTGTTGGCGGAAATGGCTTTGGCTGGGAGTAATGCTGGCAGGAGTGAGCGGTGCGCTCGCCGTGATGCCGAACCGGCCGGCGGCACGCGACACCACGGTCGAGGTGCCGGCACCTCAGGCCGGTGCCTACCTTGCCGGCCGCTTCGCGCAGCGTGCGGACGACTGGAAAGCGGCGGCCGACTTCATGAGTGACGCGCTGGCTCAGGATCCCAATGATCCGAGCCTGTTGCGTCGGGCCTTCGTCCTTGACCTCGATGACGGCCGCATCTCCGACGCGCTGCCGCTGGCCCGACGGCTGACCCGGCAGGATGACCCCAATGCGCCGTTGGCGATTCTGCTGCTGATCGTCGACGACGTGGTTGCCGGCCGGCTCGACGACGCCGACGGCCGGCTGGGCACGCTTCCTACCGACGGCATCACCAAGTATACCAGCCCGTTGCTGGCCGGCTGGCTGGCGGTGGCCAAAGGCCAGCCCAAAGCCGCCGAGGCGGCGCTGGCCCCGCTGGAGGCAACCCAGGGCCTGGGAGTCCTGTACGCCCTTCACCGGGCGTTGATCTCCGATGTCGCCAACGACCCCGACGACGCCGCCCACTGGTACGACGAGGCGCTCAAGGACAGCCCGCCGACCTTGCGGGTGGTCCAGGCGGCGGGCAGCTTTTTACAACGGACCGGACATGGCGATCAGGCCCGGGCGCTTTTTGCCGACTTCGCCAAGGATAACGCCAGCAACGGTCTTATTGACCGTCCGGCGCTGGTCGAGGAGGCCGATCTGGGGCTGACGCCGGCGGTGGCCCAGGCCCGGGACGGCATGGCCGAAAGTCTGTTCGAACTGGCTTCCTTCCTGCACCAGGAAGAGTCCGACGAGATGGCGATGGTCTATGCCCGGCTGGCACTGGTTCTGCGCCCGCAATTCCCCCTGACCCAGCTTCTGGTCGGCGACATCCTGGTCAATCGCAATCACGACCAGGAGGCGCTGCTTCAGTATCAGGCGGTGGTCAGCGACCCGGCCCTGGGCTGGAGCGCCCGCCTGCGATCCAGCGAAAGCCTGATCCGGCTCGGCCAGCTCGATCAGGCCGCGGCATTGCTGGAGGCCATGGCCGCCGAGCACCCCGACCGGGCCGAGCCGCTGGTTCGCCTGGGTGATCTGTACCGCAGCGACCGGAAGGATGCCGAGGCGATCAAAGCCTATGACCGGGCGCTGGAGCGCATTCCCCACCTTGAAGAGCCGCACTGGGCCATTCTTTACGGCCGGGCCGCCAGCTACGAACGGATCGGGCCGTGGGAGAAGGCGGAGCAGGACCTGCTTGCGGCGCTGGCGCTGAGCAAGGATCAGGCGACGGTTCTCAACTTCCTCGGCTATTCCTGGGTCGACAAGGGTATCAACCTGCCCCAGGCCAGGACCATGATCGAACGCGCGGTGGCGCTCCAGCCCAAGAACGGTTACATCATCGACAGTCTGGGCTGGGCGCTGTACCGCATGGGCGATAAGGATGGGGCCGTAACCCAACTGGAACGCGCCATCGAACTGAAACCGCTGGATCCCACCATCAACGACCATCTGGGTGACGCCTATTGGGCGGTGGGCCGTCAGATCGAGGCCCTGTTCCAGTGGCGGCGTTCCTTACAGGAGTCCGACGAGCAGGAGCTGAGCGACGCGGTGCGTAAAAAGCTCAAGGAACGCAGTTACGTGGACCCCGGGATCGCCGGCACCCCCAACGGAGCCCTGTGACCGATGCCGGTACCGGAAGCCGCGCCGCTGCCGGTCACGGCACCGGCCAAGATCAACCTCTATCTCCATGTGTTGGGCCGGCGGGCCGACGGTTACCATGAACTCGACAGCCTCGTGATGTTCGCCGATGTCGGCGACACGCTGGCGGTGCGCGCCGCGCCGGACCGGGACCACCCCAGCCTCGCTCTGGACGGCCCGTTTGCCGCAGCCCTGGCCGACGAACCACCCGCCGGCAATCTGGTGGTCCGGGCGGCGCTGGCACTGGCGGCTGCGCTCGGACGCCCCCCGGCGGTCGCCATCACCCTCACCAAACGGTTGCCGGTGGCCTCGGGCATCGGCGGCGGCTCGGCCGATGCCGCCGCCTGCCTGCGGGCGCTGATCCGGCTGTGGCAGGTGCCCGCCGATCATCCGGCACTTGGGGAACTGGCGGCCGGCCTAGGCGCCGATGTCCCGGTGTGCCTGGCCGGCCGCGCCGCCTATTTTGGCGGCATCGGCGACCGGCTAGACCCGGCACCGCCGCTGCCCGACTGCCCGGCGCTGCTGGTCAATCCCGGAGTACCGGTCCCGACCCCCGCGGTTTTTCGCGCCCGTAGCGGACCGTTTTCCGCGCCCGGCCGGCTGGCGGGGGCACCGGACGGCGTTCGGGCCTTGGCCGCCGAACTCGGCCGGCGCACCAATGACCTGACCCGCGCCGCGCTCTCGGTCGCCCCGATAATCGCCGGGGTACTGGCCGCACTCGAAGGCAGCGCCGGCTGCCTGCTGGCCCGGCTGTCCGGCAGCGGCGCCACCTGCTTCGCGCTCTACCCCGACCACGACACCGCCGCCGCCGCCGCCGCCAACCTTGCCGTCGGGCATCCAGGCTGGTGGGTACAACCATGCCGGCTGATTTCCGATACCGGCACACTGTAAGCGGGGGGCGCAGACCCCAGGGCTGCCGCCGAAGCTCCGTGGCATCATCCCGACATTCGGGTAAACTTGTCTCATTTGCCACACCGGAGCGTCGCCAAGACGGGAGTCGCACGATGGGAAGCTATGATTTTCTGGCCGACGACGAGCCCACCGGCTCCGCCGACGTCTCTTCGCGACCGCCCTGGCTGGTTTTGGTTGCGGACGACGACCACGACGTGGTCGCCGTAACCCGGTCGGTTCTGCGGGGATGCCGGTTTGAAGATCGCGAGATCGAGGTCCTGGACGTTGGCTCGGCCGCCGAGGCGCGACAACTGTTGGAACGGCGTCCCGACGTCGCGGTGATTCTGCTCGATGTGGTCATGGAAACCGACGATGCCGGTCTGCGTCTGGTGACGGCCCTTCGCGACGAATTACATCTGCGGGCGCTCCGCATTATTTTACGCACCGGCCAGCCTGGCTTTGCCCCGGAACGCGACGTCATCCGGCGCTATGACATCAATGACTACCGGCTGAAGACCGAACTGACCGCTCATTCCCTTTATACCTCGGTGGTGGCGGCGCTGCGCGGTTATGCCGATATCGCCGCCCGCATCCATGCCGAACAGGAAGCCCGGCTGGCGGCCCGCAGCAAGTCCCAGTTCATCGCCAACATGTCCCACGAGCTGCGCACGCCCCTCAATGCCATCATCGGCTTTTCCGACCTGATCGTACACGGCGATGTGCGACCCGATGATCTGTCGGACTATGTTTTGGCCATCCGCGACAACGGCCAGCAGTTGCTGGAGGTGCTGAATGCGCTGCTTGACATGGCAGCCATTGATGCCGGCCGCTATAAGCTGCGCGAACAGGTGATAGCGGTGGAGGACTGGCTGACGGCGGCCCTGACCGCCGCGTCCCGGCGTGCCGCCGCCGCCGGGGTAAATCTCGCCGTCCACCTGTCCGGCGAGGTTCCGTTGCTGTTCGCCGATTGCGCCGCGCTCGCGCAGATTCTTGACAACCTGCTCTCCAACGCCATCAAGTTCTCGCCGGCAGGCGGAACCGTGAATGTCTCGGTGGCGCGCGAAGAAGACGGCCGGCCGGCGGTGACGGTTGCCGACCAGGGCATCGGCATTCCCGACGCCCGCCTGCGCGACCTGTTCCAGCCGTTCACTCAGGTTGACGGCGGTTTCTCGCGCCATTTCGAGGGAATCGGGCTTGGCCTGGCCATCGTCAAGGGCTTGGTCGCGTTGCATGGCGGCACCATCGAGGTGGCCAGCGCCGAGGGCGAAGGAACCACCATGACGGTCAGGCTCCCGGCCGAGCGGCTGATCCCGGGGAGCGCCGGTGTCGGGGAGCGGTAGCACGAGCGGACGCGCCCCGTCCTTCGCCGAACCGATACCGGTGCGCCGCTTTCTCCGGGGCCAGGGGAGTGTCCAGAAGGATCATCCGACGCCATATCTTTCGGGAGTCCGTCGTCCGGGGACGGCAGAACGCTTGCCGCTGTAACAATTCCCGTGATATTGCAGCGCGGTCATTTGAACGAGAGAGAAGCTGCCTGCCATGGATCTGCGGAATATCGCGATCATCGCCCATGTCGACC
>PLTC01000281.1:0-1461 GCA_003165295.1 Rhodospirillales bacterium | reverse complement strand
GATACCCCCGGCCACGCCGATTTTGGTGGCGAGGTCGAGCGTATCCTGTCGATGGTCGACGGCGTGGTGGTGCTGGTGGATGCCGCCGAGGGACCGCTGCCCCAGACCAAGTTCGTGGTGAGCAAGGCGCTCAAGCTCGGGCTGCGTCCGATCGTGCTGATCAACAAGGTCGACCGCCCGGACGCCCGGCCCCACGACGTTCACGACGAGGTCTTCGACCTGTTCGCGGCCCTCGACGCCACCGACCAGCAACTGGATTTCCCGACCCTGTTCGCGTCCGGGCGCAACGGCTGGGCAGCGGAAAGCCTTGACGCGCCGCGGGAGAGCATGGCGCCGCTGTTCGAGTTGATCCGCCACCACGTACCGCCGCCCACGGTCATCGCCGACGCACCGTTCCAGATGCTGGCCACCACGCTGGAGGCCAATCCCTATCTCGGACGCCTGCTCACCGGGCGCATCCAGTCGGGAACCGTGCGTCCCAACATGGCGGTCAAGGCGCTGTCCCATGACGGCCGGGTCCTGGAGCAGGGTCGGATCAGCAAGGTGCTGGCGTTCCGGGGCCTGGACCGGGTCGGGGTTGAGGAAGCTTCGGCCGGAGACATCGTCGCCCTGGCCGGCATGGCCTGCGCCAACGTCGCCGACACGCTTTGCGACCCCAGCGTCACGGTGCCGCTGGCGGCCCAACCCATCGACCCGCCAACCCTGGCCATGACCTTCCTGGTCAACACCAGCCCCTATGCCGGGCGTGAAGGCGACAAGGTCACCAGCCGGGTCATTCGCGACCGCCTGTTCCGGGAGGGCGAAGGCAATGTCGCGATCCGGGTCACCGCCACCGAGGACGCCGATGCCTTCGAGGTGGCCGGGCGCGGCGAATTGCAACTGGGCATCCTGATCGAGACCATGCGCCGCGAGGGCTTCGAACTACTCGTCTCCCGGCCGACCGTCATCGAGAAGATCGTCAACGGCCAGCGCCACGAACCGTTCGAAACCGTGTGGATCGAGGTTCCCGACGAGTGCGTCGGCGCCATCATGGCCAACTTGGCCAACCGCAAGGGCATCCTCACGAACATGGAGAAGCTCTCCCACTCCACGATGCTTGAGGCCTCCATCACGACCCGCGGCCTGATCGGCATGGAGATCGACGTCGTCAACGCGACCAGCGGCCGCGGCGTCCTGAGCCACCTCTTCAAGGAGTACGGCCCGAAGCGCGGCGAAATTACCACCCGCCAGAACGGCGTGCTCGTCTCGATGGAATCGGGCGACGCCACCGGCTTCGCGATCANNGCCACCTCTTCAAGGAGTACGGCCCATACGCCGGCGAGGTGCTCACCCGCATCACCGGGACCATCATCGCGACCGAGGCGGGCACCACCACCGGCTACGCCCTCGAGATGGTGCAGGAGCGCGGAAAGCTCTTTGTCAGCCCCGGTGAGGAAGTCTACGAGGGGATGATCGTCGGCG
>PLTC01000120.1 GCA_003165295.1 Rhodospirillales bacterium | reverse complement strand
CCTCCAGGTGGGTTGAGCAGATACCGTTGGGCGACGCCCCGAAACCAGCGACGCGGTGGAATTGGGCTTCGGCCGCTTTCATAGCTTCGGCGCCCCGGGACTGGCCCGTCCTTTGACGTGTTTTTCAACGCGAATGTCTTGCTGTACCTGTTGTCGGGCGATTCGGCCAAGGCATCGTCCTCGTATTGCCGAACCGGCCGTCCCGGATGCCGCTGTTCGTCGCGGTTTCTGTTGCCGTTGACCGTCGGCGCGGTCCTCCAGGCGAGGCCGGCCCAGCCTGTGCAAAACAACCGCGTCAGCCAACGAATGCTCTTTGGAAACATCGGGCGCTTTTGGGAAAAACTTATAGCGGCATAATGCAAAATAAAATACAATCTAAGATATATTATATTCGCCACTATGGTCGCTTACATGCCTACGCATGCACAAAATCGACATTAATATCGGGTTCAACCCAAAAAAAGACTCCAACATATCGATTGTTAGTGATATAAGACATTCGGAACGTGATTGACTTGATTTACAAGCCCGATGCCGAGATGATTACCGATATTTTTACGGTATATCAGGGTATGACGGCGTCCTGCTGCACTACAGACCGACGATGATATGACGGCGACATCCTAAGGCAGTTCATCCGCGTTTGTCTGTCGGGTCTGGACGTAAGTGTCCTGAGGATCGGGAAGCATCATGATCGTTCCAATTGATGCAACAAAGGAGAGAAAAAATGACCACGGGACCGATCTATGGCCGCAATATCGCCATCACCTTGCCGCGCGGTAAAACCATTTATTGGACGGCCTACGCCCAATCGGCCGGTGCCCAGTTCGTCGAGATCCGTGATACCGCCAACAAGGTCATTGTCTCGAAGGCTTCCGCGGGCAATACCGGGCGCGGCGGCGAGGCCAAATTCGGCGAAGGTTCCTTCGTCGCCGAGGACGCCAACAATACCTACTATGTGTCGATCGGCGTCAATAACGGCGCTTCCTGGGAGAAAGTTCTCTACAGCTACGATGAACTGGTCTTCAATGGCGTCGTGAAATTCGGTAACTATATCTTCGGTGGCGAGGATGGTACTGATAACGACTTTAACGATACCAACCTCAACCTGCATTGGTATGACAATCTCGGCTGAGTGACGCCGCGGTGACGCGGCCGGCCGGGGCACCGGTCGGCCGTGTTTCGGGTGTTTCCGGTTTCCCGGACCTGCGCGGGCTTCGTCGCCGATCCGGTCCGGGGATTCCGGCCGCGGTCAGGCGATTCCGTGCGCGTCGCCTGGGCTGCGCGTTGCCTTAGGGCTTGACCCGGAGGATCGAAGCTTGCAAAAAGGCCGGGCGAGATCGCCCGCGCCGAGGGAGCGGTCGCACTTATTCTTTTCTCCGCAACCTGCCGAGGCAGCCCGTGGCCAAACTAAATTACGTTTTCACCAGCGAGTCGGTTTCCGAAGGTCACCCGGACAAGGTTTGTGACCGAATCTCCGACGCCATCGTCGATCTTTTCCTTGCCGCCGATCCCCAAGCCCGGGTCGCCGTTGAAACCCTTGCCACCACCAATCTGGTGGTGCTGGCGGGTGAAGTGCGCGGGCCGTCGTCGGTGACCCCGGAACGCCTGGAGGCGGTGGCCCGTCACGCGATCAAGGACATTGGCTACGAGCAGGAAGGCTTCCACTGGCAGCATGCCGCGGTTCAGGTCCATGTTCATTCCCAGTCGGCGGACATCGCGGTCGGCGTCGATGCCGCCGGCAACAAGGACGAGGGGGCCGGCGATCAGGGGATCATGTTCGGCTATGCCTGCAACGAGACGCCGGCACTGATGCCGGCACCGATTTTTTACGCCCACAACATCTTGCGCTCTCTCTCGGAGGCCCGCCATTCCGGGGCGGCGCCGCTGCTCGGCCCCGACGCCAAGAGCCAGGTGACGCTCCAGTACATCGACGGCAAGCCGGCCCACGCGACCACCATCGTCGTGTCGACCCAGCACGACGCCTCGCTCAGCCAGGAAGATGTGCGGGAAATCGTCCGGCCCCACGTGTTTAACGTGCTGCCGAACGGCTGGATGTGCCCGGAGGACAAGTTCTATGTCAATCCCACCGGCCGGTTCGTGATCGGTGGACCCGATGGCGACAGCGGCCTGACCGGCCGCAAGATCATCGTCGACACCTACGGCGGNNGGCGGCGCCTTCTCGGGCAAGGACCCCACCAAGGTCGATCGCTCCGCGGCCTATGCCGCCCGTTATCTGGCCAAGAACGTGGTGGCGGCGGACATTGCCAACCGTTGCACCATCCAACTGGCCTACGCCATCGGCGTATCGCGGCCGTTGTCGGTGTATATCGACACCCACGGCACCGGTCGCGACGGGGTCGACGAAGACCGGCTGGCCGAGGTTCTCCAGCAACTGGTGGATCTCAGCCCGCGCGGGATCCGCGAGCATCTCGGCCTCAACAAGCCGATTTACGCCCGGACCGCGGCTTACGGCCATTTCGGCCGTGAACCCGATCCCGATGGCGGCTTTTCCTGGGAGCGGCTGGATCTGGTGGACCGGATCAAGGCCGCCTTCAAGCTGTAACCGACTTCGCCAAGGGCCCGGGGGGACGCTGGTCCGCGCCCCGGGCCTTTTTTGTTTCCGGCCCCCGGGGGGTTTGCCTTGCACCTGCCGAAGCTTTACGGCCGCCGGCACGGCCGCCCGCTGCGCCGGCACAGGTCGGAATTGCTGGAAGCTGCACTGCCGGCGCTCCGGCTGGACCGGCCCGAGCCCGGAACCCGGATCGACCCGCGGTCGCTGTTTCCGGCCCCGGTCACCGCGGTCTGGCTGGAGGTGGGATTCGGCGGCGGCGAGCATCTGGCGGCCCAGGCCGCCCTGCATCCCGATGTCGGCATGATCGGCTGCGAGCCGTTCGTCAACGGTGTGGCCAGCCTGCTGGGACACATTGAGCGGGGCGGGCTGACCAACGTGCGCATCCTTGCCGATGACGCCCGCTTTCTGCTCGATGCCTTGCCCGACGCCGCAATCGGCCGTTGCTTCGTGCTGTTTGCCGATCCCTGGCCCAAGCGTCGCCACCATGAACGCCGCTTCATCGGTCCCGGAACCCTCGACCGGCTGGCCCGGGTGCTGGTGTGCGGGGCCGAACTCCGGCTGGCGAGCGATGACCCCGGGCTGGTGCACTGGATGCTCGACCACACCTGGCATCACCCGGACTTTGAATGGCTGGCCCGTCGTGCCGAAGACTGGCGTTGCCGCCCGGACGACTGGCCGCCCACCCGCTACGAGCAGAAAGCCATCGCCGCTGGCCGTCCCCCGGTGTTCCTGCGCTTTCGCCGCCGCGACCGGCGAACCGCCGGCACCTGAAGAACGACCCGCAGGCGTGTTCCTTGGGGCCTTACGCCCCATAAACCAGTCGTACCGTTCCCCAATGACGGCCCCGGACGAAGATCGGTACGCTGGCGTCTTTGACCATCACCGCCTCGCCGTCGGGATTGTGCCGGTGATAGGTCTGGAGCAGAAGGGGTTTGGTGTTGCGGGCGGCGGCCAGCCCGGTGCGGTCGTTCCAGAGCAGCCGGTTGCGGCAGTGCCGGGCGTTCCAAACCGGATCGCGACCTTGGGGCTGGGAATTTTCCGGCTGGTGGGTCGGCAGATAGGCGTTGCGGTCGGTGGCGCAGGCCGCCAGCATCCTGGGGTCGGCGCGGCAGATCGGGTCCTGGATCGGCGGCAGCACCCGGTCGCAAAAGGTGGTGAACCGGGTCAGGTATTGTTGGGGATTGGTGTTGGGGACCGGCTGGTACCTGTCGTCGAAGAGATCGGCCTCGGAAATTTCGCCGTGGGCCAGCGCCGCTTCGAAGGCGGTGGCGATCCTGGTTCCGGCGTCCTCTGCGGTCCGGATAAACGGTGTGTCGGGGATCTCGATCCCGAGTTCGGCGGTGGCGCCCAGCAGGACTTCTCCCAGGTCCCGCACCGCCCCGATGCGCCCGGTGGCGCCGGCCAGCTTGTGGTCGGTCTGCGTGACCGACGTGACCATGTCGGTCAGGCGGCCGGCGATGACGGCGACGCCGTTGTCGATGGCTGCGGCGTCCCGACTGATGCCGTCGGCCTGGGCGTCAACCCGGGCCATGGCGGCGCCGACGGTTTCGATTACGGCGGCGATGGCGTCGGTGCTTTCGGCCACCGCATTTGCCCGGGCGGAACCGGCGGTGCTCTCGGCGATCAGCTTCCGGGCTTGTTCGGTCAGCGCCCGGAGTGTCGCATCGATTTCCGCGGTGGCCTCGGCGGTCTTGCGCGACAGTGCCTTGACCTCTCCCGCAACCACGGCAAAGCCCTTGCCGGCTTCGCCGGCCCGCGCCGCTTCGATGGTCGCGTTCAGCGCCAGCAGGTTGGTCTGGCCGGCGATGGTGCCGATTTCCTTGGCCACCCGGGCTACTCCGGCCAATGCCGCGCGCAGGCCCGACAATTGCTGTTCCATGCCGGTCACGGTTGCCGCGAGATCGCGGATATTTGCCAGGGACCGTTGGACCTGAAGGTGGGAGTTGTCCACTGTGCGTCTGGCCTCGCCAACCACTTGCCGCGCCTCCGAGGCGGCGGCAGCGATGCGCCCGGACGTCACCGCCACATCGCCGGCGGCGTGTTTCAGTCTGGTGAAATCATCGGTCTGCCGGGCAACATGATGCGTCAGTTCGTCGACGACATCAATCACCTCGGCCAGACGCAAACTCAGGCCGTTGGCGTCGGTGGCGATTTTTTCAATCAGCGCAGAGTGATCCGTGTCGTCGACACCCATGGTCTCCCCCCGTATCAACCGCCCTGGGTTCCATCAATGCCCCTTCACGCCCAGGCTGTAAAGATGCCAGATCGTCGCGGTCGGGAACGGGATTCCGCCGCGGGAGCCACGGACCGGTGGTTCCCGTCGTTGGCCGGCGATCGTGGCCGGAAACTGGACGACCGGGCGCACGGCCGCCGGCGGGGCGGCGGCCGTGCGGGTGTCGTTACTTCACGCCCCTGGCGTTGAAAAACGGCCCATATTTTTTGTCAGTCCCTTGAATATGCTTGATTAGCCAGTTCTTCAAAAAATTCATCACTTCCATACTGAGCGTTGCGGTGCTGCCGCTGTGGTACTTCTTCTGAACGTCGAGCACCTGTTTGGCCAGGTCTTCATGCTCTTTCTTGTGTCCCGCGAGATCGGGATACCCATGCTTGACCATGTATTGCTCTTCGTGAGCGAAGTGGCTCTTGGTGTAGTCGATCAGGCCGTCAAGGGTTTTTCCCAGTACCTCCTTGCCCTTGCCGGCCTGGACCGCGTCGAACAGGGAATTAAGCATAGTGACCAACTTTTTGTGCTCGGAATCAAAAAGTTCGACGCCGACACTCATCTTTGGGTTCCATTCCATTAGGGGCATGATCTTCATTACCTTTCTTGCTGGGGAGCGAGGGGGTTGCGAACAGGGTAAGGCAACCGCTGACGGTGATGGAATACCCTGTGATACCAATGTTATTGATGGCAGGGTCAATGTTAACCATTGTTTAACCATGGCTGGCAAAAAAACATTGACGAACCGGCAGTATTCGGATGCGGATGATAGGATCATTGACTGGTCGGATTGTCAAGCGGTAGAGTTCAACCCATATCTTACGCTGGTTTCCGGTCCGGCGGTAAGGGCTCCGTGACGGGGGACGGGCCGTGGGGGTTCGCGCATGGTCCGGGCTGAGAGGGTGGAGACGGTGGGTTTGAAGGAGGCGCCGGGGAAGCGCGTTTTCGGCCAATATTTCCGGTGGTTGATGCGCACGCCGGCGGCAATCCATACGCAGGAGCGGCCGGTTGGCTGTCGGAATATCGGGGAGCGTCCGCGCTTTCTCAGCCGGCCTGGGCGTTGGTATCGTCTCTTTCGGTGTCTGCCATCGCCGCTGATGGTGTCGTAGAGGGCGGCCGATGTCTTGAACCGCTGGCGTCTCAGCGGAAACCGGGAGGTGGGCGTGGACATTTCACTCGGGAGCGGGCCGGTGGCGAACCGTTTGGACAGCGTCCGGTCGCGGGCGACCGAAGCGGCGGCCGATATTGACGCGCTGGCGATGAACATCCGTATCGCCGGCGCCATGACCGCGCAGGTCAGCCATTCCATCAGGGACGCGCTGAGCGGGGCCGAGCGGTCACGCCTTACGGTGGAGCAGGCGCAGCACCATGCCGCCGCGGTTGCCGACCAGATTGCGGCGCTGGCGCGAACCGGTCAGGCCATTGCCGCGGCGATGCGGCTGATCGGCGATGTTGCGCGTCAGACCAACATGCTGGCGCTCAATGCGAAAATCGAGGCGGCGCGGGCCGGGGAGGCCGGCCGCGGCTTCTCGGTGGTCGCCGACGAGGTCAAGGCGCTGGCGTCCCAGGTCGCCGAGACGTCTCACCGCATCACCGCCTTGCTGAGCGAGATCGTGGGCGGCTCGGAGGCGGCGCAGCAGGCCATGGCGGCGCTGCAGGGCGACATGACCACCGTTGACGAGATGATCGGTTCCCTGGCCCACGCGGTGGCGGCGCAGGGGGAAGAGGCGGCGGTGGCGGCCGCCCACATTGAGGAGTCGGTTCACAGTGCCGAGGACCTGGTATCGTCGCTGGCCGAGGTCGAGCGGTTGACCGGCGACGGCGGCTGAGAGGCGGGCAAAGCGACCCGGTCGGCCGGGGCGGATGCCGCGGTCTCGATCAGGGCCTCGGCCGCCGCCACCATCGCCGCGGCGGGGCCTTCGGGGCCGAAGGTCTGACTGGAGACGTAGGCGCCTTCGAGCAGCAGGAGCAACTGGTCGCCGAGCCGGTCGGGGGTGCCGGCGCCGGTTTCCGCGGCAAGCGCCCGCAACCGGCGGCGCAGTTCTTGCTTGTTGGCCTCGGCGACCCGACGGCCGGGGTGGTCGGGGGCCGGAAATTCAATGGCGGCGTTGGTGAAGGGGCAGCCCCGATAGCCAGGAACCACCGCCACTTTGGCCGCGCCGGCGAACAATGCCCGCAATTGATCCCGTGGCCGGCCCGGGTGGCGGGCGATTACGGTGTCCCACCAGTGCCAGTAACGCCGGTCGCGACCGGCCAGATAGGCCGCAACCAGATCATCCTTTGAGGCGAAGTTGCGATACAGGCTCATCTTGGTCACGCCGGCCAGCGCAACCACCGCCTCGATTCCGATGGCGCGGATGCCGTCACCATAGAACAGCCGGCTCGCGGCCTCGAGAATGCGCTCCCGGGCCGGCGGCGCCGGGGCCGGTCGCGTCCCGTCACCGGCGTCGGGTGCAGGGCCGTCGGGTGCAGGGCCGCCCGGTGCAGGGCAGCCGTGTGCAGAACGAGTGGACATCAAAGGCGCCTTTACCAATTATCTTGCAATGATACCGACCGGTCCGTATCATCACCGAGATGTTACTGACCGGTTCGTAGCAGGAGATCAGGGGCGACGGGTCCGGTGTCAAGGGACCCCGATCGACGCCCCCGGCCCGGAACCACAGAGGCGAGAGGAAGACATGGCAGTTCAACGTTATCTGGAGGATTTCGTACCCGGCCAGCGGTTTTCCGGCGGCACCCTGACCGTCGAGGCCGAGGCCATCGTGGCCTTTGCCCGTCAGTTTGATCCCCAACCGTTTCACACCGATCCTGCCACCGCCGAGACCACGTTTTTTAAGGGACTGGCGGCCAGTGGCTGGCACACGGCGGCGCTGACCATGCGGATGCTGGTTGACAGCGGCATCGGCATCGCCTGGGGAATCATCGGTCGCGAGATCGAGCAGATTGGCTGGCCCCGCCCGACCCGCCCGGGCGACCGGCTGCGCATCGAAAGCGAGGTGATGGAGGTGCGCCGCTCGCGCTCCCGTCCCGACATGGGCACCGCCCGCCTTCGTACCGAGACCTTGAACCAGGACGACCAAGTGGTCCAGACCATGATCGCGGCCCTGATCGTGCCGGCGCGGGCGGCGTAAGCGTCCTGCCCCTGGCTCCGGGGTGGTGTCGTGCCCGGGTGTCCGCCTGCCGGCAACCGCACTTGCCGTCATCGCTCGGCTGCCGTGGCGGGCATCGCCCCGTTGTCCGCCGAAATCCGTCGGGATCTCCCAATCGTCCGGCGTTGCGCCCGTGTTGGGCCTTGCCTTTGCGTCCACCGGTCTTTATTGTCCCGCCGGGTGTCATCGGGCGCTGCCTTAGCTCAGCCGGTAGAGCAGCTGATTCGTAATCAGCAGGTCCGCGGTTCGAATCCGCGAGGCAGCACCATTTCCCAAAATTATTCCTCGTAAAAACAACAGGTTAGCAGGTTCACCCCAGAACCAGCGAGCCCTGTTGCTGTTTGGGCAAAATCTGCTAACCCCTTGTTTTCATTGAATATACGGTTGTTGACACATTTTGTGCACGGGCATAGATTCGAGCGATCCTACACGGAAAATACACGTGAGGAATCGGAGATGGGCTCCCACACGGACGAAGAGCGACGAATCTGCGACGGAAAAGTCGTGATTTATCAACGCACCGATGTCGCCACGCCTCACTGGCAGGCCCGAATCAAACTGCCCGATCAGCCCTATGTCCGCGCCAGCCTCAAGACCGCGAACGAGAAAGAGGCGGTCAAACTGGCGACCAAGATGTACGAGGATCTGCGCTACCGGCACGAACGCGGCCTCCCGCTGAAGCGTGTCCGATTCGACGCCGTGCTCGATCGCTATCTGGAGCACCTTGCGGAAGAGGTGCGCTGCGGCAATCAGAAGAACGATAAATTCATCGATCAACGGAATATGAGCCGGTATTGTCGGGAGTATTTCGACGCCAAATATATCGACACCATAACGACCGGAGATATTCTAAAATACCACGAATGGCGTCGCAAATATTGGATCTCTGGCCCCGGCAGCAAACTTGAAACCCATCAATATGAGCGGAATGGTAAAGTCGTAAATTCCAAAGTTCGTGCGGGTAAGGAACCGGCAATCAGCACGGTGAATTTGGAAAATGTCCTGCTTCGAGCGATCTTTACATATGCCTCGATGAATGACTGGATAACGAAGGCACAAATCCCAACGATCGCAATGCGAATTCCAACCGTTCGCCGGTCGAGAGATTCTAAACGCAGACCTGGATTAACCCCTGAACAAATTAAGCACCTACTGGAGGTCAGCGAGAAACGGCTTGATGGTATCGACGAACGGATTTATCATCAACGGTTCATGCTCCACACTTTCATTGGGATTATGGCCTATACGGGAGTATCTGCTCAACCCACCTGGAGG
>PLTC01000176.1 GCA_003165295.1 Rhodospirillales bacterium | reverse complement strand
CGAGCATGGACTGAAAGGCAATCTGCTGCCGGGGCAACAGATTGCCTTTCAGTCCATGCTCGACACCATCCGCCGCGGCTACGAGCGGTTCGGGTTCGTTCCGGTGGAAACGCCGGTGTTCGAGACCGTGGAGGTGCTGCTGACCAAGAGTGGCGGCGAGACCGAAAAGCAAGTCTATTTCGTCCAGTCCACCGGTGCGCTCCAGCAGAACCGCCGGCCCGAGCTGGCCTTGCGCTTCGACCTGACCGTGCCGCTGGCCCGCTACGTGGCCGAGCACGAGCGCGATCTAGCCTTTCCGTTCCGGCGATACCAGATGCAGCGGGTCTATCGTGGCGAACGTGCGCAGAAGGGCCGGTTCCGCGAATTTTATCAGTGTGACATCGACGTCATCGGCAAGGACAGCCTGCCCCTGCACTACGATGCCGAGATGCCGGCGGTGATCGCCCATGTCTTCGACGATCTCCGGGTCGGCGGCTTTACCATCAACCTGAACAACCGCAAGCTGCTGTTGGCTCTGCTGGCGGTGGCGGGGGTGACCGGGTCCGAGCGTCAGGCGCTGGTGCTGCGCGAGCTGGACAAGCTCGACAAGGTCGGGCGGGAGCAGGTTGCCACCAGCCTTTGTGAAGGCGAGGCGCGGCTCGACCGTGACGAGACAGAGCGTCTGCTCGACCGGCTCGGGCAGGAGGGCGGAACCGATGAGGTGCTGGCACGGCTTCAGACCCTGGCCGGCGACCAGCCGCAACTGGGCGAAGGCCTGGCCGAGCTGGCGACGGTGGTGCGCGGGATGCGCGCCTTCGGGGTCCCGGACGAGCGGTTCCGGCTCAACCTGACCATCGCCCGCGGCCTCGATTATTACACCGGAACGGTCTACGAAACCTTCCTTGACGCCTGTCCGGGGCTGGGCAGCGTCTGCTCGGGTGGCCGCTACGACAATCTGGCCAGCCACTATACCAAATCGCGGTTGCCGGGAGTCGGCATCTCCATCGGCGCCACCCGCCTCTTTGCCCAACTGACCGAAGCCGGGGTGATCGGGGCCGCCGGCGGCGGCATCAGCCAGGTGCTGGTGACCCAGATGGACCCGGAACTGCTGGATCAGTACTTCGAAATCGCCACCGTCCTGCGGGCAGCCGGGATCAACACCGAGGTTCAATTGGAGGCGGCGAAGATCGGCCGCCAGTTGAAATATGCCGACCGCGCCGGCATTCCGCTGGTGGTGCTGATGGGCGGCGATGAACAGGCCCGTGGTGCGGTGACGGTCAAGCACCTGGGCAGCGGCGTCCAGCGCGAGGTTCCCCGGGCCGGGCTGGTGACGGCGGTTCAGGAGCTGCTCAGGTCTTAGCCTCCCGGCGGCACGGGTCGCCGCTCCCCTCAGGAAGGCATGTTTCGGTCGTTGACGCGATCTCCGGCCGCCAGACGGTCGGAAGCCGCTTTTGCCGGTTTGCTTATTCCTGCGCGTCGCCTAAATTTGACGGTATCATCGCTCCGGTGTCGCCGCCGCGGCAGTCAGGATGAGGATGGTTTTGCCCGGTGTCCTCGCTCGGCCGCTAAGGCGGACCCGTTCAGAGGGGGCATGTCCCTGATCCTGATTTTACCGGATGGTAAGACTTTTGCTGACTGGTATTCGAAAAGTCAATCCCAGTCCGCCCTGGAAGACCTGAAAGAGGCCGTCAGGACCGGGCCGGCACGGGGGATGGATTGGGCCTGATTATGAGATACCGTGCAATGTCCCGCCGATGGTGGGTATTATTTGCGGCTTTTCTGATTCCGTTGGGAGCCTTCGGGTTGTGGCCGGGGCCGGTGGGTCAGGGCGGCGGGATCACGGTGGCGGCGGGTCTCCTGCTGGCTGTTGCCGGTTTTGGGCTGGGTCGTTGGCGCCGGCCGCACCGGGACGGCGCCGGGGCGCCCGGGCGATGGGCTCGGGAACGGATGCTGCTGTCCATGTCGGCGAATATGACCGGGGTGTTCCTGCGTCGGGTGATGTCGGCCAACGGCGCGTTTCGCTACGATTTCATCAGCGATCGTGCGCCGGAGTATCTGGGGCTCGAGGTTGAGGCGTTGCGGGGGAATCCCTCGCTGTTCTTCGAGTGTATCGATCCCGACCACCGCGAGGCTTACCGCCGGGCGTTAATCGAGTCGGCGCGGACCCTGGCGCCGCTGGACGTGGAGTTCCGGCGGGTGCCGCCGCCCGGTCAACCGGCGGCCATTTGGCTGCGCTCGTCGTCCCGCCCGTTTCTCTCTCCCGAGGGCGAAGTGGTGTGGGACGTTTTTGTCCGCGACGTGACCGAGCGCAAGCGTGCGGCCCACGCCCTGCTGGCCGCGTCCCGGCGGACCGCCGGCATCCTGGACGCCATGGTCGATGCCGTGATCATTGCCGACCACGGCGGGCTGATCGAGGAGTTCAACCGGGCGGCCGAACGCCTGTTCGGTGTCGGGGCCGCCGAGGTGATCGGGCAGGCGGTTCACACGGTGATTCCGGGAGCCTTGCCCGAGGCCGGGGGCGGCACCGGCTTTGGCCGTGAACTGACCGGCATCCGCCGCGACGGCACCTGCTTTCCCCTGGAACTGACGCTGGGGGAACTGACGCTGGGGGAACTGACGCTGGATACCGGGGACTCCGGTGATCGCCTGTTCATCGCGGTGATTCGGGACACCACCGCCCGTAAGGCCCTGGAGCGCGGCCTGGCCGAAGCCAGGGAGCGGGCCGAGTCGGCGAACCTGGCCAAGACCACCTTCCTGACCAATATGAGCCACGAACTGCGCTCGCCGCTGAACGCCATCAATGGCTACAGCCAGCTCCTGCTGATGAGCGCCAATGGCGGCCCGCCGCTGGCCCCGCGCCAGCGGGAGCAGGTGGAAATCATCCGCCGGGCCGGCCATCATGTGCTGAAGCTGATCGAAGACATCCTCGACCTGGCCAAGATCGAAAGCGGCCACCTGTCGGTGACGCCCGAGCCGGTGGACATGGTCGACGTGGTGACGGAGGTCTGTGCCAGCATGGCCGATCTTGCCGCGCGCCAGCGGGTGGTCCTCGAAGTCGTCCCGCCCGATGCGCCGGTGCGACCGGTGCATGCCGATCCAACCCGGGTGGTCCAGGTGCTGACCAACCTGATTTCCAACGCCATCAAGTACAACCGCGCCCATGGCCGGGTTTCGGTTTCGGTCCGGCGGCTGCCCGGCCATCGTGTGCAGCTTTCGGTGTCGGATACCGGCATCGGCATTGCTTCTGACCGTCAGCACCAGCTTTTTCAGCCATTCAACCGCCTGGGCGCCGAATTCAGCGGCGTCGAAGGCACCGGTGTCGGGCTGGCGCTGGCCCGGACGCTCACCGAATTGATGGGCGGAAAGCTGGATTTTACCAGCATTCCGGGGCAGGGAAGCACCTTTCGGATCGAACTCCCGGCGGTGCGCGTCCGGGATGATCCGGACGATGCCGGGGGCCTTCGGGCGCCGGTATCCACGCTGCCGTCCTGGCCGGGGCGCTTCACGGTGCTTTACATCGATCGCAACGCCGATGATCTGGCACTGATGGCGGCCTTTTTTCTCCAGTTGCCCGAGGCCGACCTTTTGACCACCACCGCCGGCGACCTGGAGCTGACCTTGGGCCGCGGCCGGCGCCCGGACGTGATTCTGCTCGGGGTTCACGGCACCGGCGGCGACGGTTTCACGATTCTGGAGCGATTGCGCGACGATCCCGGGCTTTCGACGATTCCGGTGATGGCGCTGAGCACCGACGCCCGGCCGGAGCTGATCGCCAGGGGCCATGCCGCGGGATTCCGCGCCTGGCTGACCAAGCCTCTGGATTTTCCCGAGTTGCTCAGGGCGCTGGAGCGCGTGGTGCCCTCGCGGCCGGAAGAGGCGCCATGCGTCGCAGGGATACCCTGATTGTTTTCACCCGGCTGCCCCGGTTGGGGACGGTCAAGACCCGGATCGCCCGCGTGATCGGTGCGGTTGCGGCGCGGCAGCTTCATCGCCGGCTGGTGCTGAGAACCCTGGGCCGGCTGGCGTCGGACCGGCGCTGGCGGACGGTGCTTGCGGTTACCCCCGATCGCGGTGGCTGGCGCGAGTGGCCGCGACGCCTGCCCCGGTTGGGGCAGGGAAGGGGCGACCTGGGCCGGCGCATGGGCCGTTGCCTGCGTCGGTGCGCCCGGCCCCGGGCGGTGCTGGTGGGCACCGACATTCCCGGAATTTCCGCCGCGGCGGTGGCGCGGGCCTTCAAGGCGCTGGGCCGGTGCCCCTTTGTCTTCGGCCCGGCCCGGGACGGCGGCTACTGGCTGATCGGCTGGCGCCGGCTGGCGGCCTGGCCCCGCGGTGCCTTGACCGGCGTCCGCTGGTCTTCAGCCGAGGCCCTGGCCGACAGCCGGGCGAGTCTCAATGGCGCCAGGGTGGCGCGGGTCGATACCCTGGATGATCTGGACGTGTTGTGATCGTGGCGGGCGCAAAGGATGACCCGTTTGGGGGGCTTTGCCCCATAGGCGCCAGGTTACGATG
>PLTC01000261.1 GCA_003165295.1 Rhodospirillales bacterium | reverse complement strand
GCTCCGGCTCGACCCGAACGATGCCCGGTCGTGGAGCAATCTCGGCGCTCTGCTGATGGACCCCCTTGGTCGTCCTGGGGAGGCGGAACCGGCTTACCGCGAGGCGCTCCGGCTCGATCCGAACAATGCCCGGGCGTGGAACGGCCTGGGTAATCTGCTTGTGGACCATCTGGGGCGTCCGGAGGAGGGGGACGCTGCTTATGCCCAGGCCATCGCCCTGGGTGGCGAAGCCGGGCTTTACGCTCTGGCGAACCGGTTCTGGTTGCTGCTGGATCAGGACCGGGGGGACGAGGCCCGGACCTTGCGGGCCGCCCTGACCGAACTGGAGCCGCTCGGGCTGCTGATCGCCGATGCCGGGCTCGAACTGGCCGGGGACAATTTCGGGGCGGCGAGCGGGACTCTGGACCGGGTCCTGGACCCGGACCGAAAGGTCCTGAGTTCGGCCTTCTTTGACGATGTGCTGCGCCTGCTGCGGCTGTTCGAACGGCGGGGTTATGGCGAGCGGCTGATCGAGTGGCTGGAGCGGAGCGGCCATCATGACCGGCAGGCGCCGCTTTACGCCGCCTTCGTCGCCTATGTCCGCGGCGAACGGCGGTTGCTGGATGTCAACCCGGAGGTCCGGCAGCCGGCGGAGCGGCTCTATGGCTGGCTGAACAGCCGCCGCCCGCCGCCGCCGCCGTCGTCCGCGGCGAAGAAGCGCCGGGGCCGTCCCCGCGGCGCCTGACCCGCCGGCCCGGGGCCGGGACTGTGGCGGCGAATCCCAGGTTTTGTGCGAAACTTTTGTGAACGGCACAAATCCCGGTGACAGACGCCGCGGCCGGGGGATATCAAGGCGCACGGTTCGATTCTGATCGGGGACGACGCTCTGTTGCTTCTCAGTCACGCACCAAGGCCCTCGGGGCCGTCCGCATCCCCGCCAGGTCGGCGGGCCGGGGACGTCGCTTCGGGCTCCGAACCGCTCGCCGCACCGCAGTCTTCAGCCAACCGTTGCCCCACCTGCCCAAGCCCCCCACCCCCCGGTGGGGGGCTTTGTCGTTGGTGGAGCCCGTCGTCACCGTCAGGAGGACCCCATGGCCAAGCGCCCGACCCGAGCCCTGCCCGCCGATCCGCCGGTCTCCCCACTGATCCGGCCGCTGTTTCCCCACGGCGGCGCCTGGGACCCCCTGCACGAAGAGCGGGACGACCGCGACCAGAGTTACATCCGCCGGGTCCGGCCCCAGGGCAGCAACCAGAAGCGGTTGCTGGAGGCCATCGGCAGTCACCACCTGACGGTGGCGCTGGGGCCGGCCGGCACCGGCAAGACCTATCTTGCCATCAGCTCGGCGGTGGAGGCGCTGGAGGAGAGCCGGGTCGACCGCATCGTGCTGACCCGGCCGGCCATCGAAGCAGGAGAGAGCATCGGCTATCTGCCCGGCGACATGGCCGAAAAGATGGCGCCGTTCCTGCGCCCGCTCTATGACGCGCTGTCCGACCGGCTGGGCGGCAAGCGGCTGCGCGCCCTGATCGCCGACGGCACCATCGAAATCGCGCCGGTGGGCTACATGCGCGGGCGGACCCTCAACAACGCCTTCGTGGTCATCGACGAGGCCCAGAACTGCACCTATGTCCAGATCAAGATGCTGCTGACCCGGCTGGGCTGGCATTCGACCATGGTGCTGACCGGCGATCCCGACCAGTCCGACCTGATCGACGGCCTGTCCGGGCTGGCCGAGATCGGCCGGCGGCTGGAGGCGGTGTCGGGGGTCGCGGTGGTTCATCTCGACGAACGCGACATCGTCCGTCACCCGCTGGTGGCCTGCATGCTCGCGGTCCTGTAACGGCGGCTCCGATCGCCGGACCGGTTCGGGCACGCGGGCGCCGTTACAGGCCACCCCCTTGCCCGCCGGGCCGGCGGCCGACCGGTGCCGGTCCCGTTGCACAGGATGGCCGGTTCTGCTAAGCAGCCTAAGGTGATCGCAGACTTGGCCGGGCGGCGGCGTCCGGGCGCGCGACCGGGGACGGCAAAAGGGGGCACCGATGGGGATCGGCGGCAGGGCTTGGGGCCGGCGGAGTCCGCTGGCATGGTTTTTTTCCGGGCTGCTCGGCCTTGGCGTGCTGGTCGGCGCCGGCCTGCCCGGGACTCCGGCCAATGCCCACGCCATCATCCAGTCGTCGGAGCCGGCCGCTGGCGCGGTGGTTGCCGGACCGGATGTGGAGATCGTGCTGCATTTCAACAGCCGGTTGGACCACGGGCGATCCCGGCTGACCCTCAGGCGCGCCGACGGCAGCGTCACGCCGCTGGCCATCCTTGCGCCGGCCGCCGATCCGACGGCGATCGCCGCGCGGGCCAGGGGCCTTGCTCCGGGCGCCTGGCTGCTGCACTGGCAGGTGCTGGCCACCGACGGCCACCTGACCCACGGCGACATTCCCTTTACGGTCGGCCCCTTTACCGTCGACGGGCGGTAGGCGGCCATGGCCCTGCTTTTCGACCTGTTCGGCTATCTGACCGTCGTTCTCGACGGTCTGTTCATGGTCACGCTGGCCTTTACGGTGGGCGGCATCGCCTTTCTCGTGTTGCTGGCCCGGCCACTGGCCGGGCTGCTTGGCGACACCGGCCGCGACATTCTCCGGCGCAGCCGGTTCATCCTGACCGCGAGTGCCCTCGGGCTGGCGCTGGCGGTGGCCGGGCGTACCGCGCTTGACGTCATGGTGCTGGCCGGAACCACCGACCTGACCCTGGCCGGCATCGCCGGGGCCACCTTCGTTCGCGCCGGGGTGGTGATCGGGGGCGCGGCCTTGCTGGCGGCGGCGGTGGCGATCACCCGTTTCGACGAGCGCCGGCCGTTGCTGCTGCCGTTGGTGGTGTGCCTGATCCTGGGCGCGGCGTCGCTGCTGACCCATGGCGCCGCCCGGCTCGAGGATCGCTGGCAACTGA
The DNA here is from genome assembly GCA_003165295.1 of Rhodospirillales bacterium. Lineage (GTDB taxonomy): Bacteria > Pseudomonadota > Alphaproteobacteria > Azospirillales > Azospirillaceae > BOG-933. The sequence continues at coordinate 18,103 of PLTC01000261.1, read as the reverse complement.
TCGCGCTGGTCATCGTCCACCTGGCGGCGGTGGCGGTCTGGATCGGCGGTTTGCCCTATTTCCTGACCGCGCTGGCGTTCTCGAAGGACCATGTGGCCAGCCACCGGATCGGCGCCCGCTTCTCGCTGATGGCCATGGCCGCGGTGTTCGCGCTGGCGGCCAGCGGCCTGGGGATCGCGTATCACTATATCGATTCGGCCGCGGCGCTCTACGGCACCGCCTACGGCGCCATGCTGACCACCAAGGTCCTGATGTTCCTGGTCCTGCTGGGCTTCGGGTTTAAGAATATGCTGATCGTCCGGCAGTTGCGGCGCTCGCCCGACGCACCGCTGCTGGTGATGCGCCGGTTTGCCGAAGTGGAGCTGGGGGTCGGCATCGCGGTGTTCCTGTGCGCGGCGTCGCTCACGTCGCTGCCGCCGGCGGTGGACCTGAAGCAGGACCGGGTCACCTGGGACCAACTGGTCGAGCGCATGACCCCCGAGGTGCCGCGCCTGACCAGCCCCGATCACGACACCCTGGCCATTCCCCAACTTGAAGCGAGGCTGGCCGCGGCCCGGGAGGCCGGGGCCACCGGTTCGCTGCCCACCGCGTATGTTCCGGGCGCGGGGGTGATCGTGCCGCCCACCGCCGCGGATCTGGCGTGGTCCGAGTACAATCACCACTGGGCGGGCATCCTGGTGCTGGCCATCGGCCTGCTGGCGCTGCTGGAGCGCAGCGGTTTCGTGCCGTTGGCCCGGCATTGGCCACTGCTGTTCCTGGCGCTCGCGGCCTTCGTGATCGTCCGGTCCGATCCCGAGGGCTGGCCGCTGGGCAGTCTCGGTTTCATGGAGACCCTGCGCGATCCCGAGGTCATGCAGCACCGGCTGTTCGCCCTGCTGGTGATTGGCTTCGGGCTGTTCGAATGGGGCGTGCGGACCGGCTTTCTGGCCGCCAAAGGGCTGGCCCTGGTGTTCCCGCTGCTGGTGGCGGCGGGCGGCACCCTGATGCTCGCGCATTCCCATTCGCTGGGTAACATCCGACAGGAACTGCTGGTCGAATGGACCCACATTCCCATCGCGTTGCTGGGCATCGCGGGGGGATGGGCGCGCTGGCTGGAGCTGCGCCTGCCGCCGCCCCGGGGCCGGCTCGCGGCGTGGCTGTGGCCGCTGACCTTTGTCCTGATCGGCGCGATTCTGCTGAATTATCGCGAATCCTAGGAGGGCTGGCCGGGACGTGGAACAGATCGACCGCTTTCTTGATCGATTGGCCCTGGGGTTGGTCGACGCCAGCAGGCGTTTTGCCGTTGCCGTGGTGCTGGTGTGTCTGGCCGGGGCCGGCGCCTTGGGCTGGGTCGCGGCGACCCGGCTTGGCATGGACTCGGACCTGGACAAGCTGCTGTCGGCCGACGAGCCCTGGCGCCAGCAGGAGATCGCCTTCGATCGGGCCTTCCCCCAGTTCGACGACCTGCTGGTGGCGGTGGTGGATGGCGACACCCCCGATACCGCCGACGATGCCGCCGCGGCGCTGGCGGCGCGTCTCGCCCCGCGCCAGGATCTGTTCGTCAGCGTCAGCCGGCCCGACGCGAATCCGCTGTTCCGGCGCGACGGCTTGCTGTTCCTGTCGCTGGCCCAGGTCTCGGCCATCGCGGCCCAGGTGATCGAGGCCCAGCCCTTCATCGGCTCGCTGGCCGCGGACCCCAGCCTGCGCGGCCTGTTCGGCACTCTCAATCTGGCGTTGGCCGGGGTGAGCCAGGGCGACGCCGGGTTTTCCCGGCTGGAGCGACCGCTGGAGGCGATCACCGCCACCGTTGCCGCGACGCTGGCCGGGGCCGGTCGGCCGCTGTCCTGGCAGGGGTTGTTGACCGGCGAGAGCCCGCGTGCCGAGGAGTTGCGCCGCTTCGTGATGATGAAGGTGGTGCGCAATTTCGGCGAACTGGCGGCCGGGGGCGAGGCGATCGCCGCGGCCCGCCAGGCCATACGGGACCTGGACCTCGCGTCCGGGCGCGGGGTGCGGGTGCGGTTGACCGGTTCGGTGGCCATCGAAGACGACGAGTTGCAAACCGTGTCCCAGGGTATGGGTTTTTCCCTGGGACTGTCGCTGGCTCTGGTGTGTCTGGTGCTGTTCGGCGCCCTGCGCTCGATCCGGCTGATCGTGCCGATCTTCGTAACCCTGGTGGTCGGGTTGGTGGCCACCGCCGGTTTCGCCGCGCTGGCCGTGGGCACCCTCAACCCGATTTCGATGGCCTTCGCGGTGCTGTTCATCGGCCTTGCCGTGGATTTCGGCATCCAGTTCACCGTGCGCTACCGGGAGGAGCGGTATCTTTTTCCCGATCCGGCCGTGGCGCTCCGCCGGACCGCGGTCAATCTCAGCGGTGCGCTGACCCTGGCCGCGGCCGCCACCGCGTTTGGCTTTCTGTCGTTTCTGCCCACCGCTTATGTCGGCGTTTCCCAATTGGGGCTGATCGCCGGGGTCGGCATGCTGATTGCGGTTACCCTCAATTTTACGCTGTTGCCGGCATTATTGACCGTGTTTCGGACCCGGGGCGAGCCGGCCTCGGTGGGGTTCGCCTGGGCTGCGCCGCTCGATCGCTTCGTGGTGGCGCGGCGACGCTGGATCCTGGGTGGGGCTTTGGCGCTGGGCGTGCTGGGGATCGGGTTGTTGCCGCTGCTGCGCTTCGATTTCAACCCCATGGACCTGCGTGACCCCAACACCGAATCGGTGGCGGCCGCCCTGGACCTGATGGCCAGTCCCGACACCTCGCCGTTTACGGCTGCGATTCTGGTGAAGTCGGTGGCCGAGGTTCCGGCGCTGGTGGCGCGGCTGGAGGCGTTGCCCGAAGTTCACCGGGTGGTGGCCGTCACCAGTTTCGTGCCGGAGCAGCAAGAGGCCAAACTGGCGCTGATCGAGGACGCCGATTTTCTGCTGGGGCCGACCCTGAGCCCGGTCAGCGTGGCGTCGCCCCCCGACAGCGGGACCGTCCGTGCCACTCTGGCGGTGACGGTGCAGCGGTTGCGGACCCTTGACCGGGAACCGGCGGCGCAACGCCTCGCAGATCTGCTGGACCAGGCACTGGGCCGTGACGACGCGCTGTTGGCCGCCCTGGGCCGGGCTCTGCTGTCGGGCCTGCCGGCGAGACTCCAGGCGTTGCGGGACGCGCTCTCGGCCGAGCCGGTGACGCCCGATAATCTGCCCGCGGAGCTGGTTCGGGACTGGGTTGCCCCGGACGGCAGCGCGCGTATTGAGGTTTTTCCGGCGGGAAATGCCGGCGACACCGCAGTTCTCGGCCGATTCGTCGCGGCGGTGCGGAGTGTGGCGCCCGGGGCCACCGGAGCCGCGGTGACGGTGCGCGAGTCAGCGGCCACCATCATCCGGGCGTTCGTCGAAGCAGGCGTGCTGTCGCTGGTGGCCATTTGCGCCCTGCTGTGGCTGGTGCTGCGGCGCGCCGGCGATGTGCTGCTGGTGCTGGGGCCGTTGTTGCTGTCGTCTTTGATGACGGTCAGCATCAGCGTGATTCTGGGACCTGTGCTGAACTTCGCGAATGTCATCGCGCTGCCGCTGCTGCTGGGTATCGGAGTGGCGTTCAGCATCTACTTTGTCGTGAACTGGCGGCGGGGACTGGTCGATCCGTTGCAGTCGAGCACGGCCCGCGCCATCGTATTCAGTGCCCTGACCACGACGGTCGCGTTCGGAACGCTGGCACTGTCCCATCACCCGGGGACGGCGTCGATGGGCGTCCTGCTGATGGTCTCGCTGGGCTTTACGCTGTTGAATACCTTGATCACACTGCCGGCGTTGCTGGCCTGGGCCGGTCGGACGGCGCCGGTGCGTCTGGCGGCGCGCCCGCACCCGGTCTCCCGGGAGCCGCCCACCGGCGATGCAACTCCTTGACAGCGGCAGCATATAAAGCACATTAACGTCTCAGTATTCCGGTTTCCCAGAGACGGATAAAAAGCTATGGCGATGGAACAGGCGAAGGTGAGCAACCCGGTTGGCGTTCCGCCGGTGGCGGGCGTTCCGAGGCGGCGTGAGATCGGCAGCATGCCACTTTTCAGCCTGACGGTGGTCGGTGTGATGGCGGCACTGGTGGCGGGGTGTGCGACCCCGCCCACGGATCCGGCGGCGAAGGCCGAGTTCGAGCAGAACAATGACCCGTTGGAACCGGCCAACCGCTATATCTTCGAGGTTAATCGATTCGCCGATTTCCTGGTGATCAAGCCGTGGGCCGATACCTATCGCCGTGTGGTTCCGGCCTACGGGCGGGAACGCCTTCACAATGTTCTCGGCAACATGGGCCAGCCGCTGGATCTGGGCAATGAGCTGTTGCAGGGGCGGTTTTCGGATGGTGCTGACACCGCTGGCCGGTTCCTGATCAACTCCACGGTCGGGGTCGGCGGTCTGTTCGATGTCGCCACCGGTTTCGGTCTGCCGGACCGGAACGGCGATTTCGGGCAAACCCTCTATAGCTGGGGTATATCCGACGGTGGCCCCTATCTGGTCCTGCCGCTGCTTGGCCCGTCCAACCCCCGCGATGCCGTTGGTCTCGGTGTCGATATGTACGGCGATCCGGTCGGCTACGCCTTTGGCTCGAACAAGCTGGTGCTGGCCAACGACGCCCGGTTCCTGGCGACGGCGGTGGACGAACGCGCCGAGTACATCGAATCCCTCGACGCCCTGGAGAAGTCGTCCATCGACTTTTATGCGCAGATGCGCAGCATGGCCCGTCAGCACCGCGCCAAGGAATTGGGGCAGTCGGTGGCGGATACCGCCTATCCCAGCTTTGATTCGGAGCCGGCGCCGCCGGCGAAGTAGCCGGCGGGTCCGGGCGGCGGCTATTTCCGGGCGGCCAACGCCTTGATCCGGGTCTCCAGGACCTCGATGAGGGCTTGGGCGCCGCCGCGATTGAGGACCGAGCTGAACTCGGAGCGGCGGGCCGCCATCTCGCTGATGGTGCCGTTGACGAAAACGTCGATGATCTGAAGGCCGTCGGTACCCCGCCGCAGCAGGTAGTTAAACTGAACCGGGTCGCCCGTCCTGGGAAGAAGCCGGCTTTCGACGATGACGCCGCCGCCGCTGCCCGGCGCCGGCACCTCGCGCAACACCTCGAACCGCTCGCCGTCAAAGCTGTCAAAGTTGGCGGCGTAACTGGCGACGCTGAACCGGCCGAAGGCGTCGATCAGCCGATGCTGGTCGTCGGCGGCGAGCGTCGGCCACTGAGCCCCTGCCGCGATCCGGGTCATCGCCGGCAGGTCGAAGGCCCGGGTGATGGCCGGGGTGAGCTGCGCGACCCTGCCGCTGAAACCCAGAGTCGGACCATCCTTCATGACCGCCAGCAGAACGGTATAAAAGGCGTCGACCACGGGCGTCGCCACGGTCCCGGTGGACGCCTGCACCGGTTCGGCGTAAGCCGGGAGTGGTGCCGGCCCGGCGGCCAGCGCGAGGGCGATCCCGAGCGCGGCGGCAGCCTGCGGCAGACCACGGAGACGGGCAGGCCGGGCAGGGGTGCTGGCAAGGGCATAGCGAAAAATTGGCAAGGGATGGACCTCCGGCGTGGCTCGGCACCCGCGGCTGCACTGGGATGTGGCCGACGGTGCGGACCGGACAGTATACGGGGGGGCTGGGTGCGACAAGGGACTGGTGGTGGGGGACGATGAAGCGCGTGATCATCACTGCCGATGACTTCGGCATGGCCGTTGCCGTCAATGAGGCGGTGGAAATCGCCTGCCGGGATGGAATACTGACCACTGCCAGCCTGATGGTCGGGGCGGGCGCCGCCGAAGACGCCGTCGAGCGTGCCCGCCGGCTGCCCCGGTTGCGGGTCGGCCTTCATGTGGTGCTGGTGGATGGTCGGCCGCTGCTGCCGCCGGACCGGCTGCCGGCGCTGGTCGGCGACGACGGCGCCTTCCGGCGTGACCTGATGGCGGCCGGGCTGCGTTGCTTCTTTGTCCCGGGAGCGCGTCGCCAGATGGAGCAGGAACTGAGAGCCCAGTTTTCGGCCTTCGTCGCCACCGGCCTGGCCCTTGATCACGTCAACGCCCACAATCATTTTCACCTGCATCCGACCGTGCTGGGATTGATCCTCAAGGTCGGCCGGGAGTTTGGCATGGGCGCGGTCAGGCTGCCCCGCGAACCGGGGGTGGCCGGACCGGGGGGACTGGCTCTCACGCCCTGGACGGCGTTGATGCGCGTCCGACTCCGGCAGGCCGGCATCCGCTGCAACGACTATCTGCTGGGTCTGAGCCAAACCGGCGTCATGACCGAGCCGGTGGTTCTGGCGTTGCTGGAGCAGGCAGGGAGGTTGCCTGGGAGAAGTGTATCAGAACTCTACTTTCATCCGGCAACCCGCCACTGTTCCGAATGGACCGGGACCATGCCGGACTATGACCATCGGGGCGAATTGCAGGCACTGATCAGTCCCCGGGTTCGGGTGGCGCTGGAGCGCCGGGGCGTCGAACTGATCGCATTCAGTGATCTCTGAGACCGGCCATGGACCACGACGGCGGCTACCACCTGCTGTTTTCCCACCCGCGCATGGTGGCCGACCTGCTTCGCGGCTTTGTGGACGAGCCCTGGGTGGCCGGGTTGAATCTGGGCACCCTGGAACGGGTCAACGCCCGGTTCCATGCCGACGGTCTGGAGCGCCGCGACGGCGATGTGGTCTGGCGGCTGCGCCGGCAGGACGGCGACGAGGCTTACCTCTATCTGGCCATCGAGTTCCAATCCACGGTGGATCGCTGGATGGCGCTCCGCCTGAACATCTATGTCCTGCTGCTGTACCTGCACCTGATTCGAGAGGGGCGGATTGGCGCGGGCGGTCTGTTGCCGCCGGTCTTTCCGATCTGCCTTTACAACGGTGACCGGAGCTGGAACGGGACCACGGAGCTGCGCGACCTGATCGCGCCGGGGCCGGACAACCAACCCTGGCCTTGGCGCCCGCGTTTCCGCTACCATCTCCTTGACGAGCAGCGTGTCGCCGCTGCCGGCGACCGGCCCGGCAGTTCGGATAATATCGTGGCGGTGTTGTTCGACCTGGAGCGGTGCCGGACGGTGGTCGAGTTGCAGGAGCGGGTCGGGCGCGCGGTGGCGCTGTTGCCGGAAGAGGCCAATGCCACCCTCAGGCGGGCGTTCGGCCGCTGGATCAAGGTGGTGCTGGCGCCGGCGCGGGGCATCGATCTGGAAGCGGCGGGTGCCGGCGATTTGTCGGAGGTAAGGAACGTGCTGGCCGATCGGGTCCGGGAATGGGAGCGGGAATGGGAACGCAACGGTCTTGAACGGGGCCTTGAGAAAGGCCTCCAGCAGGGCCTCCAGCAGGGCCTCCAGCAGGGCCTCCAGCAGGGGCGTGCCGAAGGGGAGGCCCGGGCCTTGATCCGGCTGGCGGAGCGGCGCTTCGGGGCGCTGCCGGCGGCGTTGCGGAACCAAGTCATGGCTGCCGACACGGCCCTGATCGAAACTTGGCTCGACCGGCTGCTCAATGCTTCGAGTCTCGAGGCGGTGTTTGCCGAAACTTTGCTACCCTGACCCGCAGTGTCCCGTCTGATTTTGTTCAACAAGCCCTTTGACGTGCTGTCGCAGTTCACTGAAGCCGAGGGTGGTGGTCAGACCCTGGCGCGCTACATCCCGGTGCCCGACGTGGTCGCCGCGGGTCGGCTTGACCGCGACAGCGAGGGCTTGCTGGTGCTGACCGATGACGGGCGCCTTCAAGCCCGCATCGCGCAGCCACGCCATAAGCTGCCCAAAATTTATTGGGTCCAGGTGGAGGGCGCGCCCACCGAGGCGGCTCTCGAGACTTTGCGCCGGGGTTTGCTGCTCCGCGACGGGCCGACATTGCCCGCGCCGGCCCGAATGATCGGCGAGCCGCCGGGCCTGTGGTCCCGGGAGCCGCCGATCCGAACCCGTGCCCGCATCCCGACCGCCTGGATCGAGTTGACCCTGAGAGAAGGTCGCAACCGGCAGGTGCGGCGGATGACCGCGGCCGTCGGTTTTCCCACCCTGCGCCTGATTCGCTATGCGGTCGGCGACTGGACCCTTGAAGGGCTGGCGCCGGGGGCCTGGCGGGAACTGCCGGTCCCGGCGCCGACGTCCGGGTCCGGGTCCGGCGGCGCCATCAACAGCAGCGCGTCACCGGGTTGTGCTGGCCCGAAGGTGCCACGTCCTCGACCGCGCTGATTTCAGGATTGCGCCACGCCAGCAGGCAGGAGCGGATGCCGAAGATCAGCATGGTCACGACCACGCCCATGAAGATCAACGCCAGCGCCGCGTCGAGATGGTCGTTGGCCACCACCTGTGCCACCTGATCAAGGGTCTTGGCCGGCGCCAGCACCTGACTCTGCGCCAAAGCGTTCTGATACCTCTCGGCATGGGCAAGGAAGCCAACCGCGATGCCGGGATCGAACACCTTCTGGAAACCGGCGGTCATGGTGCAGATCACCAGCCAGGCTGCGGGCAGCAGGGCCACCCACGCCAGCCGCTGGCGTTTCAGCTTGAACAGCACCACCGTTGCCAGGATCAGCGCGCACCCGGCCAGCATCTGGTTGGAAATCCCGAACAGCGGCCACAGGCTGTTAATGCCGCCGAAGGGATCGATCACGCCGGTATATAAGATATAGCCCCAGGCGCCGACCGCCACCGCCGTAGCCAGCACATTGGCGGCCCAGGACGAGGTCTGCGCCAACGGCTTGAACACCACCCCGAACATGTCCTGGACCATGAAACGGCAGGCGCGGGTGCCGGCGTCCACCGCGGTCAGGATGAACAGTGCCTCGAACAGGATGGCGAAATGATACCAGAACGCCATCCACCCGGTTCCACCGAACAGAGTCAGTAATTGTGCCATGCCCACCGCCAGGGTGGGAGCGCCGCCGGCGCGGGACAGCAGCGTCTTCTCGCCAACCTCCTGGGTCAACTGGTTCAGCATGTCGGGGCTCAGCACGAAGCCCCAGCCGTTGATGACCTGGGCCGCGCTGTCGACGGTGCTGCCCAGCACCGCCGGCGACACGTTCATCGCGAAATAGACCCCAGGTTCCAGGATCGAGGCCGCGCACAGCGCCATGATCGCGACAAAGGATTCCATCAGCATGCCGCCGTAGCCGATGAAGCGGGCATCCCGTTCGTTGGCGATCATCTTGGGCGTGGTGCCGCTGGAAATCAGGGCATGGAAGCCGCTACAGGCGCCGCAGGCAATGGTGATGAACAGGAACGGGAACAGGCTGCCGCTCCAGACCGGTCCGGAGCCGTCGACGAAGCGGGTGACCGCAGGCATCCTGAGTTCGGGCGCCACCACCAGAACGCACAAGGCCAGCAGGATGATGGTCCCGAGCTTGAGGAAGGTGGACAGATAGTCGCGCGGGATCAGCAGCAACCAGACCGGCAGGACCGAGGCGATGGCGCCGTAGCCGATCAGGCACCATGTGACCTGGACGCCGGTCAGGGTAAACAGCGGTGCCAGCGCCGGGTCGGTGGCGACCCGGCCACCACCGATGATGGCTGCGACCAGCAGCACCCCGCCGATGGCCGACGCCTCGTCGACCCGGCCCGGGCGCACCACCTTCATGATCACGCCCATCAGGATGCCGATCGGGATGGTCATGGCCACGGTGAACACCGACCACGGACTGTTGGTCATGGCCTTGACGACGATCAGGCTCAGCACCGCCAGGATGATGGTCATGATGCCGAAGATGCCGACCATCGCGATGGCGCCGGGAATCGGCCCTATTTCTTCACGGATGATCTCGCCGAGCGACCGCGCCCCCCGCCGCATGGAAATGCCCAGGATCAGCAGATCCTGGACCGCACCGGCCAGCACCACGCCGAACAGGATCCACAGCGTACCCGGCAAATAACCCATCTGCGCCGCCAGCACCGGCCCGACCAACGGTCCGGCCCCGGCGATGGCGGCGAAGTGGTGCCCGAACACCACGATACGGTTGGTCGGGACATAGTCCTTGTTGTCGTTACAGCGGACCGCCGGGGTCAGGCGATGGCTGTCCAGAGAGAGCACGGTATCGGCCAGGAACAGGCTGTAGTAGCGATAGGCGACAGCGAAGATGCAGACCGCGGCCACCACCAGCCAGACGGCATTGACGGTCTCGCCATGGAACAGGGCGACGATGGCAAAGGCCACGGCGCCGACCACCGCGATCAGCGGAAAGGCCAGCCGCCGAAAAAGGTCTGTTATGTGCAACGCGATGGTCGTCATCCAGGTGCCCTCCTGCGCGAACCCGTTCTCTGGAACCAGCGCCAACCCTGATCGAAGTAACCCGGGCCTCCAAGGTGCCGACGATACCGGTCAGGTCTTTGGATGCTGAAGTATAGCATACCGTCTGGACTTCAACACCAGGCAAAAAATTGCCGCACCGCAACATAATATCTGAGATCATAAAATAAAACGGGGGGGGTGGCAGCGGGTGAACGGGTGGCTGACCGTGGGGCGATGGCGCTGCCGGTCGGGAAGGCGCCGCCTCTGACGTCGGCGGTGCCCCAACCGTAACCGACGCTTCCGAACGCCGGCCAACCGTACCCCCTCCGGGGGCCGGGGCACCGGAGGGGGACGGCCTGCGGCTAATTGGGTAGTAAGTTCAGCGGTTGCATGCCGCTCCAGTCGAGTTTGATCTCCCGGCTTTCGCCGCCCTTGATTTCGCCTATCGCCTTTTTGCGCAGGACGTAGCCGGCGCTGGGTTGTGTACTGCGGTCAAAGGCAAAGATCTCGGCATATTCGAGGTTCCAATCGGCGGCGACCGCGCTGCCGAGGGCGTCAAGAACTCCCGGCGCCTGCTCCTCCGCCTGTTTATCGATGCCGGTGAGGAACTTGCCGAAGGCGTTGGTGCGGTCTTTCGCGCTTTCACTGTCGCTTTCAAAAACTTCGGTCGAGATGCTGAGGATGCTGTGGGGTCGGACCTTGACGATGAACCGGTTGAACGGACCGGCATCGCCCCGCACCTGATCGGGCGGGCTGTCCCGCAGATTTCTGGAGTCGCCGCTGTTGATGCCCCCAAAGACCTGACTGCGGTAAGCGAAAGTTCCCTGTTGAGTGCCGAGGGAGTTGATCGCCAGGAAGAAGAAAGTTTCGTCGGAGCTGGTGTCGCGATCGTTCTTCGATTCCCTGTCGGCTGCCAACCGGGTCAACTCGATGGTATAGGCGCACCAACCGTCCCTTTCTTCCCTCGAGTTAAGTATACCCGAAGCATGGTCGACAGTGTAGCCGATACGAAAAAAGCCCTGATCTTTGCCATCGACCCGAAGATCGTGGTGAACACGGCCATTCTCGGTCAACTTGACGAGTTCGTCGGAGGTGAACAGTTTCTGCCCTTTGCCGACATAATCCATGCCGCCGCCGAATATGCCCTTGGCCGTCTCGAGGGTGCGGTCGAAACTCTGTCCGACGCTCTTGAGAATCTGTCGGGCCACGTCGCCACCTCCGGCCGAAGCGTTACGTAACCGGATCGCGTCAGGACGTAAAACAGTCGGGATAGGGCCGACAGTATAGACGTCCCGGTCGTTGGCTTCAAAGTCGTTATAAACCAGCAGGGAACTCTGGGTTCTGCCCTTCGGGTCTTTGGTCGGCACATGGTCGAGAAGAAAGCTCTTGCCTCCCACGTCGACATAGATGTCGGCGTCTGTCCCGGCGCCTTTCGTGTTGGCGGTTTTCAACAGAATGCGGAAGTAAGTGCCGGCCGCGGAACGCTCGTAGGTTTTACCCATGGCGGATTCGTTGCCGACCGGATAAGGACCGGCAGACAGGAATTGGTATGGCAATTTTCCGATGTTCTCGAACTGGGAAGCGCGTTCGGGAATCGAGCTTCCTTCGGTCTTAACCCTTTTCCAGAACGCCTCTGCCTGTGGACCTTCCAGCGGGGAGCCACCCTTGGTCATCTCGGTTTCGATGGTCTGGAACCACTTCATCACGGAGCGGATGGCCAGATCCTTGGCGGTCGCGAACACGCGGTCGGAATCCGAGGTGCAGGAGCGCGAAGAGGGTTGGAAGCTGCACAATTCCTTGCCGTCGGTCTGGCATACCAGGCCAAAGTGGACGATGGGGTCGCAGTCGGCCATCGATACCCAACGGCGCCGTTGCCCCTCGGAAAACGTGCCGGTGCCGTCGACCAGCTTGCGATTGCCTGCCTGCACCGCGGCCATGGCGGCGCTGTCGAGTGCGATCCCCGGCGGCGTGATGAACAGGTTGACGTTCTGATTCAATGCCTTTGTTTGCAACCCATGGGCATCCCTGCACTCGTTGCGGGCCGCGCAGGGGGCGCTGTTCTCGAATGGCGAATACGGAATGCAGATCGCGTTCAGTGTGCTGTCGATTACGCCCCCTTGGTTGGCGTCCCGCAAGGCAGTGCAGGATGGTGTGATTTTGCCGTGGTGATAGGCGCCGGCGCTTTCCGGCAACTCGTAGGTGCCGGTGTAGAGCATGGCTTGTTCCCGCTCAGACAAGGGGGTATCCTGCCAGATGCGGGTGCGCCGGTTGGGATCGTCGATCCAGTTGGAGTGACTGTAGAAATCGGCGACCGCATGTGCCGAAATTCCAAGGATATGCTGAGCTGCCGCGACGTCGTTGTTGAGAAAAGCCCAGTACAGACCAATCAGAGTGCCGGCGGCATAGCGGTTCCAGGTGTCGATAAGTCCCGGTGCATTGAAAAGATCGTCAAAGTGCAACTTGACCATTTCGGGATAGCCGACCAGGGCGGCCTTGACCCGGACGGTGGTCAGGCCCGCCTTGGCCCAGAACAGGGGATTGTAGAGATAGCTGTCCAGGTTGTCGGCATGCCAGGCAATACTCATGGCGGCCTCGCGGCTGAAGCCGACCCCCGGATAGATCAGTCGGGCCGCGGGCAGCGGACTGTTGGCGTCGGTGCCGGTGCCGGTGCCGGTGACCTGGGCATCGCCCGCCAGTGCACGCAAGGTGATGTCGAGATGATGCCAGGGTTGGCCATCGGTCAGGGTTTCGCCACCAAACGCATACGCATGTTTGGTAGAATATGTTACAGTTAATGCACCAATTACGATTGATAGTATGGCGCTGAATTTGAGCATAACCCCTCCCAGATCGGTGAAATGCGGCGAGAGCGTGCCGTAAGGGTTGGTCGCTCCGCTACAGGAGACGAAGGCGGAGTACCATAAAAGGCAGGGGTGTTTCAATGCGTTGAACGTCGGCAGGCGGGGGCCGGACAACAGGGTTGCCTACTATTTTACGTAGCGATCACCCAATAAGGAAGCGGCAGCGCACTTCGCCGGCCCGGGTTCTCGCCACGACCATGGCCGGTTGAGGAGCTGTCAAAGGGGACGGGTGCAAAAGGCCGACCGGCCCTATCATGGGGCGTAGCCCGACCGGAGGGACGCACGGGCAACGGCGGTGCATCAACGGGCACGCCGCGAGCAGCAACCAGGGGAGTGTGCCAAGAACATGGACGGTGTGTTCCATCCGCGTTCCGGCGGCGGCATCTCGGGTCCATAACGCCCGACATCACGCCGCCGGCAATCTTACCGGACACAGCAAACCCGCTGAAACAGGCTTGGAAACTACTCTGGCCCGCACTTGCGCGGGATATGTCGGATCAATGCCTACTTGGTCGGCTTCAGGGTGTCGATACGATAAATGCCATCCGGGGTCATCGACACCGTGAAGGCGACGGTGTCTCCCGGTTTGATGCCCGAAAGGTCGACGGACGGTGCCGTACCGAAATCCATCGTCATGGCGGGCCAGCCCAGTGCCGGAATCGGGCCGTGGGTGAGATTGATCGTGTGTTTGCCGGCGTCGACGGCATTGACCCTACCGGTAGTGCCCGCCGCACCCGAGGGAGCAGGCATGGCGGAGTCATGGGCGTGGCCGTTCATCTGCATTTGCGCCAGGGCAAACGTCGGAGCGACCGTAACCAAAGTCAACAGAGCGAGGGTAAGTGCAGAGATGTAAAGAAAACGGGGCATGATGGGTCTTCCTTTGCAACACTTTCGCAACATGATCGGAGGATGGTTCCAGGATGTGACAGATAAACCGGGTCAGAAGGTGACGATGGTCTTCCACAGAATCAGGTTGGCATTGCCGCTGGCCACATCGGTTCCGTTGGGCGCGGCGGACGTGGTGACGGCGCCGAAGGGATCGGTTCCCGAACCCGCGGTGCGGTAGCCGGAAGGATTCCGGTCGGCATCCAGGTTCTGAGGCGCAGACGGGCGCCGTACTGCCTGCCGTTGTCGGCCTGAGCCCGCGGCGTTACCAGAAGGCGCAAGCGCGTGGCAGGAGCGGCGCTCCGCCCGACGTAACCGCCGGTAAAATAAGCATCGCTGCCGAGCTTGATGTCGAACTTTTCCGGCACGGTATCGGCAAAGGCGGGCGAACAGGCGGCGGCAACAGCGACGGCGGCGCAACCCGGAAGAAGGAAACAGGAAATTCGTTCTCCCCATCGACGCAACTATCCCCTGTAAACAAATACCGCCTGTGTTCTGTGCTGTGACTCGACCTGATGGCCCGGGACGAAAACCTGGATGCGAGTATTATTATGTCCAGGTTACGCCCGGGTCGCATGATGGCGTCTGAGATTTATTACATCTTGTCGTGTTTGCCCGAAGGCGTGATCATTCTCTCGCGGCCGGTCGCCGGATCGTCGCAAACCTCATGGCCGTGGATCGGTTCGATATAGGTGCCCTCGCCACACTTGACCCTGTGAACCGGCGCCTGGGCCGAACCGGCGGCCGGCGGTGCGACCTGACCGGCCGGCTGCGTCGACGTGTTTTGAGCAAAGCCCGGGCCGCTCGCCAGCAGGACGGCCCCAAATAGCATGGCGGAAATTTTCAGCGATTTAAGCATGTTCTCCTCCCGACCGACGGGTTGACGAAAAGATCGGTCCGATGGGAAGAGGTATCGGGCCAAAAAGTCACCGGGTGATGACGGACATCGCCGATTCTATGACAAAGTACGACATCGGTGAGAGCAGGCGGGAGCCGGATTGTCCACTCCAGCCTTTCGGCTCAGAAGACGATGCCGGTCTCAAGGGCCGTTGCCCTTGGTGGGTCCGGCAAAGCCCTGGTCGGGGGTTTGGCGGCGACGCCCCATAGGCGCCAGGATCGTGCATGTGTTTTGATTTTGCAGGGCTCTGCCCTGTACCCGCAGGGAGGCTCGCCTCCTTGACCTCCAAAACTCATGGGTTCAAAGGGCCGACCGGGCCTTTCACGGTCATGCCGGGACCTCGCGCCGAGGAGTCTTTGATGGGGACCGCCGCATCTCTCGGCGCAGGCCGATCTCCTTGATCAGGGTGTAGATCGCCGGAATCACGATCAGGGTCAGGATGGTCGAAGAGATCATGCCGCCGATCATCGGCAGGGCGATGCGCTGCATGACCTCGGAGCCGGTGCCGGTGCTCCACAGAATTGGCAGCAGGCCGGCCATGATCGCGCACACCGTCATCATCTTCGGCCGCACCCGGTCGACTGCGCCCTCCATCACCGCCTCATAAAGGTCCGACACCCGAAACGGTTCATCCGCTTCGAGCCGCCGGGCGCGATGCTCCCTCAGGGCGTTGTCGAGGTAGATCAGCATGACCACGCCGGTCTCGGCCGCGACGCCGGCGAGCGCGATGAAGCCGACGGCGACGGCGACGCTGATGTTGAAATGGTACCACCACAGCAGCCAGATGCCGCCGATGGTCGCGAACGGCACCGACAGCATCACGATCAGCGTCTCGGTGATGCGCTTGAAGTTGAGGTACAGCAACAGGAAGATGATCAGCAGGGTTACCGGCACCACGATCTTGAGCTTTTCCTTGGCCCGCTCCATGTACTCGAACTGGCCGCTCCACTGGATGAAGTAGCCTGGGGGCAGCTTGACCTGCTCTCTCACCGCCTTCTGGGCTTCGGCGACGTAGCCGCCGAGGTCGCGGTCGCGGATATCGACGTAGATGTAGTCCGAAAGCAGGGCGTTTTCGGTGCGAATGGTTGCGGGTCCCTGGGACAGGCTGACCCGGGCCAGTTGCCCCAGCGGCACCGCGGTTCCGTCCGCGGTGTGAACCAGCACCTCGCGGGCGATGGCGTCCGGGTCGCTGCGCAACTCCCGCGGGTAGCGGACATTGACGCCGAAGCGTTCGCGGCCCTCGACCGTGGTGGTGACGGTCTCGCCGCCCAGCGCGGTCAGGATCACCTCCTGAAGGTCGCCGATGGTCAGGCCGTAACGCGCGAGCTGGTCGCGGTCTGGGTCGATGTTGAGATAGTAGCCGCCGACGATGCGCTCGGCGTAGGCGCTGGTGGTGCCCGGCACCGACTTGACCACGGTTTCGATCTCGCGGGCGACCCGGTCCATGTCGTCGAGGCTGGTGCCGAACACCTTGATCCCGATCGGCGTGCGGATGCCGGTGGACAGCATGTCGATGCGGGCGCGCAGCGGCATGGTCCAGGCGTTGCTGACCCCGGGCATCTGGAGCGCCTCGTCCATCCCGGCGATCAGCGTGTCGATGGTCATGCCCGCCGGCCACAGCTCCTCGGGCTTGAGGTTGATCACGGTCTCGAACATCTCGGTCGGCGCCGGGTCGGTGGCGGTACCGGCGCGTCCGGCCTTGCCGAACACGGAGTCCACCTCGGGGAAGCTCTTGATGATCTTGTCCTGGGTCTGGAGCAACTCGCCGGCCTTGGTGATCGAAAGACCGGGCAGCGTGGTCGGCATGTAGAGCAACGTGCCCTCGTTGAGGGTCGGCATGAATTCGCTGCCGAGTTGCCGCATCGGCCAGACGCTGGCGGCCAGCGCGGCCAGCGCCAGCAGGATGGTCAGGGTCTTCCAGCGCAGCACCAGCCGGATCACCGGCCGATAGAGCCAGATCAACAGCCGGTTCAGCGGGTTCCTGGCCTCGGGCATGATCCTGCCGCGCACGAAGATCTGCATCAGGACCGGGACCAGCGTGACCGAGAGAAAGGCGGCGCCGGCCATGGCGAGCGTGTTGGTGAGCGCCAGCGGCTTGAACAGCCGGCCCTCCTGGGCCTCCAGCGTGAACACCGGCAGGAACGAGCCGGTGATGATCAGCAGGCCGAAGAACAGCGACGGCCCGACCTCGCACGCCGCGGCGATCAACACCTCGCCCCGGGGCACGCCCGGCGGTGCCCGCTCCAGGCGTTTATGGGCGTTCTCGATCATCACGATGGCGGCATCGACCATGGCGCCCATGGCGATGGCGATGCCGCCGAGACTCATGATGTTCGAGGTCAGGCCCAACTGCTCCATCACGATCACCGCGATCAGCAGGCCCACCGGCAGCATCAGGATGGCCACCAACGCGCTGCGCACATGCATCAGGAACACGATGCAGACCAGGGCGACGATCACGCTCTCTTCGATCAGGGTATGGCGGAGCGTCTGGACCGCGCGCAGGATCAGGTCGGAGCGGTCGTAAACCGACCTGATCTCGACCCCGGAGGGCAGACTGGACGCAAGGTCGGCGATGCGCGCCTTGACGTTGCGGATGACCTCCAGAGCACTTTGGCCGAATCGCTGGAGAACGATGCCGCTGACCACCTCGCCCTCGCCGTTGAGTTCGGTCAGGCCGCGGCGTTCGTCGGGTCCCATCTCGATCCGCGCCACGTCGCGCAGCAATACCGGCGCGCCGCGCTCGACCTTGAGCACGATTTTTTCCAGGTCGTCGATACCGCGCAGATAGCCGCGCCCGCGCACCACATACTCGGTTTCGGCCATCTCGATCACCCGGCCGCCGACATCGAGGTTGCTGTTGCGGATCGCGCCGGTGACCTTGTCCAGGGACAGGCTGTAGGCTTGCAGCTTCTGGGGATCCACCACCACCTGATACTGCTGGACGAAGCCGCCGACCCCGGCGACCTCGGCGACGCCGCCGGCCTTGGCCAGCTGGTAGCGCAGGAACCAGTCCTGGAGTGTGCGCAACTCGGCGAGCGTGCGGTCCTTGGCCAGCACCGCGTACTGATAGACCCAGCCGACGCCGGTGGCGTCCGGTCCCAGAGCCGGGGTCACCCCGGCAGGCAGGCGCCTCGCCGCGAAGCTGAGATACTCCAGCACCCGCGAACGCGCCCAGTAGATGTCGGTGCCGTCTTAGAAGATGATGTAGACATAGGAGTAGCCGAAATCGGAGAAGCCGCGCACGTCCTTCACCCTGGGCGCGCCCAGCATGGCACTCACGAT